>CAUZHN010000034.1:0-22443 GCA_963579625.1 Gemmatimonadales bacterium UBA6960
CTCGCAGGCCGTGGTTGATGTGTACGGATCCGCTCCTACTCAAGTGATCCACGTCAGTTGCGGAGCGCGGGGTGGTGAAAAGTGTCGTTGGGAGCTTGAGGAGCCAGGTCGGGAGGAGGCGAGTGACAATGGCTAGTGAAAAAGGACGCGGTGCCAGAGTTTGATCTCATCCTAAAGTTACCGAAGTCCGCGTCCGTGTCCGTGTTGTCCAGAACTTGTTCGAAGAATTGAGGCGGTTAGTGATGGAGTGAGACATTTGATTCTCTCTCGCGATTTCTGCGGATACTACGTGAGAGAATGATAAGCAGGCGTCCCTCCCGTCTAGGTACTCATCGTCATCCTTCGAGGAATCAAGCGTTTCAATAGCGGCACCCCCATCTCGGACTGGCCCTAAAACTCGTGCTCAACTCCGTCCATGGCTAGATGAGGCGGGGTTTGCATCGGATCTATTCGGGGGCTCTGTAGGAAAGTCGGTGTGGGCCAGATAGGCTATCGTATGCTTAGCGGAGATGCCTCAGCGATCTCTCCGAACGACTTCCTTACATGCCCGGCGTTGGGTTAGGGCTTGGAGCGTAGTACGTTCCTGATTGACGAGAAGGGATGATTGCAGGAGGTTGGGCGCCGGGTCCAGCCCAAAGGAGTACGCCGAGGAAGTGGCAGTGATCCCGTCATCTGAAAGCTAGAGCAAGCTCTGACGAGCACATTTGGATCGGAGTTGTGGAGAGGGGAACCGATGGAAATGATCGCGTGGGTCTTGGCCGGCCTCTTTGCGGGACTATCTGTGTACCTCGCGTTCCGCCGTCCTCGTGGGTCACCTCCTGAGCCGGTCGATCAACGGGCATCTATGACTGCCGGGCAGGATAGGGCGGAAGAGGATCCGGGTGATTTGGTCCTGAACGGTATGGCCCGATATCTTGGAACAGCGGTACTTAGTCCGCTCGAAGACAGCCTGCGGAAAGGAGATACTCGCGGCGCAGTCGAGGATGCCGTAGATGCTCTGCGCGACCTTGCCTTCCACGCTCAGGTAGAGACAGAAAGTGCAGCGGATCGTGAGAATTTGATCTCGGTGATCCTAGGAGTCACCCGGGAGTACACCCTCGAAACGGGAACGAACATAAAGTTCATAGGTCCGAACAAGCCCGTTCATGTAGTTTTGGCCCCTGAGCGCTTCAAGGATGCCCTCTTTCTCATTCTGGCGAATGCAGGCCATTTCAGCGGTGGCCAGACGGTTGAGGTGACTGTAAAGGAGAAAGAGAACCAGCCTGAGATTCGGATTCGAGATCAGGGTCCAGGCTTCAGCGAGGAAGCCCTCCTGAAGGCGTTCGAGCCATTCTGGACCACTGAGTCGGACGCGCTGGGGTTGGGCCTATTCCAGGCTAGAAAGCTGCTTGAGGGTCAGGGTGTCGCGGTCGACGCGGGCAACTCGGATGAGGGTGGAGGTGAGGTTGTGATATCCCTATGCTATGAGCAGTGAGAGACGCGGGATTGAGAGCGGTTTCGGAATGGTCGGAAATAAGGACGGGACTCGTCGGGGATGGTATTCTTGCACCGCAAGTGTCAGTAATCCGTTGGTGAGCCAGCCGTAACGGTCCTCCATGGCCTTCCAGGCAACCTTGTACGCCGCGTCATCCTGATTCCGCAGCAGGAAGGTGCTCGGTTCGAAGCCGGGCACCATAATTCATGTAGGACACTATTTTAAGATCAATCACTAAAGTGACGAAGTTTTCGCCTCGTAGGACCCCGGATTCGTAGAGTCTGCCAAAAATCTAGGGACAGGGTCGGTCAGCCCCAACGAGGGGGTAAGACCAATCCTGCTTGCCCTCTTTGTCTGCATCATTGGGGGCGGGTACCAGTGCGAGGTGTTAGGCACTGCCACTTTTCGATCTTCGCAACCCCAGCACTCCCATTCCCCCCTCCTGCACTTGGGCCTCATCGCAAACCGCCTCTTTAGACATTCGGTTCCTCATCGACGATCCGGCGTATCCACGTCCCGCGAAGGAACCAGGTGAGGGCAATGACCGCCGAAAGCACATTTGAGATCGGGAAGGCCCAGAAGATGCCATCTGGACCAAGGGGAACGGCGATCGACAGGATCCAGGCTATAGGGAAGCGGAGAACCCAGAAGGCAATGATCGACAGGCTCATCGCGGCCATGGTGTTTCCCGCTCCAGCCAGGGCACCACTCATTACCATCTGAATGCCGAAGAACCCGAAGGCCGGGCCCATGATGCGGATGAAATGGGCCCCGATCTGGATAACCTCCGGCTCGTTAGGGACGAAGGCTCTGATTACTGGTGCCGCGAAGAGGAAGAGGAGGCCTCCGGCGGCGGTAAGCGCCACGAAGCCTGCGGTCATTGCCATACGCGCCGCAACGGTCGCGCGGTCATTTTTCCGGGCCCCCACATTCTGACCCACAACAGTCGTCGTGGCCACGGAGAGACCCATAGCGGGGATGATAATAAACGAGAGAATCCGAGTACCGATGCCATACGAGGCGATCACGGTCGTTCCGAATCCCGCAACGAGGAGCATCATGACCGCGATCCCGAGGGCCCGTGTCGACTGCTCAATTGAGGAGGGAATCCCCAGCCGGAGGATCTTCAGAAGGATGCCCCTGGCCGGCCTGAAGTGCCGTACCCTTAGGTGTATTCCGTAGCGGCCGCTGAAGAGGATCCCCATACCAACGACCCCGGCTAGGCCCTGGGCACTAATCGTTGCCCAGGCGGCACCGGCGACACCCATGGCAGGGACTGGTCCATACCCGAGGATCAGGAGGGGGTCCAAGAAAAAGTTAAGAACCACCGTGCCAGCGGCAATGGTCATGGGCGTTTTGACATCGCCCACTCCACGGAGAAGGGCGTGGAATACGAAATACATAAAGACAGCCACGAGCCCTAGAAAGGAGATCTCTAGATAGCCTACGGCCATCTCTCTGACCGCAGGTTCCGCTCGAAAGAGAGCCATGAGAGGTTCAGATAGAATGAAGCCCGCGACTGAGAGGACAGCCGACACGATTACTACTGCCAGAAGGGTTTGTCCCGCGGCGTGATCGACAGCTTCTTCGTCACCGGTGCCAAAAGTCTGGGCTACGAGAATGGCGCCGGCGACCGCTAGGCCTCCTCCAGCTGAAATCATGAAGAACAGGATTGGAAATGAGAGCGAGACGGCAGCTACCGCACCGGCGCCCAGGCGGCCCACCCAGAACGTATCTATCAGTTGGTAGAGTGTTTGAAAGATATTTGTGGCTACAATGGGCACGGCCAGCGCCATGAGCGCTCTGAGAATCGGCCCCTCGGTGGTGTCCTTTGTACCGGACCGATACTTCTTGGTCACCTTTTTCGCTTAGAACTGTGTTGACTTGAGCTTGGGCTACTCCGAACGAGGGCCTTAAGAAATCCGACCTGGTAGGCCGCCCGCGCGTCCCCACCTCCCATTATGAGAGCCATCGGTCCCGGCATGTGGGCGACCAACGTGTCGGGGATCCAGCCTCGCTTTTGGTCATCAGCTGGCCCCCTTGGGAGACTGAGGGCCAGCTTCGAGGCCGATGCTCAGAATGAACTGCCGAAGAGGCCTCGCTGGATTGCCCCTAGGGCGCCCCAGATCAGGAGCAGGGCAACAGCGGTTCCGATAAGGTGAGGCATCGGTCGTCTCTCTTCGGGTGGTCTTCGCCGCAACACCGAAAGTGGAACCTGAGCGGCAGTGGCTGCCGCTAGCATCATGAAGATGTGTCCGATCAGCTGGGGGTAAAAACGTCCCGATACAACGACGAAGAATCCTAGCAAGATCTGCAGGTGAAGCAGGCCTGCGAATGCTCCTGCCACCCTGTGCATCCCTCTGTCGTAAGGTCTCGCGGTCAACACAGCGAAGAGCGAATATCCGAGGGCCACAACCCCCGCGAGGAGCACCAGGTATCGGAGCCCTGAATGAGCGTAGAGAAGTCCGTTGAGCATAGGGCCTCCAGCGGCGGGTTCGGTGAGCACGTGGGTCCGCCGCAATCGGTCACCGTGGAGAGGATCCCGAAAGGGCTTTCACAAGTCAGCGAATGAGAATACGGTGGAAGGACCATCCCTGCACCCCTCCACCTCCTGTAGATGAAGGATCGCTCTTGTGGAGCGGAGGTCAACTGGTCCCTATCGCCTCTAGTCTGGGGCTTCCTCCAACGCTGAGCGTACCACGTCCTTCACGCCCTCATCTATATCATCCTTTGAGAGTATCCAGTTGAGATATTTGCGGTCATTCGAAACCACCTCAGCGAGAGGACGGTCCTTCCGTTTGCCAAACCGAAAGATCCGGCCGTGATCCTGGGTGGTCAGAAACCATCGGTCCACCTCGGTCTCGAAGGGCCGAATGTCATCGCAGTATTGATTCAGATTTTCCAGATCTCTTGGCAGGTGGGGGTATTGGTTCAGCTGAGTAGTAAGGATAGCGGCTGTCGCTCTAATGTCTGCTAATGCCGAGTGGGCATCCTCAAGCTCGCGATGGAGGTAGAATTGGACGGCTGCGGCCAGATCTCGGGGTTCCTCCCGGTGGAAGATCATCTGAATATCGATGATCTTCCTATCCCCTTGGTTGAAGGAAAGCGCGGATCTCCGGAACTCTGAGAAAAGCATGGGCAAATCGAATCTGCGGATGTTGAAACCAGCTAGATCACAGGGTTTGAGGAGCTGAAGGAGGCTCCTTGCTCGAGTGGAAAAGGGAGGCTCATTAGCTACATCTTCATCGGTGATACCATGGATGGCCGTGGCTTCCAGAGGAATGGGCATTTCAGGATTAAACCGCCGTACTCGCTCGGTTACGTCGCCGTTGGGAGAGAGACGGATAATAGCGATCTCGATGATCCGGTCCTTTCCAATGCTGAGACCCGTGGTTTCCAGGTCCAGGAAGATGAGAGGTCGATCGAGGACGATCGGAAAGGGTGCCGGCTCAACCATGCTGGAGAAAATAGACATACGGGTTACGCTTCGAAACCCACCAACTCGAACGGTGGGAAAGGAGAGGTTCCAATGAAGGTTGTCGAGATCGTCAGGCATGGCGACCCGGATGTACTTCAACTGGGTAAGCGACCGGATCCCGAACCGGGGCCAGGCGAGGTTGAAGTTCGCGTTCTTTACTCAGGGGTGAACAGGGCCGATCTCCTTCAGCGCCGCGGGCAATACCCAGCCCCTAGAGGGTTCTCATCGGATATCCCCGGACTTGAGTACGCCGGCGTGATCGAATCACTCGGAAAGGATTGCGGCCTCAGGGCAGTGGGCGAGCGTGTTATGGGTGTTCTTGGTGGAGGTGGATATGCCGAGCGGGTAGTGGTCTCCGAACGTGAGACGATAGGGGTCCCGGAAGGAATGGCCATGGAAGCGGCTGGAGCTGTCCCAGAGGTCTTTATGACGGCATGGGATGCGCTATTCAGGCAGGCAGGTCTACGTAGTGGAGAAGTGGTCTTGATCCATGCAGTGGGGAGTGGGGTGGGAACGGCTGGCCTGCAGCTCGCCCGCACCATTGGCGCACTCACAATCGGGACTTCGCGGACCAGGGAAAAGTTGTGGCGAGCGAAGCAGATGGGGCTTGATGAGGGGGTTCTGGTGGGGGATGAAGGAGATTGGGCTCAGCAAGTGGCCGACCGTCTGGATGGCCAGAGGGTGGACGTGGTACTGGATCTCGTTGGAGCGACCTACCTCGAGGGTAATTTGCAGATTCTGGCCTCCGGAGCCCGGTGGATGATTGTCGGTGTTCCGAGCGGCAGCACTGGACTTGTTGACCTTCGCCAGTTGATGGTGCGAAGAGCGTCTCTCATTGGAACCGTGCTTCGAGCTCGTCCGCCCGAGGAGAAAGCTGTTCTTGCACGTGAATTCGAACGCACTGTCATGCCACTATTTGCGTCGGGCCGCTTGGCCCCCGTTCTCGACCGCGTGTTTCCCGCGAGTGAGGCAGCTGAGGCCCACCGGTACGTAGAGGGAAACAACAGCTTCGGGACAATCGTCCTGTCTTGGGAGGGCATGGGATCCAGATGAGATCCCGTGGCCCTCACCGGATGTGAGGGCTCACGAGATCCCAATCACCTCAGAGATGATCTGATAAGGGAAGACCTTTGAGGGGCTTCTAGGGAACGCAATGGTCCGCACGAGGGTTTCTGGAACGGGTTGTGAACCGCACCTTGGGAGTGAGCGGACATCCGTCCCGGCAGCACTCGGGGAACACCATGAACGATGAAATTGTACCGACCGGATTGTGTCCACGGTGTGCCCACTGCCAAGTCGTAACCACAGACAGGGGTGGTCACTTCCTTCTCTGTCGAAAGTGTTTCGAGGACTCCAGTTATCCTAGGTATCCAGTGCTTCCGTTGATTAAATGCAAAGGATTTCGGGACCTTAATGATACCTGACTGGCTGGCAGTGTCGGTATTGGTCGTCGCTGGAGGCACTCTCGTCCTTCTCGTCCCGTTTTCGTTTCATCGAATATACCTGATCCTCACTGCCGGGAGAGAGAGGCCCGAGGAAGAGCGGTGGGGCAAGGAGCTCCCCAGAGTCACGGTACAGCTTCCTGTTTACAACGAGGAAAGCGTCGTCAAAAGGCTCATCGATGCTGCCGCTAAACTGCGGTATCCTTCTGACCTTCTTGAAATTCAGGTCCTGGACGATTCAAATGATCGCACCTCCGTTCAGGCGGAAACACGGGTCGACTATTGGCGGGAACGAGGACTTAGAATCCACTACCTCCCCAGAGAATCGAGAGAGGGGTTTAAGGCTGGGGCACTCGCCCAAGGCCTCAAGAAGGCGACGGGGGACTTCATTCTCATCTTGGATGCCGACTTCGTTCCAGGACCGAATCTGATCCATCGACTCCTGGGCCCGTTCATGGATCCTCAGGTAGGGATGGTGCAGGCACGGTGGGACCATATCAACGAGGGGGATTCACAACTCACCCGTTGCCAGGCCCAACTCCTGGATGCTCATTTCTTTTTTGAGCAGAGAGGACGCTGGGCAACAGGACGATTTATGAGCTTCAACGGGACCGCGGGAATGTGGCGTCGCAATGCTCTCGATGACGCAGGTGGATGGTCTTCGGATACCTTGACGGAGGACCTTGATTTGAGTTACAGAGCTCAAATGGCGGGATGGCGTTTTGTCTTCCGACCGTTCGTTGGTGTTCCTGCTGAGCTGCCCGGTACGGTAAGAGATCTGGAACTGCAACAGAAACGCTGGGCACAGGGCGGGATCCAGACCGCTCGAAAACTACTCCCGCGCCTCCTTCGCGGACCTTGGTCAGTGGGAGTCAAACGGGAAGCAGTCATTCATCTCCTAGGCTATCTGGCGTATCCGCTAACCCTCCTGTTGGGAATCCTCATAGTTCCTTCAGCGCTGGCACGAAGGACCCTTGGACTTGAAGGGTGGCTTGTGCTCGACCTTGTCGTTTTTGTTGGAGCGGCTCTGTCATTTCTTGTCTTCTTCTCCGCGGCCGGTCGTTGTCGAGGACGTCCATGGATGCATTTAATCCCAACCGCTGCCGTGACTCTTGCCCTTGGGATTGGGTTGAGTGCAACGGTTTCACGAGCAGTGGTAAGGGGAGCGACCGGAAAGGCAAAGGATCCGTTCCAGCGCACGCCCAAGCTGGGAGAAGGTAACGTTCGGTATGCGAGTCCGAGAGTTCCAACAGATACATTCACCAAGCTAGTGCTAACGTTTTGGATGGTGGCCTGTGGGGTCGTAGCATTTCAGCAGGGCCTGTGGGGAAGCCTCCCGTTCGTCGTGCTATTCGGGTCAGGATATGCTTGGCTTGCCTTGGCTGAGTTCCGGACAGCTCTGATAGTTCGCGGAGAACCGGGTGTTGAGTTGCGGAAGCCCGTTGTCACTTCCTGACTTCCGAGAGCTTATCTCCGGGGAGATATCTTCGGATCCGGCACTTGGTCCGGCCCCGGAACTTCGGGTAGCCATCCTGATCCCGGCCTTGAACGAAGAAGCAGCCTTACCGGATGTTCTCGAGGGACTCCGGGGCGTGGGCGTCGCTCGAATTGTAGTCGTCGACAACGGCTCAGTCGACGATACGGCAAGGGTGGCTAGAGCCGGGGGTGCGGAGGTCGTCTTGGAATCCAAACGCGGTTATGGTGCCGCCTGCCTGGCCGGAATGGAACACCTTGCGACCAACCGGCCACCCGACGTAATAGTTTTCATGGATGGGGACCAAAGTGACGATCCTGCTGCCATCGTCGATCTCGTAGAGCCAATCCGGGTTGGCCGAGCCCAATTCGTAGTCGGAGTCCGAAGCCCGTCGGAAGCAAATGGGAGGAGTACGATCCCCATCCATGCCCGACTAGGAAACGCGTTGATCCGAGTTGGAGCCAGACTCCTCTATGGAATTCGGTTTCGGGACCTTGGCCCATTCAGAGCCATCCGTTTCGGAGTACTGCAATCTCTAGAAATGGACGATCAAAACTGGGGGTGGACGCTACAGATGCAGTTACGGGCATATCGCTTGGATGTCCCGACAGAGGAGGTAGTCGTACCACACCACGCGCGAGCCGCTGGTAGATCAAAGGTATCGGGAAGCCTGTCGGGATCGTTGAGCGCTGGGGCCAAGATGCTATTTACGCTAGCTCGGGAACTCTTCCTTCAGGACTGCTACACAGGGAACCGAGGAAGTCCAGGACAGGAGCAACAGAACGCCGAGGCGCCTCTTCCGGTGGGAGGTGGCCGACGCCCGGGAGAGTGACGAGGTGCGCTCGGGGAAGGTCAGCAGCCAATTTTCTTCCGGTCTCCAGCGGTACCACACGATCCTCCTCACCCCAGATGAGTAGGGTGGGGAGTGCAAGTTCCCGCAGTCGGGTCCCCAGCGTGAACGCCTCATCCATATTGATCTGTCGAACCGCCCGGAGGATAGCTCGCCGTCTCTGGAAGTTTCGGAGCGGTGTTCGATATCCCTCAACCTGCTCTGCGTCTACCGTTGCCGGATCCCCGACGATCCCTTGGATCCCCTTTCTCAAAACACGAAACGGCGGGGCACAGAGGAGGAAAAGCTCGCCCAGTAATCGTCGGCGTCCGAGAGACAGATACGCAGGAAACGGCTGAGAGTACACGGCACCGCTCACGAGCACCAATCCTGCTAAGGGGATCCCATTCTTCACCAGGTCGAGCGCTGCCAAGAGAACAATGCCCGCCCCCAACGAATGGCCGATCAGAACCGCGGGGCCTTCTCCTTCGACTTGGCGAACGAACGCGGCCACACGGCTGGCCTGGGCAGCGGGAGAATAGTCCCCATTTAGTGGAGTGGGTGCCCTTCCGAACCCCATGAGATCCACCGTGTGAACCCGATGACGATCGGTGAGAGCAGAGTTCCACTTCCTCCAGAAGAAGCCGTAAGCACCGAACCCGTGGACGAGAATAACGGTCGGTCTCCCAACTCCGGCCGATGTAATATGAAGGGGGATCACGCGGCGTAAGAGCCTTCGTCCGGATACAGATCCGTCAGGTGGAGGAAACGCATTCAGCCGAATAAGTGACTAGACAAGTGGAGGCAACTCGCAGCCAAATCTATCATTCATTTGCAACTTGAGCCTCCATCGGAAGAACCCCCGAATCCAAGTGGTCATTTAAGGTCTTGAGTAAGGGATGAAATCTTTTAGTTTCATGACTTTCTGGGAAAATTTGTATTTCTGCCATTTGTTACGAATTCAACCTGATAAACGAAGGTGGCAACCCTCTCGACAGGGTCTCGTGATGAAAGCCGCACCTAATCCTGAGTCTGAATCATAACAACGATGGAAAGATAGTATTGTGAGAAATACGGTCGCGTTAAATGCCCTGTTGTTGTCATTGCTTTTAGCGAGTTGTGGAGGAGACAGTAGTCCAACGGTGTCCACTCCTGCAGCGACCTCGATGACCCTTTCGGCGACCAGCGCCTTAGCCTCGCCTCGCTGGGCGCAACATCCCAGCTATCCGCTACGGTCAAAGACCAGAACGGCGCAACGATGGCGAGTGCCACGGTGACGTGGACTACATCGGACGCTGCGGTTGCGACGGTATCATCCACGGGTCTTGTGACTTCAGTGGCTGACGGCACGGCCACGATCACAGCGACGTCCGGGTCAGCCAGTGCGACAGCGACAGCTACGGTGAGTCAGGTCGCTGCGGCCGTCGCGCTCGCACCAACAAGCCTGTCGTTCACGTCGCTTGGAGACAGTGCCACGGTTGTTCCGACGGTGACGGACGCACTTGGCGCGACGATGCCCAGCCCCACGGTGACGTGGGCGACATCAAGATCGTCCCTAGCGACGGTGTCATCGGCGGGGCTCGTCACCTCAGTAGCAAGTGGTGTGGCTACGATCACGGCAACGTCTGGATCGACCAGTGCGACGGCATCGGTCACCGTAGCAGTACCGTTCTTCCTCGCAGCGAACGGCGTGACGGTCGTGTGCACGGCTCACGCTGTGGGCGAGACAGGCGAAGTGGGCGGCGTCATATATACCAAGAGATCGAAAGCTCAGATCGCCGCGCTTGTTTCTGCAGAGGATTACGTGCCCCTGGCGACCACATGCACCAGTGACGTCACGGACATGAACGGCATGTTCGACGGCGCCACAGCATTCAATCAGGACATCGGTTCGTGGAACGTCAGCAGCGTCACGGCCATGAATGACATGTTCGCCAACGCCACGATGTTTAATCGGGACTTGAGCGGCTGGTGTGTCTCTCTCATCACTGGCGAGCCCTCTGATTTCGATAGTGGGGCGACCTCTTGGGTTCTGGCTCACCCGGTATGGGGGACGTGTCCCCTCTAGCCCCTAGTCCCTCCGTGGCATCCAGCCATACCCAGCTATCCAGCAGTATTCATTCACCCTGACAGACAGTAGGATAATGGTATGAAATACAGGGCCCTCGGTACCAATACTCGCCTAGTATCGTCCGTGGGATACGGCGGGATGCACTTATCGATTGTTGACCGCCCCGACGAGGCTACTGCCATCGATACGATTCACGCCTCGCTCAATCATGGTGTGACACTGATCGACACGGCGGATGTCTACTGTTTAGATCACACGGAGATTGGTCACAATGAGCGACTTCTTGCAAAAGCTCTGAGCGGATGGTCTGGTGACCGCGACTCTATAATTGTGGCCACTAAAGCCGGACTCGTTAGGCCTGAAGGAAGATGGGATTATGACGGCAGTCCGGAACACGTTAGGTCCGCATGTGACGCCTCTCTTAAGGCACTCAACGTCGGCCACATTGACCTCTACCAGTTTCACGCCCCCGATCCGAACGTCCCCTTCAGCGAAAGCGTAGGTGTTTTCAGAGAACTTCAGGATGCCGGGAAGGTGCGCTGGCTGGGTCTGTCGAACGTATCGGTCGCTCAAATCGAAGAGGCAGCGGCCGTGGCTGATATCAAGACAGTGCAGAACCGACTAAGCCCCTTCTTCCGTGAGGCGATTCTTGATGGTGTAGTTGAATATTGCGACAAGAACGGCATCGCGTTCTTGGCCTATAGCCCCGTAGGTGGGGGACGCCTGAACAAGAAGCTTCCGGGTCACCCGGTGTTAGGACCTATCGCCTACGCCCACGGTACGACCCCGCACGCGATCGTATTAGCGTGGGTCCTGGCGCAGTCACCCTCGGTGATCATCATCCCTGCGGCCCGATCGTCTGAAAACGCGATCAACTCGAGCACGGTGACGGACGTTGAACTCACTCCCGACGAGATGACCGCAATCGATGAGGCGGAATTCTCAATAAGATAGAGGAGTGGGTGATCTTATCTGTACCATGGGTATTGGGGTGATCATGTACTGGCCGCTTTCGTAGAGGGTAGGCAGAGGGTGGATTTCGCCATTATCTGTGCCGTGGCCTTCAGCGCATCTCTTCTCACGTTTTACACTGGGTTTGGGCTCGGGACACTCCTCCTTCCGGCCTTCGCAGCGTTCTTCCCAGCCGAGGCTGCAGTAGCGCTCACGGCTGTGGTGCACTTCCTGAATAGTCTGTTCAAGCTCGTGCTGGTGGGCTGGCATGCGAATATCCGTGTCGCGGTTCGTTTCGGCGTCCCTGCCATTGGCTCGGCCATCGGTGGGGCCATCGTGCTGGTGTGGCTTACCGGACAGGAGCCGCTGTGGAGCTATGAGGTGACAGGGCGATCATTTCAGATAATGCCTGTAGCTTTTGTGATTGCCCTGCTCATGGTTGCGTTTGCCGCACTCGAGTTGTGGCCACATTCCAAGCGTGTGTCGATTGCGATGCGTTACCTGCCGGTCGGAGGTCTAATCACTGGTTTCTTTGGAGGCCTTTCCGGACATCAAGGTGCACTCCGAAGCGCCTTCCTGATTCGAGCAGGTCTGGAGAAAGAGGCTTTCATCGCGACCGGGGTAGTGATAGCAGCCGTGGTGGACATTGCCCGTCTCCTGGTGTACTCGGAGCGATTCTTTGCCGCCGACTTGGTACGTAACGGACCACTGTTAGGAGCGGCAGCACTCGCTGCGTTTTCTGGTGCCGTTACCGGTAGCCGCTTGCTGACGAAGATCAGCTTTCGCTCCATCGAGATTGGGGTTGCGGTGCTTCTCATCCTCGTCGCTGCGGGCCTGGGGTCTGGAGTTCTGTGAAGGGGTGGGGTGACTTGCTCATGAAGCTGGATACTTCGGGCTCATCGCACCATGTTTTCTTCGTTGAACTGTCTGTTCATTTCCTCCAGCTTCGAGAGCCCATCCATGCGTTTCCTCGCCGCCCTGATCTCTCTGATGGTAGTCAACTCCATTCTTAGTGCCGACACGCTGGAGGCACAGGAATCCGAGCCTCAGCCCCTCGTGGCCGCCAGTGGCCGGGCGGAGACCAGTGTGTCCTTCGATGGTCGTCTGATCGGGAGCACCTGGCTCAACCGCTCTACCTCACACTCTGGTCCGGCCCGTATGATCCTGGATTACGGACAACCCCATGCTCGCGGCCGCAGTATTTTCGGCGGCCTAGTTCCCTACGGTGACATATGGCGCCTAGGTGCCAACATGGCTACGCACTTGACGCTCGATCTGAATGTTCGACTTGGGGACTTAGATGTTCCACGTGGGACCTATACCCTGTACCTCCTTCCACGGGAGGATGGCGCTCAACTCATCGTGAACCGGCAAACCAGACAGTGGGGAACCGAGTACAGTCCGTCTCAGGATCTGGGGCGGGTGAAGCTTCGTCAGCGAGATCTTCCGGAGACGACTGAAAGCCTAAATATTACGCTAGAACCCATCCTTTCCCAACGGCAAGGAGACCTTCCTGAGGGGACACTTCGGATCACGTGGGGAGAAGTCGAGTACTCTACGGATTGGAGCGTGATCTGGCCGTTGTGATCAGGGACTGAAATCACGAGGGCTCCAGTAGTCCTGGGGCCCTACCAGCTCATGCGGAGGCCTGAGGTTAAGGCAACACCCGAATAATTCCCGCCATCTCTTGCACTGTCGTTCATATCACCAAACTGAACGCCGTTTTGCAGCTTGAGTTTGTGCCCATAGAAGTAATAGTTGACGCCTAGGTACAACTCATTATAGCGATCTCCCTGGCCATCTATCAGGTTCTTTTCGTACCGTGCCAGCCGTACTCCGTTGGGGTTCTTGCTACTGAGGTATGTGTGACGGGCTACGAACTGCAACTCGTCGGTAAAATTAAGGAAAGGCATGATCATCGTGCCCCAAAGATCGCTCTGGTCTTGGTACCCTGAGGCTGCGGACACATCAGCCCGCACGCCCCACCGACCGTCTTCGAGTCTGAAGTTCACTGAGGTCATATGTTGCAGTTGCCGTGTAAAGGTGTTGTTGGCGTCTGGGTTCTGGTACACATAGTTGCCCCCCAGGAGTGCTTCATCTGCCCCCAAAATCTCCGCTAAGTTGTAATTGATCGTGGTGAGTATGGATACGCTTCCGTTGAACTGACCGAACTCGCGGTTCCGTTCGCCTGCCGAATACATTCCCATGTGATAGCCCCAGTTCGCGACTTCTCCAGAGACACTGATTCCCGGCATATATTCCTGGGGAAACCACATGTTGTTGGCCAGGTTACTGCGGTCTATCGTCAGAAGCTCCTTGGATGATGTTGATCCGTCCATCGTAAACTCCATGGCGTGCTTTCCCGCTGTCACTGCAAGTGGTGCGCTTCGGCTCCATTGCAAGTAGACGTCCGTGAGTCTCATGTAGAACGGGTCTACCTCCTGCGGGTTGAACTCAGCTTCGGTATGTAGCGTGAATTGACGAAGCAACTCCAGCCTCCAGCCGAGCCGCATACGTCGGACGTTCCATTCATCGTGCGTGACATCGGTATCATTGACAGTCGCGTACTCGTACTGGAATCGCCCACTTGAAAGCACACGCTGAAGCACAGGATTTACGTCGTTATCGTACCATTCGGCGAGCTGCCATAAATTGTCGTAGGTGGATGATTGTGCTTGTGCGGAAAGCACATTGGGTGGCACGAGTCCGACCAGGAGCAACGCTAAGAGGAGATTGGCTCGCAACACTAACCGGCCTTCGGATCCGTCACCTTTCTTTCGCAAGTGTAGCGCACTTATCGTACTAGGTTGGGGCATCGCCATCATCCCAAAGATCTTGCGGATAAAACGTTCTTGAGGACTGTAAAAAGCGTTGATAATCAGCGACTCAAGATGTCGAATTACAAAGGACGAGAATAAAGAAACAAACTTCGGTGCGGCGTCAAGATATTCCACTCCCCGACAGCTAAAGGAACTCTCCGGAGACTCTCCAGTCCCCTACATTTGCAGTAGTCGCCTATAAGTTAACCAAGGGTATGAAAAAGACCCCTCTCTCGGAGGGGCCGTACCCCGACACCCATTGTCATGAAGGATCTGGGGTATGAGGTTGACGAGCAAGAAGCGGATGAGTGCTAAATCAATCTTTTGCCTGCACCGCCAGTGAGGCAGGCAGAAACTCTTCCGCTAGGCAACGACATCTGCCCGGGAACCATCTGCGTGGCAGACAACCAAGGACAGATCCATGGCACGCTTGATTAATAGCCTGAGGAGGGTAGTCGTATGTTGAGAATGACCTGTGTCCTGATGTTGCTCACGGTAGCCCCTGTCCTGGCTCAAGATTATACGGTCGTTGCAGTCAGCCATACTGATAACAAAGTGTCCGAGCTCCATCCGGTTACGGGGGAGACTCTCAAGGAGTTTGTAGTACCGGGCGAATGGTTTGGCGAGACTCATGAAGGTGTCGTCAGTCCGGACGGCAATACGGCTTATGTGTCAGTGCCCTACGCGAAGCAGGTCATCATTCTGGACTTGGACACCTTTACACAGAGAGGGGTGATCGAATCCGAATACTTTTCGCGACCTCTGGAAGTCCGAGGCTTTGCGCGAATTGGGAGGCGCGAATCAACTTCTAGCGATCCTCATGGTGTAGCTCTAAACAGTGATGGAAGTAAGCTGTATATCACCGTACAGTATGCAGAAGTGCCTGGTATAGTAGTCTACGACGTCGAAGCTGAAACCGTCAGAAAGATTGACACGGTGATCGCAGGTAACCATCTGGGGATTCATCCTCGTAATGGCAAACTCTACTTTCCAACTCGTAATGATCGCGTAGTCGTAATCGATACTGAGACTGACCAAATTCTCAGGGTCATCCAGCTTCATGAAGGTAGCCGTCCCAACGGCGTCGACTTTGGAGGCCCGGATGAAGAAGTTTGGGTTAATGGAGACGGAGATGGATCAGTAACTGTCATTGACTCGACTACCGACGAGGTCATCAAAGTAATCCAGCCCCGAGTCTCGGGAGCGGGACGCGTTGCCGTCTCACCGGATGGCCGATTCGCGGCCGCAGCGCAAGGTCCTGAGGTATCCGTCATCGATGCTCACACGAAAGAAATCCTGGCCAGCATGAGGATCAGCCCAGGTGAAACGGGACATGGATTCCCATTGTTTTCACCGGACAGCAATACTCTCCACGTGATGAATGAATACACGAACGATATGGTGAGCTTCGATATGAGAACAATGCGGCAGCTTGGCACCCGTGCTCCGATCGGTGGTGCGTCCTTCGGTGGCGGTATTCGCATATTGAGATAGTCCTCAGAACGAATGGATGGACACGTTTGGCGGTGTCGTCTCCACTCCCCGAATCGACGGTCGGCACTCGTTCTCAGAATCGACTATCTATTGGCCCACAGACACCTACAAGAAAATGAGCAACTTCGGGTCAGCGTCCAGGAGGATGGCAAGAGACTGACCAACCCCTTTCACCCCCCGGTGGAAAGGGCTGGTCACTAAATTCCTCCGCAGTACTCTTCCTACGTAGACTTTCCTCGTGCCGAGATCCGCCACACGGCTTCGACTCGATCGTTGCGAATCGCATGCATCTGATCGTAGAGATTCACGACCGGGTCGCAGTGGGACACGATGAGTTCAAGTTTGTCGCCAACCCGATAGGTGCGGGAGGCGTTTTCGTAACGGAGCGTTCCGAACTCATCCGATCCCGACCGATAAATCATTCCGGTCTCATCTTTTACGATCGGCCATGGTTGATTTATCGTGCACGCCTTGGCTCCCGCGTCGGTCGTGACCTGTCCGTCGTATTGGCTGTTGAGAACGGTTGTCAAAATCGTCAGAGAAGGCTGGAAGTCAGAGTACACTTCGCTATCCGTTTCTCCTCCAATCGCTAGATATTGAGCATCCATGAACACGTAGCTGCCCACTTGAACATCAGTGAGGCCAGTGGTCTCGTGGTCGATATTGTACGTGCCAGTGCCTCCGCCACTGAAGATCTCCGTGTTTAGTCCCGACCTCCGCATTAGGGCAAACGTCTCACCTGCGGGGGTCAGACGTTCGAGCGTCTGCGCCCTGCGCTGCTGGAAACCCCTTACATGCTGTGACCCGCCATCGTAGCAGAGCATGCCTGCCAGCCGAAGCCCAGGGAGCTGGTCTACGAGTTGAGCAAGGTTGAGGGCGGGGTCCCCGGGAGTGATTCCCGTACGATGGCCCCCCGCGTCCACGTCGATGACCACGTCAGCCGTAACGCCGGTGGCCTGCGCTGCCCCGGAGAGGTCACGGGCATTTTCTGGTGTGTCGGTCGCCTGGATGAACCCAGGTGACCACCTCCTGAGGCTCATGGCCCGCTCGATCTTGGCTACCGTCACATTCACCGTAGTCATCAGGATCCGATCGATGCCATGCTCGAACATCACCTCTGCTTCACTCAGCTTGGCTACGCAGATTCCAACCGACCCGTGCTCTAGCTGTAGCCGAGCGATCGCAGGGCATTTGTGAGTCTTGGCATGGGGCCGACTCGCAATGCCGTTGCGTAATACTGTCTGCTGCATTGTGGCCAGGTTGGATTCGAGTGCATCCAAATCGACACACAGAGCGGGTGTATCAAGATCCCACTTTGAAACGTCCGCCTCCATCTCACCGTTGAAAGCCATCGAGCGCATCTCCTCTGAGGTGTAGCCTTTCACTGAGGTCGGAACCCCGACGGCCGCCGCGCCCGCGGTTTGCAAGAAGCGGCGGCGGGTCACGGATCTCCTGCTCATGGTTTGTCTCCGGAAATTGCGTGACAAAACGCGAAATCATTCTCGTGACCATACTTTGCTGCCGTTTACTACGGCATCGCAAGCAGATCGCGCGCGACCATGTTCTCCCCAGGACTTCGGGAGAATCACAAGCCATGACGCCCCCAAGGGATAGCTCTGGATGCAAAGCGAGGATGCCGACAGCTACCTGAGTGACGACCCGCCAGAAGAGGCCAGGGGACCTGTAGGCGCAGACCCGAGTCGATGGCAAGAAATCTAAGCGTTTGGAATACCGGTTTGGAGAAGAGTTGCGAGGTAGTGGTTCGACCCGATATGAGCTGCACGACCTGGAGTAGGCGTTACCGCATCTAGGCGGAGTCGGGAGCATAAACTCAGACGATATTGCTGGGGGCTAGTTCAGTGCATCATCGCATAGACGATGTAGTTGACCCCTAGGCGAAAAGCGTCATTGGTCGGATCCACTGGGAAGAAACCGTCGACAGACCACTCCCAATATTCGGCGAGGTCTGAGTTGTGGTTAGCGAGGACCATGATTTTTTTAGTCGGATCATTATCCTCAAAGATGGCGCGGTAATTTGGTGTTACGCGGACGAAAGGATGGGGAACGTAGATGTCCTCAACCTGGAAGAAGCTCCCAAAGATCGGATGGGCCTCGTCGATATTGACCCAACGGTATTCAGGCAGTGCTCTCTGCATCTGAGCAGCCATGTTGTTCCACTGCTCAAGTTCGAAATCGTCGAAAATGAGGAAGCCTCCCTTCAGTAGGAATGTCCGAAGGTTGAGGGCTCCTTCCTCTGTCACGGTCCAGAACCCCGGCTCCGACATGTAGAGAATCGGGTGTTGGAAGATCCTCGGATCCTCTAGGTCGAGGACGTTGCTACCCTCAGTGTTCGGTTGTATCCCGGTGTACTCTTCGAGGATAAACTGCATGTTCCGATCAGCCTGTGGGTAGTCGTGGTTCCATGCTGAACTCCAACCCCACCGTGATCCTCGCCTGGAGCCGAATCCATCAAAGCCATAGCGTATCCGGGTAAAGGTGAACCTCCCATTATATGGGACCTGATAGAGATCCTGCCTCGAAGCTATATCTGGCACGGATGCCGGCCCCTCTCGAAGGATTGCGTAAGCAAGGAGGGGTGCGAAAAGAAGGCCAGAAGTCAGGATTCGCAGAAGACAGGAAAGAGGGGACATGCGAGTGCCGAAGATTCTTTTTGCTATTCGACGCATGGCCCAAGTGGATTCGTAAGTGATGGCAGATCTCTACGCAGACTCAGGTCACCCAGATCAGCGAGTGCGCCCTAACGCCGGCGTCAGATCAGGGGGCTGCCGGTGCATCGTCCGTTGCTCATACGCATATCCGAATCCGAACAACACACCCTCCGTGAACGGTCGACCCAGAAACTCGATTCCCGAAGGAAGCCCCTCGGACGTGAATCCGGCTGGCACACTTAGGGCGGGGAATCCCACGGCAGGACTAAGGCTGCGGTTGCTACCCTTGGAATACTCGTCCTGAGCCTCAAGATTCGTCATAACATCGTGGGGAATGAGTGCGGGAGAATGGTCGAAAGTCGCGTAGACGAAGGCATCCAGTTCATTGTCAGCCATCACATGAAGGAGGAGTTGACGGAGCTCCTCACGCGCAGCCATAGAACGAAAGTATTCCAGATCATCAGTGGAACGATTGAGGGCGCTGACGTGATTGTAGCGCCGCCGCGGCGTAACCAGGTCCGAAACTGCGATTTCTCGGAGGGAAGTGACGGGCGAATCAGGGTGCTGATCCAGATACGCGTTGATAGCGGCTTCGTTTTCATGGTTCGACCCAGTCTGGTCGAGTAGCTCGATCAGCTCCGGAATTTCAACCGGATCGATAATCTCAGCTCCAATAGATCTTAGGTCGTTAATGGCCCTGTCGGTGACTTGCCTCACCCTCAGATAGTCCTCGGACTCTATCTCTGTCGCTGAGCTCATAGGGGTCCGAATCACGCCCAATCTAGCCCCTTCAAGGGCGTTCTCCTCCAGGAAAGCAGTGTACGTTTCCGGGATGTGTCCAACACTGTAGGCAGTCACCGGATCGTTTGGATCGTACCCAGCGATAACGTCGGTGAGGATGGCAGCATCTCGCACGGTACGAGTCATCGGGCCTAGCGTATCCCGGGTGGGGCTACCTAAAAACATGCCAAAGCGGCTGATGAGCGGGAGGGTGGGTCTCAAGCCCACGGTGTTTGTATGCGCCGCTGGGCCACGAATGGAGCCACCCGTGTCCTCGCCGATAGCGATGGCAGCGAAATTTGCAGCCATAGCGATTCCACTGCCACAGGAGGAGCCACTTGGGTTACGGTCGAGAGCGTAAACATTACGACAAATACCGAAAGCTGAGCCTGCATATCCACTAGCGAACTCACCCATTGTGGATTTCCCGAGGATGATTGCACCAGCATCCTTCATTTTTGTGACAATCGTCCCATCTCTCGTGGGGATAAAGTCTTGGAATAGTGCTGAGCCGTAGGTCGTGGGCATACCAGTTACCTCGACCTGGTCTTTGACTAGCACCGGGACGCAATGCAGCGGTCCAACTAGGCCGGAACTCGCGAACGCAGCGTCAAGTCGCTCGGCATCAGCAAGTGCCTGAGGGTTGAGAGTCTGAACGGCGTGAATGGCGGGACCCCGCCTGTCGTAGCTTTCGATTCGTTCACGATAGCCACGCACAAGTTCAGTACAAGTCAATTCTCCAGCCGCGAATGCGGAATGAATGCCGTTGATCGTGGCTTCCATGATATTGAAGCCCTGGGCCTGAGCCTGGCTCAGGGGTAACAACGACGAGAGTGACACGAGAAGCATGAGGACAACGGATGTTGTACGACTGAAGGGTGTCATTGGAGTGCCAGCTCCTCTAGAAGTGCCAATTGCTAAGTGCGTGTCGGGGTGACGTGACAACGGGTGCCGCCCAGAGGTTTGCAAGCCTGACTTAGATTGCATCCTCGTCCAGACTTTCCTTCAGGCGTATAGGCAGGATACCTAACCCATACCTCTTGGCAAGCGGCCGGTCAGTTAGTTTGCTTGCCTGCGGGTTGTAGCAGGTAGCCGGTGATAACCCCAGCTGTCACCGTGCAGCCACGAGCGCCCGCAAAGGTAACCGTGAGCTTGGTCTAGTGCTCACTTGGCTTCATACTAGGCCATCCTTGACCATTCAACAGGTGGCTGCCAGCGTAAGATTCGGACGGCTTCCTCATCACCGTCACCTTGGGTGAGCCAGGATGGCAGTACTGTATTGTTGCGGCGTACTAACCGGGCTGCTGTGCTGATCAGGCCCGCTCTCGGGAGTTCTACGGGAGCGTTTTAGAGGGTGACTGCCATCCCCACTTCAGGTAGAGCGCCGGGACCACAACCATGTTAAGTGCAAGCGCGGTGAGAAGTCCCCCTAGAACCACTACCGCCAGGGGACTTTGAATCTCGTTTCCTGCCTCGCTTCCTGCGAGTGCCAGTGGCAGGAGCGCCAACCCTGCGGTAAGTGCGGTCATGGAGATCGGGTTGAGGCGCTCTAAGGAGCCCGTCCACACCGCTTGACGGACCGGCTGACCTTCGTCAATCAGGTGGTTGTAGTGCGTTATCAAAAGAATCCCGTTCCTAACCGCGATGCCGAATAGGGTGATGAAACCCACCATTGTGGCGAGGTTTAGCACTCCCCCTGTCAACATGACCGCGAAGACTCCCCCAACCAGCGCCAACGGGAGATTCACCATCACTAGCAGCGCCTGTCGTACCGATTGGAACTCCATGAAGAGGAGAAGAAAAATCAAGACAACGGCCAGCAGTGACAATCTGCCGATTGTCCGGGATGCCACTTCGGCGGACTCGAACTGGCCTCCATATTCGAGATAGTAGTTCTCGGGTAGAGTAACCTGCTCCAGGATTAGCTCGCGGATATCCTCCACCACGCTTCCCACGTCTCTGCCGGCTACGTTCGACTGTACTACGATCTTTCGCTGTACGTTCTCCCGTGAGATTAGGTTCGGGCCCATATCGCGTCGGATCGTCGCCAGAGATGAGAGAGGAACCTGGGCACCTGAGGGAGTATTGATTCGGGCGTTTCTGGTCTTCTCGATGGACCCGCGATACGGCTCGGCGAACCGAACGACGAGATCGACGCTCCTCTGCTCCTGAAGCACCTGCGAGACGGTCTCACCGGCAAAGGTCACGTTGATGGCATCCGCCAGGTGTGCTGGGGTCATTCCGTAACGAGCCATCGCGGGGCGATCCATCAGCACTCGGACCTGCGGTACGTCTGCCTGTGGCTCCATGGCGACGTCCACCGTCCCGGGCACAGCTGTGACCACGGACTCCACCTGACGGGCAATCCTGCGAAGCACCTGCAGATCGGAACCGAAGATGTTGATCGCTATGCTTGCCCTCGTACCGGAGAGCATATGGTCGATTCGGTGTCGGATCGGTTGACCAATCGTGATTTCGGTACCTGGAACTGCGGCCAATGCCTCTCTCAGCTCCTCAAGGACGGTGTCATAGTCGTAGCCTGTGCGGTTCAACCGCACATCGATCTCCGCGGAGTTGGCTCCTTGCGCGTGCTCGTCGAGCTCCGCTCGTCCGGTACGACGGGCCGTTTCTTCCACGTCGGGATGACTCAACAGAATCCCTTCGATTCGGCGACCCAGCGCATCGGATTCGTCCAGCGAGGTTCCCGGTAGGGTGATTGCGCTCACCACGAGCGTTCCCTCTCTGAATTCTGGGAGAAATTCCCGTCCCATATTCGGCACCATCATCAAGGCGGCGATAACGAGCCCGGCTGTACCCAGAAGCACGGGGACCGGCCGGTCGAGAACCAGTTCCAGTATTCGTGCGTAGGCAGCCTTGAGGTTCCGAACGACCCAGCTCTCCCGCTCATGGGCCACCTCCGGAGAACTGGGCAGGAGCAGCATCGCCAGTGCCGGTGTCACGG
>CAUZHN010000035.1:0-22432 GCA_963579625.1 Gemmatimonadales bacterium UBA6960
TGCCGGTCGCGGGGCCGTATTCGGTGGCCTGTTGCGCGGCGATCGGAGCTGACAGCGCGATCGTGAGCGTCAGCACCATCAGCACAAAGGGGAGGGTGAGTCTGGTTCGCATGTTCATAGCTGTTCCCTATAGTGAGTGAGTGAAGCTACGGCCCGAGATTGTAGCGAGCCAAGGGAACGCAGGGCACATATTTAGATTAGCACCGGAAGAAATTGGGAGGGGAATGAAAATGCGACTGCGCAGCACGACCATAGGGTTGCTGGCTGCATCTGCCATCTTGAGTGGGTGCTTTGCGGCAATGGGCTTAAGAGATTTTTCTGAGGTTACCCTACAGAACAACGTGAGGATCATGACCTTGCAACGGGGCATGATACCGGAACAAGTGATCGAGCACATCGGGCCATCAAGTAACTCCCGCATTCCCAATCCATTCAGAAGTGAACTGTACGTGGCAGGTGACGACATCTTCAGGGCCTTCTTCTTCTATAGCGGAACGGGCCTTGTCCCCAGTATCCCCGACAGTGATTTGACGCCGGTTGTCTTCAAAAATGAGAGTCTAGACGGCTGGGGATGGTCGTACTGGGAGAGCACCGCGAAGCAGTACAACATCAGCATCCGCAATCGGTAAGAATCCCCACCAAATTTTTTCAGGAAACGGCATTTCAGTGGCGTCGATGTGTGCGGACTTCAGTCCTCCGAATGTCCCGTACTTGCTATCCCGAACAGCCCGACTCAGCTCGGTGAAAAAGTCCCAAACACGAGGGATCCTGCGGATCGCTTACCAGCTCTGGATCAGACTATGGAATAGCTCCCGACGAAGAACGGCTATTCTCTCCACTCACTCTACTCGCGTGTACTTGAATGTAAAGGTCACACCGGCTGCGTTAGTTGCGGTGGTTTCCAGTCTGTTCGGAGTAAGGAGAGTTATCTCCCGAGAGAAGGTGGCGTTTTCAGGTAGCATTAGGGGCGGGTTCTTCGCCACATGTCTCGTGTAGGTCAGCGTCGTGCCGTTCAGTTCATATGTGCCCGCGTGCGACGTAAATGGCCGCCAAACCGCGACCAACTCGGCATCCGTTGGTTCTTCACTGAAAACTGTTGCCCGAGGCTCTACGCCACCCACAAACGTCACGGAGTAGTATCCCTCTGTGTACATCAGAAGACTCGGCTGAATCTGCGACCCTGATTGGATCCCGGCGTTGGGACCACCCTGGGCCTCCCTTTCGACCAGCCTCCACACGCCCTGGATCGACTGGGCTGACCCCATAACCGGGGTCATAAGCAATACGGTCAGAACAGTCATTAGTCTCAACATGGGACTCCTCTTCCAAGTAATCGGCACACGCATCCTCCACTAGGCAGAACCTTGCGGCAACCCAGAGCCTACCCCTCACTCCGCAGGAACACAACGTAGACGGGAGCACCACACCGGACGCGCAAAACAGTGTTGTATAGTCCAGCGGTGGGTGCGGTGAAATAGGGGGGTGTACCCCACTGAGGGGTCGCTTTGCTGGCGTAGTTAACGAAGTGGGACGCATCTTTTGGGTATGCGCTACATCCGACTGACAGCTATGCTGCTACTCGCGGCCTGCGGTGACGGCGGGACTACGCCTACGAGTCCGCCTACGCCTCCGACTCCCGTCGCGACCTCGATCACACTGTCTGCTACGAGCCTGAGCTTTTCGTCTTTAGGGGCAACGCAGCAGCTCACCGCCACGGTCAAAGACCAGAACGGTGCGACGATGAGCGGTGCCAGCGTGACATGGGCTACGTCGTCTGCATCCGCGGCAACCGTGTCCTCAACTGGTCTGGTAACCGCAGTAGCAGACGGAACAACCACTATCACGGCAACTTCTGGGTCGGCCAGTGGCACGGCAGCCGTAACCGTTGCTCAAGCGGCTGCGAGCATCGTGCTGTCCGACACGGTGCTCAGCTTCGCATCCTTGGGTGATTCCATTCAACTCACTGCAGTGGTCAAAGATTTGAAAAGCGAAGAGATTACTGGTGCAAGCGTGACATGGGCTACGTCTTCTACATCAGTCGCGACGGTCTCATCTGGTCTGGTAACTTCGGTCGCGGATGGAACAGCCACGATCACGGTAACATCCGGGTCGGCATCAGCTAGTGCGTCTGTATCTGTCCAGCAGCTCGCAAACTCGATCACACTTTCATCCGACTCACTCGGACTTGGTCCAGCTGGGGATACTGCGACGGTCACTGCCACTGTGAAGGATGAAGTAGGTAGTATCGTGAGTGATCCCAGTGTTACGTGGGCGACATCTGATGCTTCCGTTGCAACTGTCTCTTCAATCGGATTGGTTCTAGCAGTAGCCAACGGCACTGCGACGATCACCGCGACTTCAGGATCAGTTAGTCAAACAGCTACGGTTACCGTTGACCCGACCTATACATCGATCAGTGCCGGTCTCTTCCACAGTTGTGGTGTAAGAAGATCCGGTGACGGCTACTGCTGGGGCTACAATGCAAATGGACGACTCGGTGACGGTACGACCATACAAAGAACGAAACCCGTGCTAGTCAGTGGCGGGTACGAATGGACATCCATTAGTGCTGGGGGCCACAGTTGTGGCTTGACCACAGCAGGTGACGCGTATTGCTGGGGGGACAATGAGTCTGGACAGCTCGGTGATGGCACAACCACGGGGCGCACGAAACCCGTCCGGGTCAGCGGCGGGCACACCTGGGCATCCGTTAGCTCAGGTACGGAGTATACTTGCGGGTTGACGACGGCAGGTGACGCGTACTGCTGGGGGAAGAATTCTGATGGTGTGCTAGGTATTGGTTCACGAGAAAATCGCTCGATCCCCACTTTAGTCGCCGATGGACATACCTGGGTATCGATTAATAGCGGGACCAGGCATACTTGTGGAGCGACCACTCAGGGTGACGGCTACTGCTGGGGTTGGAACGCGTACGGGCAACTCGGTGATGGTTATCTGGATGCGTCTACGTATGTCGATACTATCCCAAACCTTAAGGTCAAAGACCTAGGCAACATTGCCAGTATCAGTCCGGGCGGAATACATAGCTGTGCCCTAACAACAGGTAGCGAAGGCTACTGCTGGGGCAATAATATGTCCGGTCAAGTTGGTAACGGCAGTTTCGCCGCGGGAAGATATCGTGGTTACTGTCCTTATTATACTTGGTGTACGGACTACGGCCCCGTCACCCGGGAGCTGATCAAGGGTTTACATACCTGGGCATCAATGATCTCAGGTGATACCCATACCTGTGCGGTAAAGGCAACCGGTGAGCTGTACTGCTGGGGTCTGAATTCCAACGGACGGCTTGGTATCGGCAATACGACTCTTCGGAGATCTATTCCCACGCTAGTCGCAGCTGGACATACCTGGGCATCAGTCAGCGCTGGTGGCTCCCACACCTGTGGGGTCACAACTGCCGGTGGAGCCTACTGCTGGGGGAGTAGTCAGGCTGGCCAGCTGGGCAATAGCTCACTCAATAACAGTGGCGTCCCAGCAAAGGTCATCTGGAACTAGCAGCCCCTGCACTTCGGCGGGAACTGGTAGCCTGACACCGATGCGTGTGGGCTAGGGGTAGCCCTCGCTGGCATGGTTCGAGAGCGATTGCATCCCTATTGCATCCCTATTGCATCCCGCAAAGCGGTTAAGAACGGTTATGGAACGCCTTCCGACCGGGTAAGAACGGGCAAAAAAGCCATATTCTGCCCGAAAATCACCGAAATCGGGTACTTTTGAGCCTTCTTTGCAAGCAGGAGGTCGGCGGTTCGATTCCGCCTGGCTCCACTCTAGTAAACTGAAACCCTGTAAGCACTTACACGCTTGCGGGGTTTCTGAATATTCTGTCTAGTTGGGTGACAGTACCCGTATCAGTACCCTAATTGACGGAAAAACAAGCTGGTTCGAGAGTAACTATTTGTACCCCCCCTCTGTCGCCAGCAAGGGGGCGGTACTGATGCGACTCGGCACGTATCGCCGCCACTGAAACGCCGTTTCCTGAATTTTTTTTGGTGGCGCTGCTCAGTCCCGTGTGGTGCTCCCGTCTACGTTGCGGTCCTGCGGGGTGCTGGGTAGGCTCTGGGTGAGTGCAAGGTTCTACCTACTGGTTACTGGGGGAAGAAGATCGATGGTGAGTGGATGATTGCAGCGTTGAGCTTTACGAGTGACGCTGCGGAGCCCAGCCCGATCTCCAGTCTCTGAGGGGTTACTGTTTCTGTGTCTGATCCATGGTGGCTCCATTGCCTTGCGTGTCCCGAATGCGGCTCTCCACTAGGTGTAGGGGACTCCGTCTCTAGTATTTCTTGTCCCAAATGTTCTGCAGAGTTTTTTCGACAGTTTGGCAAGCTCGCTTTTTGTGATGTTCCAAAACCAGTAGACCCTAATCGATGGCCATATTCAGCTGGCGCACTCAGGAACGAAGCCGTACCGATGGCGCTTTGGTCCGAATGGCGACGTCTCAACTACGCTTGGTTTGAGGGGGAATTCGCTCACCTTGAGGATGGTGCTCGACTACTCGATCTTGGATCAGGGCCTGGCTGGTTCAAACAGCTATTCGAGCGCTTCAATGGCGTCACTATGGACGTTCTCCCCTTCGACTACGTGGACTTTCTTGCGGACGTCTCAGGACGTCTGCCACTAACTGCTAACTGCGTTGATGGGGTTATGCTTTCGAACATGCTGGAGCATGTCTATAGACCGGTTGAATTATTGCATGAAATCGCACGCATTCTTCGACCTGGTTGCAGCGTCTATGGTACAGTTCCTTTTCTGGTTAAGGTGCATCAAGCACCTCACGATTTCTTTAGATACACACCTTTTGCTCTACAGCGTATGCTTGACGAGGCAGGGTTCACCAGCCATGAAGTCACGCCTCTCGGTAACATACCAGAACTCATGGCAACTGATTTGACGGTATGGGCGAGGGGCATCTTTACTGAGGGTCGAAGGCTTATGCGACCCCTAGCGCCATGGATAGCTCGGGCATTACGGATAATCATCCGAACTACCGAAGCGTTGAGTTTGGGCCGCCATCGTCAGGTAAGAGCTCAAGGTTTTGATCAAGGATATGCCTTCCGGGCCACCAAGGGAGTGGAGAGATAGGGTAAGCGTCATTTTAACTCAATCAAGTTCCTATGAGTGTGTTCATTCGTTAGAGTATTAATACAAAACACTTACCTCACTAGCTCTATCAGTTTTTCCAGAAAAGTCCCTTAGAAGACAGCGCTACAAACGAAGAGGAAGAGGTCAACCCATGAGGCGACTCATAAAATCTGTAGTATTACCTGTACTTCACCTGTTTCGTTCTTTTCTCGAAGTGATCAAAAGGCACGCGCTCCCCGGTCCCCATGATACTGAGGGGATTTACGGTCCCCAAGGTGCTGATTTTGGTACGTTTTCAGCTGTCAACCCTGATACTGATTTTGGTGCGTACAGATATTACGTAGAGGATGAGTTGAGGGCTTCTTATGATTATTTTAAACAATATTTTCACGAAGCCATTTTCTTGCATGATCGTTCCAAACTAAGAGCGTATGCAGTCAACACATCGATGTTAAATCATCGGTCAGATTATTACTACTTGGAGTTTGGTGTATGGCTCGGACGTTCGGTAAACCTAGCAGCTGAAATACTAAGAACCTTAGAAGACGGCACAAAAATCTATGGTTTTGATTCATTTGAAGGGCTTAGGGAAGACTGGAAAGGACACCTTGCACCAAGAGGTTCGTTCAGTTTGGATAAGAAAGTACCTTCATTAAGCGATAATTGTGTACCAGTTGTAGGGTGGATTGAAGATACACTGCCCCAATTTATTTCTGAACGTAAAGATCTCGAAATCAATTTTGTGCATATTGACACTGATACTTATCTATCGGCAAAAACAATACTGCGCTGTGTGAAGCCTCACTTGGTTAATAATGCAGTTATTCTATTCGATGAACTCTATAATTTTTCTGGTTGGAGCACAGGAGAATTCAAGGCACTGAAAGAAGAATTTAATGAAGAGGAGTTCAATTTCTTAGCATTTGCAAGACAAGGTCGGCAAGTAGTTATTCAATACAAAAAATTATAAAGTCATACGACGACCTGCGGCCTGAACCGCGACGATGCCTGGATGCGCCTCCGTCACAACAAACCCCCACCCCCACAGCAGGTGGTCCTCCCGGCCTAGAAGACGTGAACTAGCTGCATAGTACCCCCCCCTCACCGCACTCACCGCTGGACTATACACCACTGTTTTGCGCGTCCGGTGTGTGGTGCTCCCGTCTAAGTTGCGGTCCTGCGGAGGGCAAGGGCAGAATGAGTATGAGGCCCTCAGACCGGGAGAGTCTCTGGTCCGACCGAACTCACTCCGCCCTGTGTCCGGAATGCGTCCTGGAAGGCGGTGAAAGATGGCGAAATCGGGTGAGAAACCGGCGGAAACTTAGCGTAGATATGCGAAGATCGCCGGATAGGGGGTATTTCGGAGATGCTTTGTAATCAGCAGGTTAGGGGTTCGAGTCCCTTCGCCAGCTTCATTGGAAAGTGAAGCCTCACAAGCACTGTCGTCCATATGGTTGGAGATAACCAATACGTCCTTGGCCTGTCCGCTTTCTACCACGATAGCGCGGCGTGTTTGTTAAGGGATGGTGAAATTGTGGCGGCTGCACAGGAGGAGCGCTTCACACGCAAAAAGGGCGACTCGAGCTTTCCACAGAATGCGATCGAGTTTTGCCTCAGGCAGGAAGGAATTGCTCCTAGAGACCTCACTCTCGTCGGTTATTACGATAAGCCACTCCTTAAATTCGAACGAATTCTTGAAACGTATATCGGGGTGGCACCACGCGGGTTTTCCTCGTTCGTCAAGGCCGCACCACTGTGGGTCAAGGAAAAGCTCCACATGGAGAAGCGGATCAGGCAAGGACTCGGATACTCGGGCGAGGTTCTGTATGCTCAGCATCACGAATCTCACGCGGCTAGTGCCTTCTTTCCGTCTCCCTTTGAGGAGGCCGCAATCCTTACTGTGGATGGTGTAGGAGAATGGGCAACCACTTCAATGGGTATAGGCCGAGGGAATGAGATTGAACTGACCAAAGAGATCCGTTGGCCAGATTCGATTGGGTTGCTTTACTCCGCCTTCACTTTCTTCACTGGCTTTAAGGTTAACTCTGGAGAGTATAAGCTCATGGGTCTCGCACCCTATGGGCGGCCGATATACACGGAGTTGATCTACGACGAACTGATAGACTTGGAGCCAGATGGCTCCTTCAGGCTCAACCAAAAGTACTTCAACTATCTGTCTGGCTTAACCATGACAAGCAATGCCTTTGCGGAACTGTTCAACGGTCCGCCAAGGGTCCCCGAGTCCAGATTGACACAGCGCGAGATGGACCTGGCCTGCTCAGTGCAGAAGGTAGTTGAGGAGGTCATGCTAACTCTGGCTTCCACGCTGAGCCGGGAGTCGGGCATGGACAATCTCTGCTTGGCCGGTGGCGTTGCGTTGAATTGCGTGGCAAATGGCAGGATCCTTCGCGAGGGCCCCTTTCGATCTATCTGGATTCAGCCAGCTGCCGGCGATGCCGGAGGAGCCCTCGGTGTTGCACAGTTGATCTGGCATCGTCATCTCCGCAAGGGCCGGATTGTCACACCTGGCAAAGATGCTATGCACGGTGCCTACTTAGGCCCCGAATACACAGATGATGACATCCGAGGATATCTTGAATCACAGGGCGCCGTCTATAAAGGCCTTGAACGCAGCGATCTCTCAAGAACGGTTGCCGCTATTCTAGCAGACGGAAATACCGTGGGCTGGTTCAACGGACGAATGGAGTTCGGGCCTAGAGCGCTTGGGTCCAGGAGTATTCTCGGAGATGCTCGTAGCCCGTCTATGCAGAAGCAAATGAACCTCAAGATCAAGTTTCGCGAGAGCTTCAGGCCGTTCGCGCCCAGTGTTCTAAGAGAGAGAGCGTCTGATTTTTTTGAGATGGATTGTGAGTCCCCCTATATGCTCCTTGTCGCCCCAGTGAAAGAGGAGCGCCGCGTCGAGGCCACTGGCGAAGAGCGGGAGTTATGGGGTATCGAACTTCTCAATGTACCTCGGTCCGAGATCCCAGCCGTAACGCATGTGGATTACTCCGCCAGAATTCAGACGGTGAGTCGCGAGACGAATCCCGACTACCATGCTCTGATCAAGGCGTTTGAGGACAAGACCGGATTCGGAATTGTCGTCAACACCTCGTTCAACGTGAGGGGAGAGCCTATCGTTTGCAGTCCGCGGGATGCGTACCGGTGCTTCATGCGTACTCAAATGGACTATTTGGTGCTGGGAACAAACCTCTTGGCGAAAGCAGATCAACCGGAATGGAAGGGAGATGTTGAATGGAAGGACAGATAGCAAGCCGGGAGGGTCGCAGATTCGGCTTCACCATTGGATCAGCATTTATCGTTCTTGGGGGCATCGCCTGGTGGCGTGATCAGGAAATCTTGTCACAGTTCCTCGCGGGGACCGGTAGCCTACTATTCCTTGGCGCGCTGATCACACCTAGTTGGCTCAAGCCAATCGAGCGCGGATGGATGTTTATCGCACTCCAGATTTCCAAATTGACAACACCCTTCATAATGGGGATCGCCTACTTCATGGTACTGACTCCGATAGCACTTGTGGTTAGGCGAATCAGGGGTAATCCTCTAGAACATTCCCCTGGAAAGCACGGATATTGGTTCTCAAGTTCAGTTTCGAGTGATCGAAGAACTGATATGCAGCGCCAGTTCTAGACGTAGTGAAAGGAAACTAGAATGAACTTGCTGAAAGAGTTCTGGCTGTTTCTGCGAGTCCGTAAAAAGTGGTGGCTCCTTCCGATCATTATCACACTCGTCGTACTAGGGTCACTCCTGGTATTCGCGCAGAACTCGGTTCTGGCACCGTTCATTTATACGATTTTCTAACGTTAGAACGGGTGGTGGTGTCGATATTCGCTGCGGTCATACCAAAGGCTTGATCCTGACCCACTTCTTCCGCTCATCTCTTAAACCACAAACTGGGGTCAGTACTTGTGGGAGCCAACACAAATTGCTGACACCCAACCATCCCTTCTGAGAAAATTTAATGGCCTGTCCTTATTTGATTCTCCCTCTCTTACCGGACTGCTAGCCTGCGCTGCTGGGCGCTCTGCAGTCTTGCGATGTCTTTCGCCATCCGCCCTGCCAACAGCCCGTTGCCGTGCGCAGTGTAGTGGATGATATCCGCATAGACATCGCCGTGCTCCTCCTCGAAGAGCCTGAGTAGATTGATGAAGGCCACATTTTCAACGTCTGAGTACTGCTCAGCGAGGCTCTGATACACCTCAGCATAACGCTCAAAGGCCGGTAGCATTAGCCCACGGTAGGTGTCCCAGGTGAAAGCCGCTCCACTCATGGTTGAGCGAGTAGTATGCCACGCTTCGAGTCTCTCACGCTCACCCGCCGTCAGCGGCTTCCATTGATGCGCGTGCGGCTGCAGATAGGCAATCAGAGCCACCTCAGGGTTCATGGTCGCATAGGCCCCAAGCGTGTTGAGATTGGACCCAAGGGCTTTGGCGAAGAATTTATCCGACTGGCTCAACTGTCCCGATATGACGTACCACGGGTACTCGGCATACAGGTTCCGCAGCGCCGCCGGTTGCCAGCGGCTGATGAGAAGGCGGTTGGCAAGCGTTACGGAGAAGGTGAGGACCTTCGGGGGAGTCGCCGTTCCGGGGCGCAAGCGGCCATTGAGTGCTTCAAAATAGAGATAGCTGTGGTCGGACCAATTCATAATTCCATGTGGCAGGCCAAGACGATTATGCTCCAAGACAGCGTTCCATGCGTCGTTGAATCCATCCAGGCTAATCACCATATCAGGTTGCAGATGCACGAGTTGCATTAGGAATGTCATCACCTCAGACCCAGTGTAGCCGCCACGCAGTCCAAAGTTCAGCACCTGGTACTGAAGCCCTGAATCACCCGTTGTTGCGTTCAACTGCCGCTCTAGCTGGGAGGAAATTGTTTCCCGGTTATCTGAAGCGCCATCGCCGGCCACGCTACTCCCGCCTAGGAGTAAAATGCGGTAGGCCCCTATCGGTTTCTCTGGGAAGATTGCTAGGGCCGGATCGTCATTGCCGTTGCCGATGAAGCCATGCTCATTGACCAAGAGTCCACGATACGCCGATCCTGGTATGTGGCGCATCTGTAGTAACGGATCGAAACTGCCGTAGTAGTTCGGCGGCAGCCAGGCCGATCGCAGATCGGCGTATCGGTTGCGTGCCGCGTTGTAAAAAGATTGCCCCTCACGTAGGTCGATCGCCAGGAGGGTGAGTACGGCGATGCCTTCGAAGAGCGCAAACGAGAGCAGTGTCATTGCGACAATCCGTCCAGCGGACCCAGTAGGAATACATGCCACTAACCAGGATAAGATCCTGGTCCGCGCACGAGTAGTCGACAAGCGGCTGACAGCTCCATACTAGAGAGTCATCTCGGATGACCGCTCACCATAGAAGGCTACCCCAAGCGACGCAAGTAACCTTATGGCGAGTTGGACGGACCGTATGCGAGGTAAAATTCGGGAGTAATACTGATTCTGCATCCCCCCCCTCTGTCGCCAGCAGGGGGTGTTACTCGTGCGACTTCGCACACATCGCCGCCACTGAAACGCCGTTTCCTGAAAAAATTGGTGGCGCTGCTCCTAGCCCACTCGCATCGGTGTCAGGCTACCAGTTTCCGCCGACCTTGGTCGGGACGAGCCTCCTGGTCGTCGTACCGTCACCGAGCTGGCCATACTCATTCCACCCCCAACAGTACACTTTGCTCGCTAGCGTCAAGCCGCAGGTGTGAGCGTCGCCAGAGGCCCTGGTTGCGTCCGGCTCGAGCACGTGCGATAACGAACGCATGGAGAATGGACCCACACCACACATAGCGCTCATCGTCCCTGCGTCCAACACCGTCATGGAGGCCGATTTCGCCCGCGCGGGTTACCCGGACCCCGAAGTCACCGTATGGCGCACTCAGCTAGACAGCGTCACGCGCGAGGCCGAAGAGCGAATGCTCGTCGAGGAGCTGCCTGCCCGGCTCGACGAGATCGCACCGACCAAGCCAGACCTCGTCGTCTTCGGTTGCACCTCCGCGGGCGCGCTCGGCGGCCTCGGCCACGACGCTGCAATCGCCTGGCAGATCCGCGAAGCAACCGGCGCGGATGTCGTGACTGTCATCGGCGCGATGGGCGAGCACTTCGGCGCGCTCGCCCGAACACAGGTCGCAGTTTTCACGCCATATGCGGGAGAGCTGACCCGTGCGATCGCCGCGTGCGTGAAGGAGTTGGGCTATTATGTCCCGATGGCCAAGGGGATGGGCCTCGTCGACAACGAGGAGATCGGGAAGGTCACGCCGGACGAGATCGTGTCCTTCGTGAGCAAGAGCATGCAGGGGCTCAAGCCCGATGCTGTCTTTCTCTCATGTACGAACTGGCGTGCGGTCGAGGCGATCGAGCCGCTAAGTGAGGCACTGGGCCTCCCGGTCACGACGAGCAACCAGGTCACGCTCGATTCAGTGAGGAGTCGGATGGTTGGGACGAAGCCGTGACTGTCTACCTCGTCCTCCTGACCGCGTTTGCGATTGCCCTCGTGCCGTCGGCTATCATGCTCGTGCTCGAGCGGATGGAACCGGGCGGTCGCGACTAGATGGCATCCGGCGACTTAGACCTTACGCTTCTCGCCGCGTTCGCCTGCTACTCGCTCTTCATCCTTGGCGTTGGCGTCTGGGGCTTCCGTAAGAAGTCCTTCGAGGCATACGCCGTTGCGGAGCGCAATGTCGGGCTCGGACTCGCCACCAGCGCGTTCGCTGCGACGTTCCTCTCGGCGGTCACGATCATCGGCGTTTCGGGCTATGCGTCGATCAATGGCTGGGCGGCCGCTTCGTTCACGTGCTACGGATACGCACTCGGGTGGATACTGCTGCTGGTCGCGGCGAAGCGACTCCATCGGGCGCGGCTCAACACGGTCCCCGAGTTCCTGGGGGTCCGCTACGAGTCGCCCGGCCTCAGGGCGATCGCTGCGCTCACGGTGATTGCCCTCTACTCGATCACACTCGTAGTGCAGCTCCTCGCCGTCGGCATCACGATGAACACCCTGATCGGGCTCGACACCACGTTCTCGATCCTGCTGGTCGGCGTGATCTTCGTCAGCTACACGATGCTCGGCGGTCTCGTCTCCGTGCTACGGACGGACCTCATCCAAGCGGTGCTATTGGGCGGCGGTGTCCTGCTGGCCGCGGGAGTGGTAATCCTCCAAACCGACGGCGCAGTCATCACCAGCCCCCCCGAGTCTCTCGGGTCCTTCTTCGGTGGTAGCGTCCAGAGCGCCAGCGACTTCGTCGGCTGGATGCTTGTGTGGGGGCTGGGAATCCCGACGCAGTCGTACTACCTACACCGCTTCTACGCGAGCAAGGACGTACGGGTGGCGCGCGGCCAGATCGCCGTCGCCGCCCCGATCGTCATGCTCATTCTTCTTTCGGTGATCGTCATCGGCACCGGTGCTGGCATGCTGATCCCGCAGGGCGAGGTGGGTGACGGAGCGTTCCCGTACCTCATCAAGAACGTGATCGGGGGCTGGGTCTCCCTCCCGATCCTGCTCGCGATCACCGCCGCGATTCACTCCACGACCGACGGGCTCCTGCACATCGTCGGGCTCTACTTCTCGGTGGACGTCTATGATGCTCTTCGCGGTCCGGTCAAGGGACCGAAGTTGCTGAGGGTAAGTCGGACAGCAACGTTCGTATTCGGCGCGACGGTTACGGTCATAGCGGCGTACGTGTCTGCGAACCCGATCCCGCTCATCAGCCTCGTCGGCGCGATCGCGTGGGGCGGTATGGCGTCGACGCTTTTCGCGCCGCTCTTCCTCGGAATGTTCTGGCCGGGGGCCACACGGGCTGGTGCGCTGGCGAGCTCGGTCGGCGGGATGGTGTTCGCTCTCTGTGCGTTCACCCTCCGCCGTATGGAGCTCATATCGTTTCACGAGATCTATCCCGGAGTGATCGCGTCGCTTCTCCTGATGGTCGGCGTGTCGGCCGTGACGCGACGCGCGTCCGACGCGACGCTGGGCCACTTCTTCCCGGCGTAGGTTCCGCTCCGGACGCGGCTCCGACGGCTGAGGAGGCCGACCAGCCGTTCCTGTCGATCTGAGAAGTCCTGAGGCCGGTTATGGAACGCCGGTCAGCATCGCGAGGAGCATCTGCAAGAGGGTGCTCAATATCCCTTCAACTCGTGGGGCGTGGGGTCCAAATGCGCCATCTCGACCGAGGGTGACGCGGCGGAGGCTACCCAACCGATAGCAAACTCACCGCATAACGATTGGCTGGGTCTTGGAACAGGAGGAGGGAACCCTCCGTGGTCAATCTCCCGAAAGCACGTAGACGCTGGCTGCATTTCCGCCTCGGGACCGACCAGTATCTGCCTAGCGGAAATCCTCTCTCCATGTAACACGCTTCATCAACGAATCACTGGAAGCACAATCGCCGAGGCGTGCGTGCGATCGTGATAGACAGTCTGCGCCGCCGCCCGAATGTCCATCTCGGTCTCCTCCGCCATGGGTCGTCCGGAGTTCAGATTCCGGTTGAACCGAGGAAAATTGCTGCTCGTGACGTGAAGGCGGATCCGGTGGCCCTCTTTGAAGACGTTGCTCGTCTCCCACATGGGAATATCCACCTCGTACACGTTGCCCGGTGTCAACAGTGTCGGCTTCTCCACGGAGTCGCGGAACCGGGTGCGCACGGCGCCCTCGGTAATCAGGATGGCCCGGCCATCGGGATGCACGTCGGACAGCGTTACGAAGAAGTCGGTATCCGTCACATCGGTTGAGAAGACAAGCTGCACGCGCGGCGCGCCCGTAACCTCCGTGTCTTCCACCAGAGGATCACTGGTATAGACCAGGACGTCCTGACGCTGTTGGGTCGATCGCTGGTCGAGAGGTCCGTCCGGAGTGAGCCCGGCTCCACAGCAGCCGTGGCCGCCATAGGTGGGCACGGGACTCCTCGGATCGTACGAGTACTGGTCGGGCGGCTCGTCGGCCGGGAACTCGCTGGATAGCTTCCCGTCGCCGAAGCGCGTGTTGGCGAAGCCATCGCTGTGGAGGAACAGCGTGGTGGGTACGGCCCGCGACAGTGGCCACTCGTATTCGTCCCTCCAGACGTTGTCTCCCATCACGAAGATCCGAATCGGCGCCTGCTCATGGAGGCCGTTTTGGGTCCCTTTCAGATGGTAGTCGAACCACTCCATCTCGAGTGCGCCGAAATCGATGTCGACTCCCCCGCCGAAATCAATGTCTCCGTATAGGCGGCTCGGACGCACACCGTGTCCCCACGGGCCGATCAGCAGCTTCTGCCATCGGCGGGACTCCCGCGAACGGGAAAGCTCTCGCATGCGCGTGAAATTCAGCACCGTCTCGGAGATCAGGTCGTCGTACCATCCGGTAACGTGGAAGGCCGGAACGTCCATTTCCCCGTACTGATCGCGGACGCTCATCTGTCTCCAGAAATCGTCATAGGCATCATGACGGATGGTGTTTGCGACGAACTCGGAGTAGACGCCTACCTCAGCTAGGGCAGACTCGAGGGGCAGGTGTGTCATCACCTCCATCCAGTTCAGATCGGGGATGGGGTGACCGGTGGCGACCGCTTCCTGCCGCGTGCCCCAGCTCAGGCCCAGCGCGAGATGATAGAGGCCGTTCGTTGACCAGACGCTCCCATAGTTGTCCGACTGCGCCGCGACCGGGACCAGTGCCTTCACGTAGGGGCTTCGATAGGGCGCAGGAAGGAGCTGTGTAAAGCCCGGGTACGATGTCCCATACATCCCGATGTTTCCGTCGCACCAGTCCTGGGCCCCGATCCACTGCTGCGTGTCGTAGCCGTCGAGGGCTTCGTCAACGTACGGACGCCATTCCCCTCCGGACCCATAGATGCCGCGAGAATCCATCACCACCACGGCGTAGCCCTGCTCGGCATAGAGTCGCGCGGCACGTGCGCCACGATTCTTGTTGTAAGGCGTCCGGGTGAGCAGGACCGGAAAGGGACCTGGCTGGTCGGGAAGATAGATGTCAGCCGCAAGGAGAACGCCGTCACGCATGGGCACGGCAACATTCGACCGGACCTGGATCTCCGGTATGCTGGTGAGTGCCTGCGCATACACCGGGCCTGGCGCGACGCCCCCGGCACACAGGCTGGCAGATGCAGCCAGCAACCCTATGGTCGTGCCGCGTAGTAGCATTTTCATTCCCCTCCCGATTTCTTCCGGTGCTACTCTGAATATGTGCCCCGCCTCTCTATCCACACCAGCAAAGTGACCCCCCGCCACCCACACCCCCCTTTTTTCACCGCACCCACCGCCACCACTGAAACGCCGTTTTCTGAAAAGTTTTTGCGGCGTCAGCGCATGGATTAACTAATCATGGAAAGACGCTTCCGCAAAAAATTACGGAAGCGTCCGAATCACGCGCTAACGCTGCTAAAACTTTTCAGACGAATCATCAGTATGTGCAGGACGCGAAGAAAATATGAAAGCATAAGCCGGAACTCGTGGAACCTGTGATCAACGGAACACTTTCATTGAAAGAAGCAAAAGATAAAGTTGAGAGTGCTGAGTTGGACGAGGTGCTCAAAAAGATAAACGACGATGCACCCACTGCTGGACTATATAACACTGTTTTGCTCGGTACGGTGTAGTGCTCCCGGCTGAGTTGCGGATCTGCGGGGTGAGGGAGCAGAATTAGGGTATGACACGCCACCACCTCCGCGCCGTTCTAATGCTGTTCTTAGTGCTAAACCTGACTGCTTGCACGTCTTGGCAATCCGCAGCTACTCCAAGCCCGAGTCAGTTCATAGAGGCAGAGCAACCTGACCGTGTCCGTGTGACCACGCAGGACGGGACCGAGTTGGAACTAGAGAACCCATCGGTCGAAGGTGATGAACTCGTGGCTTTGGGTGGTTTCTCAATGCCCTTCGCAGACATCGTCATCCTAGAGTCTCGGAAGTTCAGCATGGACCGCACTATGCTAGCTGTGCTCGGTGGTGTGCTTGCGCTGCCCGTGGCCTTGCTGGTAGTGGTAATCGTTGGTTGCACGGCGACAGATTGTATTTTCTAGCCTAAGCTAGACCCCCAGTGGGGTACACCCTCCTTATTTCACCGCACCCACTGCTGGACTATACAACAAGGTTTTAGTCGTCCGGTGTGGTGCGACTCGGCACACATCACCGGACGCGCAAAACAGTGTTGTATAGGTGAGCGTGATGGGGCGGCAAAGGGGGGGGATGCACGGTACTGGGGTCTTGCATATCACCCAAGGAACCATGAGCAATCCCAAAGTTGATTGAGCCTCGGAACCCTCGTAGTGTTGAGCGTGGTGGTCGGTGGGCAGTATCGAGTTTTCGACTGAGGAGCAACTGGCGATGAGCGCTATCACATTAAATGTGAACGGCACAGAGCATACGGTAGACGTCGACCCGTCGACCCGTCTGCTGTACGTCCTGCGAAACGATCTCAGATTGCGAGGCCCGAGGTTCGGGTGCGGGCTGGGCCAGTGTGGAGCTTGCACAGTGATCATCGGCGGGGTGGCAACCCGGTCGTGTATCACGGTGGCGTCGCGGGTCAGCGGCGAGATAACGACGCTCGAAGGACTCGCAAAGGACGGGAGGCTTGATCCGGTGCAACAGGCGTGGATCGACGAACAGGTTCCGCAGTGCGGCTTCTGCCAGAATGGACAGATCATGACGGCCAAGGCCCTGTTGGACCGGAATCCGAACCCGACAGATGCCGAGATTCGCGACGGGATGGCGCCAGCCCTGTGCCGGTGCATGACCTATTACCGCGTACAGGTAGCGATTAAGCGTGCCGCGGCGGGGGCGCGGGATGGTGGACCGGACCCCGTCGAGGAGGTGATCAGATGACTACTTTTACCAAGGTGCCTCAAGCCATCGAAGACGTACTGGAGGACCGGCACGCTACGACCTCCAGAAGGGACTTCCTCAAGACCTCCGGTGCCCTCGTCGTGAGCTTCGGCGCGGCAGGGGTCACGGCCCCCGACTCACTCGCGGCAGCCGTCGGCGGCGAAGAAGCGGCCGCGGCCCAGCAGGCGGGCCCCTATCCTGACCCCGACTTCAGACAGCTCGATACGTGGGTCGCGATTCATGCCGACAACACCGCGACCTTCTACGTGGGGAAGACGGACTGTGGTCAAGGCACGGGAACGGCATTTCGGCAGATGATGTCCGACGAGCTTGATATCGCATACACCGACACCAGCCTCGTCATGGGTAGCACGGACGTCACACCCGACCAGGGCGGGTCGGGCGGATCTGATGGGATAGAGAGAGACGGTTGGCCGATGCGACGCGTGGCCGCCGAGGCCCGACGGGTCCTGCTGGAGATGGCCTCCGGGCGCTTCGGCGTGCCGGTCGAGCAACTCGACGTCAGCGACGCGGTGATTGCCCTGAAGTCAGACCCCATCAGGACAGTCACCTACGCCGAGTTGATCGGCGACCGGCGGTTCAACGTCATGCTGACGGGAGGCGATATCAATTCGGTCTCAGGGGTGGCGGACGTCAAGCCTGTTCAAGATCTCCGGATCGTCGGCCAGTCACCGCAGCGCTATGACATTCCCCCGAAGGTCGACGGGTCGTTGACATGGGCTGTGGATGTCAGACTTCCTGGGATGACTCATGCCCGCAACGTCAAGCCGCGGGTTGCGGGCGCCACACTTCGGGGCTTCGACGAGTCGTCCATCCGCAACCTGCCGGGCTTCATCCGAGTGGTCAGCAGGGGCAACTACCTGGCGGTGGTCTGTGAGCGGGAGGAGCAGGCAATCGACGCTGCCAGGCGACTCCAGGTGGATTGGGATGAACCGAGTGCCGCACCGTTCCCAACGTCCGATGAGTTGTACGCGTACATGCGGAGCGCAACACCCACCTCGAGTGCGGATCCGCGCGTCGTGGGAAGTCCTGAGGCGGCGCTGGCGCGCGCGGCCCAGGTGATCGAGGCCGAATACGACTTCCCGTTCCAGGGACACACGGCCATCGGTCCAGCGCATGCCTTGGCCGACCCCTCCGACGGTCAGATGACGATCTACTCCAACGACATGAAGTCCTACGGCATGCGGAACGGGGTCGCAGAGTTCCTCGGGATGCCCAGGGACCAGGTGCGCGTCGTCTGGATGGAAGGCCCTCAGGCGTACGGCCGCACGGCCGCGGACGATGCGGGCTTCGAGGCGGCATTCTTGGCGAAAGAGATCGGCCTTCCGGTACGCATGCAGTGGACGAGAGAGGAAGAATCGGCCTGGGACACCAAGGGGCCCGCGTTCACCTTCAGATTACGTGGAGGACTGGACGACCAGGGCGAGCTGATTGCGCTCGAGTATGACGCTCAGAGTGCCGACTACAACCACGTCGGGTACAACGAGGTAGAGACAGTCTTGATCTCACAGCTCATGGGCTCACGACTCGCGACGCCGAACAGGGGCCGCGGCGCAACGCCATCTGAGATGTATGCCATCCCCAACCGGCGGATGACAACCCAGGTTGTTCGGCTCCCCTTGATTTGGGAGACGCCGCTTCGAACCGGCAACCTCAGGGATCCTGCCGGACCGCAGGTGACCTTCGCCTCCGAATCGTTCATCGACGAACTGGCGGCAGCGGCCCACGCCGACCCGGTCGAGTTCCGGTTGAAGCTGCTCAACGCCGGCACCGACGATGACAGCGGATTCAAACGAGCCCGCTCGATTGCCACGGTCCGTGCGGCCGCGGATGCCTATGGCTGGGATAGGCGGCCGTCGCCGAAGCCGCTCGCTGCGGGAACCATTCTGACGGGACGGGGGATCGCGTACGCCTTCCGCGGCCAGACGGTCGTTGCGGAGATTGCCGAGGTCGAGGTCAATCGTGACACGGGTCACGTCTGGGTAAAGCAACTCGTATGCGCGCACGATTGTGGGTTGGTCATCAACCCCGAAGGGCTGCGCCGCACGATCGAGGGTGGGATGATGCACTCGCTGAGCCGTGCGCTCCATGAGGAGGTACAGTTCGACACCGAAAAAGTCACCAGCGTCGACTGGGTGTCTCACCCTAGCCTCAGGCATGGGGACACGCCGGAGAAGATCGACGTGGTGATGGTCAACGGAGATCCCGATCCGGACCGGCCGGATCTGCCCCACTACGGAGCCGGCGAGGCGGTCTGCAAACCGCTGATCGCGGCAGTCGCCAACGCCATCTACGACGCGACCGGAGTTCGTCTTCGCCGAGCGCCGTTCCGAGACGAGCGTGTGCTCTCGGCTCTCGAAGCAGCGCGCGGCGTGTAGGGGAGAGTCGGTCGGATCGGGTAGTGAGAGGATGGAGTCAGCCCTGCGCGGTGGACACCTATTCTCTCAAGTCCAAGACCGTAAGGCTGCGAATCGAAAACTCTTGTTCCTGTCCGACCAAGTTCATTAGCCCTAAAGTCATCAGGGCTCCAAACAGCAGCAGTGCTCTTCTCATGAGGTCCTCCACCAAGAGTGCTCTCGCAACGTACTAGCCTCACCGGACGCGCAAAACAGTACTGTATAGTCCAGCGGTGGGTGCGGTGAAATAGGCGGCGGCGGGGTACTCGGGGGTCGCTTTGCTGGCGTGGGTGGAGAGTCGGAACACATCTTCAGAACATGCGCTACATCCGGCTCTCAGCTGTGCTGCTGCTCCTAGCGTGCGGTGACGGCGGGACTACGCCTACGAGTCCACCGCTCATCGTTGCACCGTTCTGGTCTTTGACCGTCGCAGTAAGCTGTGCAGTCGTACCAAGAGCGTTCAACCAAACGCTGTTCGGTAATACCGTGATCGAGGTCGCTACAGGAGCCGCAGGCGTCGGTGGACTCGTAGGCGTAGTCCCGCCGTCACCACACGCCGCGAGCAAGAGCACGGCCGAGAGTCGAACGTAACACATGCGTATAATCTGCGATGATATTCGTGAATCTCGCCAGCGAGGGTTCGAGATCCATCGCCTACATTCGGCCTAAGGACACGTCCCCCATACCGGGCGAGCCAGAACCCAAGCGCTCGCTCCCCTATCAAAGCGATAGGGCACGCTAGTGATGAGAGACACACACCAGCCGCTCAAATCCTGATTGAACGCGGCGGCGTTGCCGAACATGAGGCTCATGGTCGTGACGCTACTGACGTCCCACGAACCGATGTCCTGATTGAACGCGGTGGCGCCGTAGAACATGAGGTGCATGTTCGTGACACTGCTGACGTCCCACGAACCGATGTCCTGATTGAACGCGTCGGCGTTCTGGAACATGCCCCACATGTCCGTGACGCTACTGACGTCCCACGAACCGATGTCCTGATTGAACGCGTCGGCGCCGTAGAACATAGAACTCATGTTCGTAACACTGCTGAAGTCCCACGAACTGATGTCCTGATTGAATGCGGCGGCGCTGTAGAACATGTAGTACATGTTCGTGACGCTGCTGACGTCCCACGAACCGATGTCCTGATTGAACGCGGCGGCGCTGTTGAACATGGCGTTCATGTTCGTGACGTCACTGGTGCATGTGGTCGCCAGGTACGTGTAATCCCCTGCATCAACAAGTGCGTCGATCTGAGCTTTCGATCGCTTGGTGTATACGATGTCATTCACTTCGCCCGTTTGGCCGACATCAGCAGCAGAGCATATGACCGTCACGCCGTTCGCCGCGAGGTAGAACGCCTCTTCGACCGTCACACTCGCACTCGCACTCAGTGACCCGCTCGTCGCAGTGATCGTGGCTGTTCCATCAACGACTGAAGTGACGAGGCCCGCAGAGGATACCGTCGCGACCGCAGTGTCCGATGTCGCCCACGTCACCGTAGCACCGCTGACTGTCTCGCCGTTCGCGTCTTTCACCGTGGCCGTGAGTTGAGTCGTATCACCCAATGAAGCAAAGCTCACAGTCGTCGGTGAGAGCGTGACCGACGTAGCTGTTTGAGCGACCGTCACAGCTGCCGTCGCGCTGGCTGATCCCGAGGTCGCGGTGATCGTGGCCGTTCCGTTGGTGACTGCGGTCATCAGGCCACCGTCCGAGACCGTAGCTACGGTGGAGTCCGATGTAGCCCATGTCACCGTGATGCCCGGTATCGCGGTTCCGCCTGCATCCTTTACGGTCGCCATTAATGTCGCCGTGTCACCTAATGACGGGAACGTGAGCAGTGTATCGGACAACTCTACGCTCGTAGCTGTCTGAAGCACCGTAACGGCTGTCGTGTCACTAACCTCACCAGACGTAGCCGTGACCGTTGCAGAGCCGTTGGCGGTTGAGGTTACCAACCCAGCCGATGATACCGTAGCAATAGCCTCATCCGACGTGGCCCACGACACTGTGGGAGCTGAAATGGCGGACCCTGCTGCGTTCTTGACCGTGGCCGTGAGTTGAGTCGTATCACCCAGTGCTGAGAACGTGAGCAGTGTATCGGACAGCTCCAGGCTCGCGGGCACCGCAACGGTTACCGCAGCTGTTCCACTCGCTGATCCTGAAGTGGCCGTGATGGTGGCTGTCCCATCCTCAACCGCAGTAACCAGACCGCTTGAGGATACACTTGCTACCGACGTACTAGACGAGCTCCACGTCACGCTCGCTCCACTCATCGTCGCGCCGTTCTGGTCTTTGACCGTAGCGGTGAGCTGCTGCGTTGCTCCTAAAGACGAAAAGCTCAGGCTGGTCGCCGAGAGCGTGATCGATGTCGCAACCGGAGTCGGAGGGGCCGTGGTACCGTCACCGCACGCCGTGAGCAGGAGCACCGCTGTGAGTTGGATGTAGCGCATACGCCTAATCTGCTGTGATGCTCGGGAATCTCGCCAGTAAAAGTTCGTCCTAGCCCACACGCATCGGTGTCAGGCTACCAGTTCCCACCGACCTTGACCGGGACAGAGCTATTCGTAGTCGTGCCGTTACCGAGCAGGATTTTCCAATTCCCCCCCCCAGCAGTACGCCTCGCCCACTTCGAGTAGCTAGTCGGGTGAGCAGGCGTCAGCGGATGTAACCATGTTCTCGAAATGCCCTTTGATCACAGGTTCTGACGGTGAGTCTTTCACCTCGATGCCGTCCATAAAATACCCGATGAAGACGTAGCCGCACGGCGAAGGTGAGCCGTTGAAATTCACGTATTCATCAAGGGATATGTTGAAGTAGTGCTCTTGCATGCCCCTGAGGAAATCCACAGTTGCCTGATCCAGATCCAGCCCTGGCTCGCTGTGGTGGAAGTAGGCTTCACCCACCATCCAGGAGACATTACTCGCATTTCCTGCTTCAGCGATTTGGCCGTACTGGATCTTGATCAACCGTCGGAAATCCGTTTGGTCTAGGTAGTTATGGTCGATCGTGAACCCGAGGTAGTCGTAGCCGTCGACCCGGTAACCGCTGTGGGCGCCACCTACCTTCGCGATCAGTCGGCCCGAGAAGAGGGG
>CAUZHN010000036.1:0-22236 GCA_963579625.1 Gemmatimonadales bacterium UBA6960
CCTCCTCCTCCGCCAGGCGTTCCAGATCTCGAAGAGGTCGAGGACATCATCGGTGATCGGGCGCTCACGACCCGCGAGCGTATGGAACAGCACCGTTCCGATCCGACGTGTAATTCCTGTCATCGAGTCATAGATCCTATCGGCCTCTCGCTCGACAACTTCGGAATCACGGGCAAGTGGCGGATCCGAGAGAGTGGCAACCCGCTGGATACGCGAGGAGAGCTATATGATGGAACGCCCATTGCAGGCCCTGCGGGCCTCCGCCGGGCGCTTCTGAACCGCCCGATCCCGCTCATCCGGACCTTTACGGAGAATCTGCTCGCCTATGCTCTTGGGCGCCGGGTCGAACACTTCGATCAACCCATGGTACGAAAGATCGTTCAGGTCGCGGAAGCGGACGGATATCGAATGGCGACATTCATCTTGGGTATCGTGAAGAGCGATGCCTTCCGTATGCAACGCGCCAGCGCAGCAGGGCAGCAGGCCGAACAGGATCAGTAACTAAGAATACGAACGGAGACAGATGACATGGGATTTATTACTGGTAAGCACATCCCCCGGCGCACGTTCCTTAAGGGCGCGAGCGCTTCGGTCGCGTTGCCATTCCTTGATGCGATGGTACCTGCCGGGCTGGTGTGGTCCAAGGCACCGCGCGTGGAAGACCCCACCCGTCTGGTCGCGATCGAAATCGTGCACGGCTCGGCAGGTAGCAATAAGTGGGGTGCCACCCAAAACCTGTGGTCGCCAAGCACGGCCGGACGAGACTTTGATCTCTCCCCGAGTTCACTCCTGCCACTGGAGCCATACCGGGATTATTTGACGATCATCAGTGATACCGATGTAATAAATGCCGAGGCTGCAGAGGCCAAGGAAATCGGGGGCGACCACTTTCGGTCCAGTGCAGTTTACTTAACCCAGGCACACCCGAAACAGACCGAAAATTCGGATGTCCTTGTTGGCACTTCCCTTGACCAGATCTACGCGCAGCGGTTTGGTCAGGACACACCAATCCCCTCCATGCAACTCTGCATCGAGAACGTCGATCAAGCGGGTGGTTGCGCGTATGGCTACGCGTGCGTCTACACCGACACGATTAGCTGGGCCTCGCCCACGGAACCGCTTCCGATGATCCGCGACCCTCGGGTCGCATTCGATCAACTTTTCGGGGCTGGCGGAAGCCCGGAAGAGCGCGCCGCGCGCAGGCAGACCAGCCGGAGCATCCTCGACTGGATCGCCGATGACTTAGCAATACTCAAACGGTCACTAGGACCGAATGATCTGACGCGTCTTGATCGGTATCTGGACAACGTTCGGGAGCTTGAACGGCGTATTCAGAACGTCGAAAGCCAGAACAAAACGGGGGAGGCTCGCGAGTTACCGGAGGCTCCGGCGGGTGTACCAGACTCTTTCAGCGAGCACGTGAAGCTGATGTTCGACCTACAGGCACTCGCATTCGCTTCCAACATGACACGCGTGTTCTCGCTCAAGCTGGGGCGTGACGCATCCTCCCGCGTCTATCCGGAGAGCGGAACGGACTCTCCGTTCCACCCTGCGTCACACCATGGTGGGCAAGAGGAACAGGTACTCAACTTCGCTACGATAAATAAATATCACGTCGGCTTGCTACCTTATTTCTTGGACCGGCTGAAGGAGATCCAGGAAGGCGATACTAATTTGCTGGACAAGACGATGATCCTGTATGGCTCCCCGATGGCAGACTCCAACCTGCACAATCATCGCCGCTGTCCTTTGATCGTGCTCGGTGGCGCAAATGGGAAACTTGAGGGCAATCTGCACGTGAAGGCTGCCGATGGGACACCGATGGCCAACGCGATGCTCACCCTGATGCACAAGCTAGGGCTTGAGGACATCACCAAGTTTGGGGACAACACGGGCGCTCTCGCGCTTTCAGCGTAGGGCTGAGGAATCCATGATGCACCAGGCACAATGGCTTAAGCGATCTCATTACATACAGGCCCACAGACGGCCTCAGTCGAAGATTGTCGGGGTCTTGCTATGTGCGCTCCTGACGTGGGCTGCAACACCGCCCGACGCACCGGAGGCACCGGTTGCCGAAGCGGCAATGAGGGGAGATGCGGCTGAGGTTCAAGCCTTGATCGAAATGGGTACGGACGTGAACATGGCACTTGGAGATGGTATGACTGCGCTTCACTGGTCAGCCGAGCGCGGAGACAACGATATCACCGCACTGTTGCTATCGGCCGGTGCACGCGTGGAGTCAACCACTCGCCTCGGTGCCTACCGTCCCCTGCATCTGGCCGCCAAGGGCGGTCACACGTCCGTGGTCCGCGCGCTCCTGGAGGCAGAAGCCATACCCAATCCGGGCACTACGACCGGCGGGGTCACGCCACTCCACTTGGCGGCAACGTCCGGAAGTGCCTCCTCGGCAGCGGTGTTGATCGAGTACGGTGCTGACGTGGATCGGGCTGAAACGGTCTGGGGACAAACTCCCCTGATGTTTGCGGCGGCCGCAGGCCGAGTCCAAGCGATCCATACACTGCTAAATGGTAACGCCAAGGTTGACTTGACGGCCGATGTTCTGGATATGCCAACGAGGGATGCCTACGACCGGAAAGACCAGGACGAGCGGCGGCAGCGAATGAGGGCTCTAGAGAGTGATGCCCCCCCACAACCACCACGGGTGACTCCTTACGAACCTCCGGGACAAGCACCGGCGGCCGGGAACGTTACCATGGCGGACGCAGGTATCAACGAAACTCAGCCGAACCGAGAGGCGAGACGGCTGTCGTACGCGGATCTCATGGGAGGGTACGGTGGTCTGAGCGCGCTTCTGCTGGCAGTTCGGGAGGGCTACTCAGGAGCCGCGATAGCGTTGCTAGAAGGTGGGGCCGATATTGATCAGGTGAGCATTGGAGACCACACGAGTCCCCTTCTGATGGCGCTACTCAACGGCCATTTTGACCTGGCTATGGAGCTCTTCGAGCGCGGTGCGGATCCCACGATTGCGAGTGACGCGAACGCAACACCCCTCTACATCACGCTCAACACCCATTGGATTCCAAAATCTAGGCACCCCCAGCCTACCTACCGACTGCAGCAGAACGTCACGTACCTTGACCTGATACGGGCCTTTCTGGACGCCGGGGTAGACCCCAATGTGCAACTTACGAAGCAACTATGGTTCACGACGTTCGGAGCTGACTACTTGGGGGTCGACCGTACAGGTGCTACACCATTTTGGCGTGCAGCATACGCTCTGGACATCGACGCCATGAAGCTTCTCATGTCATATGGTGCAGACTCGAACATCCCGACCCGGAAAGTGCCGTCACGGAGATCTGGTGGAGAGGAGTCAGAGGACCCCTCAGGGCTATTACCTCTTCCAGTAGGGGGTCCGGCCGTGTACCCGATTCATGCAGCTTCGGGCGCCGGATATGGAGAAGGCTACGCGGCTAATATCCACCGGCACGTGCCGAATGGCTGGCTCCCGGCCGCAAGGTATCTCGTGGAGGAACTCGGTGCAGACGTGAACGCACGGGACCTGAACGGATACAGCGCGGTCCACCACGCCGCTTCACGCGGCCACAACGAACTGATCTTGTTCCTGGTCGAGCACGGTGCGGACGTAACCCTGGTGAGTCGGGGTGGTCAGACCACGGTAGACATGGCCAATAGTCCAGTACAGCGTATCACACCATTCCCCAGCACCATCGAGTTGCTCGAAAGCCTCGGCGCAAAGAACAACCATAATTGTGTTCTCTGCTAGGGAGCTGCCCAGCTAAATGCCTATCTACGAGTACCGCTGTGAGGCATGCGGGCATGAGTTCGAGAGCTTGATACTAGGAAAGACAGAGCCTGAGTGCCCATCCTGCCAGAGCCTGGATGCCGAGCGATTGCTCTCTCTACCTACGGTACACTCATCGTCCACACGGGCGTTGAGCATGAAAGCCGCGAAGAAGCGTGACAAAGCCCAAGGAACGGAGCGAATGATTACTCAACAGAAGTACGAGCAGGCTCATAACGACTAGCGCTCGTGCCGCGCGCTAGGGCCGCTCACCACACCCCACTTCACCTCAGACATCACTCAAGTAACATACTGCAGCCGGCTACTGGCTAATGCAGGAAAGCTAGGCGCTCTAATCCTCGTCCGAGGGGCGAAGAACAGAAGCGACTAGACAGACCTTTAGCAGGATACGCAGTTGTGGCTGTTCTTAGCGCCGAGGCTTTCCAGTAAGGCGATCGTCTCTGGGAACGGCTGGATGCGCTGCACGGGACCGTTGGCCATGTCCACGGTCGTCTGCCCCTTCCTGCTTACAACCATCACGTCGGCGCCTCGGTCGACGAGATACCGGATCAATTCATTGTCTCCCCGGGCCGCGGCATGGTGAAGTGGCGCATATCCGTTCACATCCCGTTGGTTCACATCCGCACCGAGCTCCTCCACGAGATACCTCGCGGCCGGGAGCCAACCATCCGGGACGTGCCGATGGGAGTTGCCGGCGAAGCCTTCGCCGTAACCCACCCCCGTGGCTGCATGGATTGGGTAAACGGCCGGGCCCCCTACTGGAATAGGTGCCAGCCCTGAGGGGTCCTCCGACTCCTCTCCTCCACGACTCCTTCGCGACGGCGCTTTCTGGGTTGGAATGTCCGAGTCCGCACCGTGAGCTATCAGAAGACGCATGGCCGGGACGTCAGTAGCGTAGGCGGCTCTCCAGAAAGGTGTCGCTCCAGTGGTATTCACGTTCAATTGATCGAACGTATAACTCATATACCACAGCTGCTTAGTAAGACGCACATTAGGATCGGATCCCGCTTTTAGCAGGGCTTCCAGGACATCGAGATAGACCACCTGCTGCTGCTTGTAAGCGGTCTGTTGAGGATATCTCGCTTTCGGAGCCCAATGCACATTCAAGGCCGCAAAAAGCGGTGTGGCTCCAGCATCACTAGCCAAGTTTGGGTCCGCGCCCCGATCCAACAGAAGCATCGCTAGATCGAAGTGGCCGTTGATCACGGCGATCAGGAGCGGACTCGAGTGATCTCCCTCACTCAACTGGTTGATGTCCGCACCGTTGTCCAGTAGGACCAGCGCGGATTCTAAGTAGCCTTCTCGGGCGGCGTGGATCAATGCCGTGAATCCACCTTGGCCTCCCACGGTCTCAGCAAAAGACTGGGGCCGGACTTCGGGATCAGTGACATCCTGTAGTGGATCATCTTCCGGACGATAGCCATCCAGAATTCTTTGAGCGGTATCGGGGTCATAGTCATAAGGCGTTACTTGGCCCGATTTCCCAGTCCAAGCGGCTTGAACCGCGGCCTGGACCTGCCTGGAGTCGGGTTGCCAACCCAGATCGTCCGGGGCCTGCTCTTCCTTGAGAGCTTCAAACACGCGGTTGCGCCGCTCCCCACCTTCCTGGGTCTCACGCTGGAGCGCTGGAATATCAACGACCGCCGAGCGCATCGAAGGGTCCGCATCGTTCTCGAGAAGCACCTGAAGGACTGCAATACGGTCGCGGCCCGCGGCAAGCATCAGGGGCGTCTGTCCTCGAACGGACTCTTTGGCATTTACGGCCGCGCCATAGTCAAAGAGCACCTCCACGGTTGCTGCATTTCCCGATGCCGCAGCAAAGTGTAGTGGCGTGACCTCACCAGTCGTCGTGTAAGCACTAGGATCGGCGCCCGCCTCGAGAAGCTGGGCAACGACCCCTTCTTTCCCAGCCTTGCTGGCTAGATGCAGTGCGGTGTAGTCACCAAGTCGCGTCACTCCCTGCACGTTAGCCCCCGCGTAAAGCAACATCCCCACCATTTCCATATCACCCGCTTCTGCCGCCCAATGCAAGGCCGTCATCCCATCCCCTTGGGATAGGTTGACGTCAGCCCCCTCCTGCAGCAGATCCTTAACCGCTTCGATGTTACCGTTCATCGCCGCGTCGGCCACCGGCGAGTCCGGGAGCGTCGCACCGCAAAGCAGCACGCCGACCAGCAGCGTACCCATCACGCTCCAGTGTCTGTTAAGTTTGTTTTTTTCCTGCCGCATGGGCTCACACCTCTCGTTCGTTGGCTGAAGTTCTGACACTGAACGGCTCGAACTCTTCGTAGCCGAAGAACAGCCCTGTCAGCCGGTCGTCGTGTACGTACTCGGAACGTTCAAAGAGTATGTTCCGGTGCTATTTCCGAAGCTCTCCATGTCTTCTAACCCCAGCTTATGCATCATGTCCAGCATCGCGTTTGCCATAGGCGTACCGTCCGGTGCCTTGAGGTGCAAGTTGCCCTCCAGCTTCCCATTGGCACCTCCAGCTACGAAAAGCGGACAACGCTTGTGGTTGTGGAGGTTGGGGTCTCCCATCGGGGATCCATAGATGATCATCGACCTGTCTAGCAAGCTGGCGTCACCATCCATCGTATTTTTCAGCTTTTCGAGGAAGTACGGCATCATGCTCACGTGATATCGATTGATGAGGCCAAAATCTTCGATCGCCTGTTCATTACCACCATGGTGCGACGCGGGATGGAACGGCGTGTCAACACCACTCTCTGGAAAGACCCGCGCTGAGGAATCCCGTCCCATCTTGAAGGAGAAGACACGAGTCAAGTCAGACGCGAAGGCCAGCACCTGCAAGTCAAACATCAGCTTGACGTGCTCCTCAAAAGAATCCGGGACCCCGGCCGGCGCCTCAGGCATCTCCCTCAACTCACCACTCGCGTTGTACTCCTCGATTCGCCCAATCCGCCGCTCAATCTCACGGATGTCCTCTAGGTACCTCTCCAACCGCTGACGGTCGATAGGCCCCAACTCTCGCCTGAGTTGCCCGACCCTATCGGTGATCCAATCGAGGATACTTCGGTCAGCCTGTCTCCTAAGGGCACGTTCCTCAACCGTTCCGCCAGTTCCGAAGAGCTGTTCGAATGCGACCCTGGGATCACGGATGACAGGAAGCGGCTCGGTGGGTGACGACCAGCTAATCGAGTCCGTGTACACGCATGTGTATCCGTACGCACATCCACCCGATTGGTTGATGTTCTCTATACACAGCTGCATCGAAGGGATGGGGGTATCCTGACCAAATCGATTGGCGTAATACTGGTCGAGTGATGTCCCGGCATAAACGTCCGAACCCTCCGTCTGAAAGGGATGGGATTGCGTCAAGAATACGGCACTCGAACGGAAGTGGTCGCCCCCAATCTCAGGCGCCGTGATCGCTTCCGCCCCCTGAACATCCGTATTGCTGATGATCGTGAGATAGTCCCGGTACGGCTCGAGCGAACTCAAGGCACCAGGCGTTAGGTCGAAATCGCGACCCACGGTCGCCGGGGACCACAAGTTCTTGGTGGAACCGTAAGCGTTACTTCCGGCTGCACCATGCACCATCTCAATGGTGACCAAGCGGGTGTGATCGGTAGCAGCCATGGCAGCCGAGGCACCACGCCTTCCTGCAGGAACCATCGCGTCGAGGAAGGGAAGGGCTACCGCAGCGCCCAGGCCGCGAAGGGCTTCGCGGCGGGAAATATGCTTGCCCGTTATGAAATCCATGTTCTGCCTCCACCTGTGCTATCTGGGGTCAGTTTGGGTTACCGTGCCTGCTAGTTCACCTCCGCCATCGTCTCGGCCCTTCTCATCTGGAACGCCCCGCTATTTACCACTCCCAATATAAAGGAGGACATGCGGTAGTCATCAGCCTCGGCCTGGGCGGCAATCGCTCGAATCGTCGGCTTGTCGTAGTACTCGATTCGACGTCCAAGGGCATAAGCCATCAGGTTTGCCGTAAAATTACGGACCAGTGGAATCGGCCGCTGCACGAGCGCCTGCCGTAGATCCTCGGGACTCGTCACTGGGGTCCCGTCGTAGAGCTCCCCCTGCGTGTCCAACGGAATTCCATTCTCTCTGATCCGCCATCGTCCCGTGACATCGAAGTTGTCGAGCGCCAATCCGATGGGATCCATGAAGCGATGGCAGGAACTACACATCGGGTCGGAGCGGTGCTGTTCCATGCGCTCGCGCGTCGTAAGCATGCGACCATCTACTACTGCCTCCGTCAGATCCAGATCCGGCACATTAGGGGGCGGCGGCGGTGGCGGAGTGCCAAGTAACACTTCCATGACCCACTTGCCGCGGAGTACGGGCGACGTCCGGTTCGCGTGCGAAGTCAGCGTCAGCACACTTCCATGCCCAAACAGACCCCGCCGCCTATCGTCCGGATATGTCACCCGACGGAACTCTTCCCCTGTTATGTCCCGAATGCCGTAGTGTCTGGCAAGGCGCTCGTTCGCAAATGTGTAGTCAGCATTGAAGAGATCGAACATGCTCCGATCGTTACTGACGAGGCTGTTGAAGAACATCTCCGTCTCCAGCAGCATGTCATCCGCTAGCTGTTGGTAGTAGTTGGGAAACAAGAGCCGGTCTGGATGAACCTTCTCAAGATCCTCAAGTCGGAGCCACTGACCGGCGAATCTAGCACCCAACGCCTCTGACCGTGGATCCTCCAACATCCGACGTACCTGTCCTTCCAGCACTTCAGGATCGGAGAGCTCCCCCCGTTCCGCAACGGACATCAACTGGGCGTCCGGCGGCCTGGCCCAGAGGAAGAATGAGAGGCGCGAAGCGAGATCGCGGTCCTCGAGCCGGTAGATCTCTCCCGGCTCGACATCATCCGGGCGCCTCTCAAACCGAAACACGAAGTCCGGACTCGCCAAAATGGCTTGGAGAGCCGTTCTGATACCTTCCTCAAACCCCCCGGGCTCCCCTCCCCCCTCGAAAAACATCATCAAGTTGTCAAGCTCGCCCGGCGTGAGGGGCCTCCGGAATGCTTGCGCACCGAGGCGACTGATGATCTCCTCGGCGCAGGGTATAGCCTCGTCCGATCTCGTGGGGCGACACGTGAAGATCTTACGCCGGCTCAGCGTCTCCGAAACACCTGTGGGGTTATGGGGACCGTTGATGACCAGATCCGTCAAATGTGCCAGGGTCGTGACACCATAACCCGCATCGCCAATCTGCCGATCAGCGAGGGACCAGTCGTGAGGCGATACCAAATCCTCCATGAGCCCCTCAAAGTTCCGTACGAACGCTGCAGTTACCCTATGGGCTCCCGCTCGCACGAAGATGGCCTCAGTTCTCATATTGACGCCGTTGGGGTCCTGCGTATGCATCCACTTGTCGACGTCCAAAACCGCTACCCGCTCACCATCGATGGAGACCTCGATCTGTTCTTCGGAGGTCGCCGTGTGTCCGTAGAAGCGCCCCGTCGTCGTGTGCTCGAAGGCCAAATCAAAGACGTAATCCCCATCTGCCCGGAAGTTGTGGACAACGGAGATTCCACCGCGTGTCCCCCGTGGTGCACCCTTTACACGATCCCATTGCGAGACATATCCGTTGTTCTTGTATGTCTTCGAGCCGACCAGAGCGTTGGGGTCGCCGACAGCCAGACGGCTAATCTCGCCAGCGGCCGCCAAGTAGGCAGCCATCAGGGTCGGCGAGAACATCTGAACATCTGCAATGTTGTCGAAGTTCGCGCTTTTCGGATCTAGGGGCAGGTATTCCCCCGCATTTACTTCCAACCCCAACAGGTCCTCCACCGAGCGCGAATACTCCACACGATTCATCCGCTGGAACGTTCGCTGCCCAGGATTTGGATCCGCTGCAGCCGCCTCGTCGATCAAATTCTCCAGGGTCTCCACCAGCGCCAGCAGAGTTTCAGGACTCGGCCGGGGCGCACCGGGGAGAGGCATCATCCCGGCTCGAAGCTTCACGATCATCTTTTCAACCGTCTCCGCCTCCTCCACCGCCCGCTCCACCTCGAAGTCCGACAGCGTCAGGTTACCCCTCAACGTCGTGTCGTTGTGGCAGCTAACGCAGTACTGCTGTACCACACCATTCAGGGAATCGGCAGGAATTTCCACCCGTAGGCCGACCTCCATATCAAGACCCGGGGACTTCCCACCTAGGATACCGCTTCTACTGGGAGTGAGTGCGGCGGCGACCGCTTGGTCCAAGGCTTTTGAGGGAGGCGGGTAGGTGGATGTATGGATGGCGGACAGCCCGATCACGCTCCCCTGGCTCGGTGTGGAACCGAGGCCTCCGTTGTAACCCACGAGGACGAGCAGGGCAATGACCACAGTGGCACTTAATATCTTCAAGCTTACCTGGCCTTCCATTAGACGCTGGGTTCTGTGTTCGTCTTCAAGCGAAAAAGGTCTCGCCACTTACCTTAACGACCGCTTTCCAACCGCTGGAGGGTTCCTTCCGCAGTTCCAGCCGTCAATTAACCTTTAAATGATGCCACGGGGGCTGCTGTTCCGCCAGGGGCAGCCTACACTCGGAAGCTGTCACCATTCACTGCCAGGAACGCCCGTGACATCCGACCTTCTCCCTCGAAATAGCTCAGCTTGAAGGAGTAGAGGTGATCTTGTGGCAGCGAAAGGTTCACGCGTATGATTCGGTCGGCTCATACAGGGTCATTGGCTAGGTTGAGGACCTGGCAGCAAAAGCTGATACGGACCAGGTCGAAGTCGACTGATCCGCATCCACGGTGCACTGTGGGGATGCACGATCGGGCAAATACACCCCCGTAAACGTCGAGGAGGGTTCCGTGAAGAGATCGTTCTGTGTGGCGCTACTATTGATCCTCGCATTCAGTGTTGGATCAATGACCGCAGTAGCCCAAGAAGCGGTTCTGCAAGACGTAATGACCATGCCGCGCCCCATCGAAGCTCTCGACAATGTTTGGATCGAAGAACTCACGATGATGGAAGTCCGTGATGCACTCGCGGACGGGACAACGACCGCCTTGATCCTGACGGGGGGTATCGAAGAGAACGGCCCATACCTCACGACTGGGAAGCACAATCACGTGTTGAGTGTCATGGGCGAGTCGATCGCAAGAAGACTAGGTGATGCGCTGATCGCGCCCATCGTGACCCTCGAGTCGGGTGATCCAAGTAATAGCCGCTCGCCCGGAACGATTCTGCTGTCTCGAGCGACCTACGAAGCCATGTTGACGGACATGGCTACCAGCCTGAAATCTCAGGGGTTCCGGAACATCATATTCATGGGTGACAGCGGGGGTAATCAGAGGTCGATGGCCGCCGTGGTCGACGCGCTTTCCAAGGTGTGGAGGGGCGGCCCCACCGGAATCTACCACATTCCCGAGTACTACAACTACGACGACGTGGTTACCTACCAACGAGATGTCCTGGGTGTCGATGAAGATCCCCGCCTTGAAGGACTCCACGATGACTACTACATCACGTCGATCATCATGAACGACGACCCCCAGCACGTTCGTCTGGAGCAGCGAATCGATGCCGGAAAGGCGTCGATCAACGGAATCAGCATCCTGCCTGCCGAGAAGACGATCGAGCACGGTCGGCGCCTCGTGGAGTTCCGAACCGACGTCACGGTCAGCGCGATCCGGGAGGCTATGGAAGCTACGGGGGGGAATTAGCGGGAGGGGATAGGACATTTCTGCCTTGTCGACCGATGTTACTACTCCAAAATGTCAGGCGTACCCCACTGCGGACTCCCTAGCCCACAAACTTTTTTCGCAATCAGTAGGCGTGTGAGCGTCGGCTCCTCACCAACATGCTTTCCTCCATACGTCACTCTTACTCGTCATCAAGCGTAGCCTGTATTGCCCCAAAGGCTGCCAAGGCCTACCTGCAGATTGTCGATGATCTCAGTTTGCTAGGACTTTCGATTCCGGAAGGTTCTCGAGGCATTCCACTGATTCATCCTTCAGCCAACACATATCGCGGTTGAGTTTATCGTGCTGGGCCAGCTTCTCGTAGCTGAACACATATCAGCATCTGGTTGGCCCCTCCCCTCAATTATCCTAGATTTGGCCTTTCCTTACTAATCGACCTAATCGACTACTCGGATTCTTAAAGGATAGAACATGCGATTCTGGCTCAAGTGCGCGATGGTTCTTCCTCCTCTCACTGCGGTGGGCTGCCAAACAGAAATTGCCGATATCGAGACGGACGATCAAATGATGAGCTATTCCATAGGTAGAAACATCGGCACTACTACTGGAGAGCACTTGGACATAGCCGCTCTGATCCGGGGGATCGAGGATGCCCGCGCTGAACTCGATCCGGCAGTCTCAGAGGAAGACCTCGCCGCAGCCATGCAGCGAGTCGGCCAAGCAATCGAAGAGGAACAGTTCGCGGAAAGTACCGCCGCCGGTGAGCAGAATCTGGTTGAGGGTGAGGCATACTTAGCGTCAAACGCCACCAACGAGGGCGTTATGACCACCGACAGCGGTCTCCAATACGAGGCCCTAAGCGCTGGAGACGGACCGCAACCGTTGGCCACCGACCAAGTGTCAATCCACTATCGCGGCACGCTGATCGACGGCACCGAGTTCGACAGCTCTTATGCGCGTGACACACCCGCCACTTTCGGCGTAGCGGGTGTTATTCCAGGGTTCGGTGAGGGCCTTCAACTGATGAACGTGGGAAGCCACTACCGTCTGGTCATTCCCTCAGATCTAGGATACGGGCCTCAGGGAGCAGGTGCTGAGATCGGTCCGAACGCCACTCTCATCTTCGAGATCGAGTTACTGGAAATTCTCTAGATGCCACCAGCCGGCAACTCTGCCGCGAACTCAATCTCAGTATGAACGTCCTAGACGGACGATCTTCATTTGATAAAGATCTCCATGATTTCCACCTCAGTGGAGCCACTGTTGTGGAACCCGTGTTGAGTGCCTCCCTCCATGAAGTAGGGATGCCACGGTTGGACTTCCATAGACTGTCCTCCCTCCAGGTTTATCTCCATAGGACCTGAGATTGGAACGAACAGATGGAACTGGACGTCCGCGTGCTCGTGTATCGGGCGTGTGCCGCCCGGTTCCACGACAACTCGCAGGGCGCGAACCTCGGGCTGATCGCGAAGGACCGCATTGCTGATTCCCACGTTACCTTGGCCCGTGAGCGGGCGTAGGGGCGAGGAGTGATCGCCGGTGACCGGCGGTGTCTGTGCCACCAGGGCCACGGAGAGAATCGCAAGCCCAAGGGCTGCCACGGCGTACCTCTGCATTCGGATTCCTCCTGTCTTGGTCGGAAAAGTGCTTCCCCTAATTCTGCTTGGCACCACTCAGAACCACAACTCAGGACGTGCAGAACACTGTTAGTAGATGCTCTAAGCGTGTCCTTTTTCGGCAAAGGAACTCAAGTCACTCCAGTAAGCTCACGCACACCTTGACGGCAGCCGTGTGTCGGACAACTCGTAAATGCGGCGGATCAACCAGCCTTCCAGCTCGGAAATGCTGCCAACTCACAGTTTAATACCGCTCCCGAACATGCCGATGCCAGACACCTGGCAAATCTTGGCGCTGATCCCTCAGTTCTCCATCCCTTTGATCGATACAAAAGCAGGTTGGATCAAGCGACGTCGATCGGCATTCGGCCTTGGTACGAATTTTTGCACCCTGTAGTTGGCGTAATCCGCTACATAGAGGTTGCCGTCCTGATCCACGTCGAAGTGGTGAGGATTGTTGAATGCGCCGGGAAAGTTCCCTGCCGCGCCCCAAGAAGTAAGGAATAGTCCATTCAAGTTGAACTGGACCAATCGATTGAGCGTCGGGTCACTCATCCAAACAGTTTGATCCTGAGCGACCACCATGTGAGACGGCTGGGCCATCCCGTCCCACATGTCGAGGAACTTCCCATTCTCATCGAAAATCTGAATGCGACCATTGCGGCGATCGGCAACATACACGCGGCGGTCCGAGTCAACCTTTACCGAGTGGACAAGATTGAACTGGCCCGGTCCGGTTCCGCTGCTGCCCCAGTGTAACAAATACTCGCCATCCTCGTTGAACTTCACGACGCGCGTGTTCACGTAGCCGTCGCTAACCAAAAACGTGCCATCCGAAAGGAAGGCCATGTCGGTCGGTCGTGCGAAGTGGTCCTGGTCGTCCCCCTCCACTTCCCTCTCCCCCAATGTCATCACCAGTTCCGATCCATCGTTGGTGAACTTGAAGATCTGGCTGGCCCAGTCATCCACGATCCAGACGTGCCGCTCGGGATCGTAAGGGTTTATGAGGACCTTGTGCGGTCTCACGAAAAGGTGATCCCACTGCGTCCAGGACTCGATAAGCTCACCGTCACCATTCAAGACGAGCACGAAATGGGCGGGAATGTGGTTAGAGTTGGACTGCGGTCCTGGACCCCGGGGAGGGCGAGGGTCCGGCAAATCACCTCCCTGCAATAGGAAGATCCTGTCCGGAGTATCGGGGTAAACCGCTGTAATCAGGCCAAAGGTCAACCCTTCTTGGTGCCAAGGCAGTGGCTTGAGCCAATTCTCCACCACCTCGTAGGGTCCAGTGATATCCTGATACCCCTTGATCTGTGCGTTCAATGGAGGACAGATCACCATCCCAGCTGCGACGGATATTCCTATGATCCAGCGATTCGCAATCATCTTGGTCTCCTAAGCTCATCGTTCCGGACTAAAGCACTTTTACAGAAAACAAATAGGGACTGAGAATATCGAAGGTATCCAACCCAAGCCAGCGTACGAGGAAGGGAATGGGTTCGAACTCCTGTAAATCCCGAAGACTACCCTTCAGCCCCTAATGTTGCCTATTGCACGATAGAAGAATACACCAACGCTCTTAGGCGGCGTTGTTCATCAAGGCCTGAAGCCGGGATGACCTGAGTCAAGTAAACAACTACCAGCTCTTCTGCAGGATCGACCCAATACGTGGAATGATAGGCTCCTGCCCAGCGAAAATCGCCCAACGATCCAGGTTCTCCGGCCTCCCCCACATCGAGCCTGATTGCAAAACCAAGGCCAAAGCCCATGCCAGGGGCCTGATAAAGGTCCCCAACGTGGTTCCGGGTCATGAGCGCCACAGTGGTCGGCGAGAGGATACGGACACCGTTCAGCTCACCTCTATTCAGAAGCATCTGAAGGAAACGGCTGTAGTCCCGTGCCGTAGATAGCAGGCCCGCACCCCCGGAAAAGCTGACTCGTGGCCCGTCTACGTATTGGCCCTGTGTCTCCATGCCCGGCCCGTCAGCAGCTCTGCTGAGTTGTCCCCCGGACGGCAGATTATAGACGGTAGCCAGTCGGTGGCGCTTCTCCTCTGGAAGGTAGAAGTGCGTGTCCCGCATCTCGAGGGGGTCTAACACCCTGGAACGAAGGAAGACGTCCAGACTGAGGCCCGAAACCTCTTCAATAACCGCACCGAGGATATCCGTATTGTAGCCGTAGACCCAAGCCTCACCCGGTTGAGCCCGGAATGGGAGTTCCGGCATTCTGTCTACCGTGTTACGCACGGGCTCTTCTCTATGTCCGAAGTACCACCCGGTAATGCCTGCTTGGGACCATTCGTCAGCACCGGGGCCGGTATAGTTCCAATCTCCATATCCGATTCCCGCTGTGTGTGTGAGAAGATGCCGAAGCGTGATCACGCGTTCGGCTTCCCTGACTTCATAACCACCCTGCCTCAGCGGAACTGCGACAGTTGTATGACTGAACGAGGGAAGGTATCTGGACACTGGATCGGAGATGTGGAGCTTCCCCTCCTCCTGAAGAATCATGATCCCAACGCTAACCAAGGCCTTCGTCTGGCTTGCGATCCGAAAGATTGCGTCTACCCCCATAGGAGCACGAGCCTCCCGATCACGAGAGCCAACGGCCTCCGCGTATACGACGCTACCCCGACGAAGTACCATCGTGACCGCACCCGGGAGCCGTTCGTCGTCTACATATGATTGGAGCATGTTCGTTACCTGCTCCAGACGCTCCGGAGACATGCCGACGTCGCTGGGTATCGCCTGAGGAATTTCCTGGGCGAGAACGGGCCCAACAACCAGCAATGTTGCCAGGACCGAGAGTTTCCAAAAAGTGTGGAAGCGTCGCATGAGGTTAGACTCGCATGGGAGTAGTGGATGTCTAGTGTCCCCGAACCTCGACGACCTGAGTCTCGAGGGTGATCAGCTAGGCCTTATTTGAGTTCCGAATAGTCGGACGCACTCATCATGAATACCTGACTATTGGTACTCACCGGGTATTTTGCCCGGAGAGCGATCCATTCCGGGTCAGCACGGAAGGCTGCCCATACCTCTTCCCGATGAGCACGGTCGCGATAGGCCAACATCCAAATCAAGGTGTTGGAATCCTCTAGGCTCTGCCACACGGCAACGATCTCTGCGCCGTGCTTCTCGAAAATTGCGACCTCTTGCTCCCGAAAGCGCTGATGCAGCTCATCGATAGAACGCTCGTAATCGCCGACGCCATCGCGCGAGGTGTCTGCCGTGTACATGCGAATCTCGAAGCAGCGTGAATCCGCCGCCACATTCGTGGAAAACTCGCCCGAGAGTTGAGCGGCCGGGCCACAGGGTGGCTGACTCTGCTGGGCATACGCCGGACTGCTGACAACGAAGCAGATGATGGCTAAGAAGATCACGGTCCTCATTTTGTCCTCTCTTTTCAGTAATGACGGGTTTGGCCCTATGCTCAGGGTATTCCCCATCAGAAGATCCCCCACCAGAAGTGCTCTCACAACGTACTAGACGAATCCGATGCGTGAAACATTGTTGGTAGATGTGCTGGACACTCCCGCCTCAGTAAAGGCGGAGATGCTGCGGGGCCAGTGCTCGTCTTCGAGGTCGGGGGTGGGCTGCTTTACCAAGCTAGAGCATGGGATGCTGCGTGTGATGATCCGTGTTCGCCTGGAACGCGTGCGCCAGCAGCAGGATCTCCGCTTCGCCGAATAGCTTTCCGGTCATGTGAAGGGCTGTCGGTGAGCCCCGGTGGAAGCCACTCGGCAAGCTGATCACAGGATGCCCGGTACGGTTCGTAAGCAGGATGTTGCTGCCGAGGTAGAGGTCGAGGTCACCCAGAGCCTCATCGACCTGCTTCATGATCCGCATCCTCATGCGGTTGCCCTGAATGTATTCAACGGCCGGTGTGAAGTGGGCAGCGCGGATCTCGACGGGCCGAACGCTCTGCTCGAACCCCCGTTCGGTCTCCGTAAGCTGGCCCCTCGCCGTCACGTCATAGAAAGCCGCTGACGTCTCAACGTACCGAAGGAAGTCGATGGTCTCGACCGGGACGTCGGGCAGGTCGAACGGCACAACCTCGACGTCCAAGGAGCGAATAACACGTAGCGCTTCCTGGTTGTTGCGTCGGGTCTCGCGCGCGAGCATGGCTCGCTCGGCATTTCCTGTATCCGCAATCTCACCTTCGAACTCGCTGCGTAGGTATCCGACGCGAAGCTGGGTCGGGTCCGCCATTGCATCCCAGTTGAACGGCACGTCAAGGAGGGTGTTGTCCCGCCCATCCGGGCCGTAGATCGTATCAAATACCAGCGCGCAGTCCTCTGCCGATCGGCACATCGGACCCACGGTGTCCTGCGTCCACGCTAGCACCATTCCGCCGTAGCGGCTGACCCTTCCAAAGGTGGGCCGCAGGCCAGTGAGTCCATTGCGAGTCGACGGACCGATAATGGAGCCACCGGTGTCCGTCCCGATGGAGAATCCGACGAGCCCGGCCGCGGTAGCGGACCCCGGTCCCGCGGATGACCCGGCCGCATCCTGGTCGGTGTTCCACGGGTTCCGTGTGACCCCGCCATACCACCGAGCGGTGGTGGCCAGTGCACCCGTGGAAAGCTTAGCCACAAGAACTGCGCCTGCCTCCGTGAGCCGCTCGTAAACCGTCGAATTCACGTCGATCACACGGTCCCGGAATGGCGTCATCCCCCACGTCGTCTTCGTCCCCCGCACGGCAAGCAGATCCTTCAGTCCCCACGGGATCCCGTGCAGCGGGCCCCGATAGCTTCCGGCCGCAATCTCCTCGTCGGCCTGTCTCGCCTGACGACGCGCAATGTCCTCGGTCAGGTTGACGACGCAGAAGAGCTTGGGGTCGTGCTCCTTCAGTCGTGCAAGGTAGAGCTCCGTGAGTTCGGTCGACCGGACCTGCCGGGTCTCGATAAGCCGAGAGAGGTGCGTGAGTGGGAGGAACGCCAACTCCTCGTCTGAGGTGGGCATGGCCACATCGATAGGCTTCCTGCTTAGCGTCCTCCGCTCACTTGGAAGAAGCTTCCCCGGCGGAACCGGGTTGAAGACGAAGGCAGGTTGTGTGTCGTTTCCCAGCCCGGCGTCCTGCATGACCTTGAAGGCAGGGAGTGGGCTTTGGTCCCCATTGAGCCGTTCGAGAATCCGCTGCTGCTCTTCCCGTGTGAAAGTGATGCCGGCGATGGCCTGGGCGTCGTCGAGCATCTCAAGAGTGATTGTCTCGGCGTCCTGAGCGACCGCGGCCAGCGCTCCAGGTAGGAGCGTCGCTCCCACGCCCGCGGCCGAAAAGCAAGCGAGGAACCGACGGCGGTTCAGTACGAGGCGTTGCTCATCCATCTTTGGGTCATCTCCAAACCTATTCGTGCCGCGTGTGCCGGCGATGAACAAGAGATACAAATTGTAAAATGGCACTAAGATGAACCATCCACTGTGATCAGAGTCGTGCATCCTGCGGATGCTCACTGCAAGAGACGGGACGGCGATTCCTAGCTTATAGATGGTGTCCAGCACGGAGTTGTCAGAGTCACTCCACAATCCAAGCAAGCCCTCAACCACCCATAGGGCGAGCAGGGTCAATAAGCTGAAGACCTCAAAACTCCAAAATTCTTTTCGGCGCGCCCGTCCACTAAACACCGCATACTTCTTTAGAACTCGCAGATACCAATACAAACCCCAGAAACCAGCTTCGGGCGTAGCTGTCATCTCACTCACCGGGGAAGGATGGCCTCTAGTCTCTTCTGACGTGGGAGGACCACTAGCGACTGGACACCCACAATGAGGACAGGCGGGTGCCTTGTCGCTGACCTCCTTCTCGCATTCGGAACACTTGATTAGAGCCATGCCTTCATTCTGCCCTTGCCCCGCTCACGACCGCAACTTACTCGGGAGAATCAAATGCGCAGAACACTGTTCTTGGTGCCAAGAGTGCCAGTTACTAGGGGGGGCCGGGTACTGAGATCTTAACCCAAATTCAACAGCACGAAGCTTCGCCTCGCCGGTCTTGCGGACCTGCCTGCTCACTACTAGGACGGCGTGTGTCTGGCCCTACCCGAGTACCCGCCCTCGATAGACCATGACGGAGGGCCAGGTAGAGTCGGTTTTTTACCTTCCGTTCACTTCTTCCACGGAAAGTGGATGTTCAGGTATGTGATCGACCCTGAGTCCCCAAAATCCTTGAACCCGTGGACCATACCGGGCGGGATGAACACCACGTCCCCCGCCTTGACAACCCGCTCCACCCCACCGCGGATAGAGCTGCCGCGCTGATCACCGGGTCGTGATGCAGGTTGGGGATCCACAAGCGAACCACCGGTCACCAGTGTCGCCGACCCGTCCTTCACCAAGTAAAGGTCGCTTAGAGCCCCGTGGATCGTCGCGGTTGGGGCCATTCGGTGTAGCATCGTGACGCTGAAGATGTCTCCGCCTTCGAGAATCCTCCCGCTCGAAAGCTGCCCTTCCTCCAGCGCTCTGAGCACGTACTCGAGATCCAAGGCTTCCAATACGACGGCTTCGTCATCCGTTGCTTCTTGGGGAATGGTCACCTGACTCAACCCAGTGTTGGCACACAGGGTCATCAAGATTCCTGCGCACAGACTGGCCTTGATAGCGTGCATTCTTCTCCTCCGAAATCAGGCCACTTGGTAGACTTCTGGTAGACTCTAATTTGTGGGACAAATCCCATAACGTCATTTCGGCAACAATGCCCGAAGCAACATCACCGAACGTTAAAAACACTGTTGAACGCTTCTGATAGGTCCATTGGTCGAGACCTGAGCTGTGCTGCTCCCGGTCATTGGGAACGGCCGGACGAAGACCTCGTCACGTCCAGTAAAATTGGAAACGTAGCCCCAAACCAACGCCTGTCTGGTGAGAGATCGCTTGATCTCCGCTATCACTGCTTGCATCTCGCCAACATGAGGGGTTCTCCTACCCCTCCTTTATTACCTCAGACCACCGCCTCCCACCTCAGGTCACGCTGCCCTACGGGCTAACGTTGACCTCCACATAGCTGTTGGTCCAACAGCACTGGTTGGGGTAACCACCGCCTAGCACCTGTACGAGCAGTACGTAGTCGCCGGGCTCCTCGAAGGTGGCCTGGATCGTCGAGGTACCCTCACCCGGGCCGACCTCGATGTAGTTGTCGCTGAAGGTCACGTTCCCTTCGATGTCCGGGGGACCCGAGTACTTCTGCCAGGTCACCTCGAATGTCCTGAGTCCCCCTTCAGCGTACCCAGGATCTCGGGCTTCGTAGTAGGGAGCGACCCCCGAGTACTCCTCGGCCGTGGGCTGCCTGACGGCCAGGGTCAAGGTGAGCGGCTCGCCAACCCCAGCTGAGACGGGGCCCACCCGCTTCCCACCACGGAGGCCCTTGCCGATACCCTCCGGCCCCTCCGGCTCAATGAGATGGACGATGGGTCCCACCGATCCACCGCGCTGGCCGCGATCCGTCTCGAAGTAGATATCGGGCACCCTATAATGGACGACTCCCGAATGGGCAGGCACCGAATAGGTGTCCCCATAGTGGCGACGAAGGTTCCAAACAATGTCCTGACCACCCCCCTGTGGCACGTTGATCGAGAAGACGCAGTAGTGTCGTGGCTTGCGTGCGCCACCTAGGGGCACTGGGTTGAAGCGGGTCGGCTGGAGCCCGTTGTACTCTTCAGGCTCGATGTAGTTGTTCGGCCCGATGGGAATTTCAAGGGCCTCGTCGAAGTTCAGGTTGAAGTATCCGAAGCACAGCGATGCCGTTCCGTCCTCTTCTTGAACCCAGCCGTCAAAAACTGGGACAACCGGCTGCCCCCGCGGGCGTAGGTTCTGAACGCCCTGTTCGCCGGCGCTCCCACGGATTTGCTCCTCCCACTGCTGCGCCTCGAGCGGGATCGTCAGACCCAGACCGAGCACGCCGGCAACCACGGCGGCTGTCAGGGTGAAAGATGCTTTGTTGATCATGGATACCTGTCGCTCTGGAGAATGAGTGATGGGCGATAAGGTCCGGCCCTGCCCCCTTCGCCGAGGACAGGGCACTTTGAGGGGGGGGCTCCGCCTTCCCGATACCCTCTCATGACGCGGAGGACGATCCCTCCAACGGTCTTGACTCGGCTTCTACCTCGAGACGACCGACCTCATCTCGCCCAGTAAGCGCTGCCGCTCCTCGACCAGATCCTGGAAATCGGCCTCGTCATCGAAGTAGGTGATGCCGAGTCGGATATGCCCCATCTCGTCCACGCTCCGGTCACCCCCTGTCACCCACTGACGGGGGTCAGGGTTGTAGGGGTTCTCGGTCGTGTTGTCCCACGTTGAGGTCACGATGAGCACGGTGCCCTTGGGGAGCAGCGGCATGACGTGGTCTTCGTACATGAACAGCGTATGCCAGCCGCTATCCCAGTTGAGCTTCGACAGAGTCTCCCAACTCCCGTCCGGATAGATGGCCTCGACGAGCTGGTATTTTCCCCGCAGGTGCATGTGGCCACGAACGCTGTGGAGCATGGCTGGCCGATCCAGGACGTGCATTCCCTTGAGCGTCGCGACCCCGTAGGGCGGAATGAGGAGGTCTCCCTCGTCACCGAAACGTCCGGTCGGCGAAATAGCGGTGCTACTCCCGGGATGGAAGGGTACGTGCGTGATCGCGGTACCCCGGAACGAGGGGTCACCCATCGTGTAGTGCTCAGGCTCCTCGCCGTCAGGGTAGAACCAGATAGCTACCTGCAAGGCAGCCTCGATATCGCGCTCGTAGGGGTGATAGTGCATCCCCCAGCTAATCAACGAGCCCGGACGGATTATCCGGCCCTGGTTCTCGGGGAAAATCCGGCCCTCCGTTCCGACCGCAGAATCAATCAGGTCAATAGTTCCCTCACCGAAAGCAGAGCGTGCTTCCATGGGATCGGCCGCCTCGCCGGGCATAATGAGGCCGGGGTTGGCGTGGTGGAAGACCAAACGGGCTTCATTGCTGTGCGGCCTGACCGCGACAGCCTTGATCCACCGCTCCCTCGTGATCGGCGCTCCCTCGATCTGAACGTCTTCGAGTGGTGTCCTAGGCCCCGGCCACTTGTCCATCCCATCGGCCACGACGTTGTACATAGGGGACTGGTAGACCACGTCGGGCAGCCCCAGTTCATCTTGGAACTCCCACGTCGTCCCATCGGGCCACTGGATCGGCTCAGGCAGGTCGCCCGGATCGCCTAGGGCCGCACCCGAGTCGACCCAGTCCGCGATCGTGCGGATCTCCTCGTCGCT
>CAUZHN010000037.1:0-21057 GCA_963579625.1 Gemmatimonadales bacterium UBA6960
CAGGTGAGGATTCGGCTTGAGGGACACGCTGATGAGAGGGGATCGGTGGAGTACAATCAGGCGCTTGGGAATCGTCGAGCACAGAGTGTCGTCGATTTCTTTACCCAGCAGATGCTTTCGGCCGGTGGGTTCGAGACTACCTCCTTCGGTGAAGAACGGCCGCTCTCCATGGCAAGCAACGAGGCTGCTTGGACTCAGAATCGTCGGGTGGAATTTGTGATCACTTCGGGTGGTAGTTCAATCAACCCTGCGGGGCAGTAGGGAAGCATCCGCCGGGAGTGGCTGGAATCTAGCCTGCGCGTGTATCAGCTCGGCACGCCGGCCGGGTGGACCCTGTGTCTCCTGGCCGGTGTAGGCTAACCTAGTCGCCGCAGGATTATTTGCTCCGGTTCCTGCGGCGGTGGGGGTGGGTAGCCAAAGGAGAACCTCTGGGCCATGAGCGTCAAGTTTCCTTTCTTCTCGTTGGACCGGCCCCCATCTGATCACTCGCGTGACGCTGCTTGGGGTACTCCGTCAGTGACCCTCGCACTTGTGCTTGTTGGCTCTGTGGCAGGCTGTGCCACCAAGGCCGATGTGCGAGATCTTCAGGACGAAATTCGCGAACTCTACTCCCAGCAGCAGGTTCTGCTCCAAGAGCTGCAGGAGTCACAGAGGGCTCACCAGGATTCGATTTCGGTGGTGGCACGGAGCCTCCAAGATGGTCGGGCAGAAACCGCCCGTCGTATGACGAGCATCGAAGATCAGCTCCTTACCATTCAGGAGCTGACGGGGCTCTCTCAGCAGCAAGTAGCCAGTCTGCGGGACCAGATGGAGCGCGATCGTACACAGAGGACGTTTGGGCCACCGGGAGTCTTCGGGCGGGAGCCCCTCAGTGGTGGTGGGGACCAGGCTCTCGAGCTGTACAATGCGGCTGTGACACAACTCGGGAGGGGAACCCTCAGCGCTGCGCGGATTGGCTTTCAGCAGGTCGTGGATCAATTCGGCTCCCACGAACTCGTTCCCGAAGCTCGCTACTATCTGGCAGACATCCTTCACCGGGAGGGAGACACCGACATTGCGATCGAAGCGTTCCTCGAAATCCCGGAGTTTCATCCGACAGCACAGCGCGTTGCCGATGCACTGTATCGGGTTGGAACGCTCCACCTCGAGCTCGGGAATCCAGACGATGCAGAGGAGTACTTCGAGCGAGTCGTTAACACATGGCCCGACTCGGGAGCCGCCGATCTGGCTCGGGACGCTCTTCGAAATCTCCAGTAGTCGGCGTCCCTGGCTCATCGGTGGACTGATACTCCGCCGTGACTCTCTCGTCACACAGCCTATCCCTCCCCTCTTTTCCTGACTCGGCCTATGCGCTGCTCGCAGTGCGATTCCAACGAAAACCGAGTCGTTGATACGCGGACCAGCCGTGGGGGTCGAGCGGTCAGGAGGCGTCGGGAGTGCATGGGCTGCGGGTCACGATTCACAACCTACGAATACGTAGAAGAACGTCCGGTCCAGGTTCTGAAGAGGGGAGGTAGTTCCGAAGAATTTGATCGGGAGAAGCTTGTGCGGGCGATGCAGACTGCGTGCGCAAAGCGTCCGGTTTCGTTGTCTCAGATCGAGGCCATCGTTGACCAGGTGGAAGACGTTCTGTCCCAGCAAGCCGGTGTCGAGATCCCCAGTGCATTGATTGGTGAGATGATCATGGATCATCTCAAACCGCTTGACCGGGTGGCCTATGTTCGGTTTGCGTCTGTTTATCGGGACTTTCAGGACGAGGACGAGTTTCAGGAGTTCGTCCATGCGATGAAGGAGCGCGGACGCTAGGAGCAGCAGTTCAAACAGCAGCCGTAACTTCCCTTCGGGTAGGTCCTGATGCTTCGTAAGAGATTAAGCACTGTCGGAGAGATGCCCTTCCTCGATCATCTCGAGGAACTGCGATGGCGCATCTTCTACATACTGATCGCGGTCGCGGTCGGGACAATCGTGGGTTTCCTCTTGGTGCAGTATCTGGGGATTATGGAGATCCTCATCAGGCCGATCCGCGATCTCTTGGAAGATGGGGAGCTCGCTTACTTCAGTCCTGCCACCCCGTTTTTCATCACGCTCAAGCTCTCTCTCGTGGTTGGGATTCTGTTGGCCTTGCCCGTCGTGGTGTACCAGATATGGTCCTTTCTCTCCCCGGGACTCAAGCGAGAGGAGCGGCGGGTCATCGTGCCGAGCCTGTACTTCGGGCTTGTGCTCTTCTGCATGGGCGTGGCCATGGCCTATTTCTTGGTGCTGCCGTTGGCGCTCATCTTTCTGGGTGGTTTCCAGCAGGAGTTCCTCGCTCCCACGATCGAGGTCGGAGAATACCTGGGGTTCGTAACCCGGATTCTCCTTGCATTTGGCACCGTCTTTGAGCTTCCTATTGTGATCATGATCCTCTCCGTACTGGGGATCGTCACGCCGGCCTTCCTGCGCCGCACACGTCGCCACTCATTCGTCGGAATCACTATTCTGGCCTCCCTACTCACGCCTGGTGACATCGCGTCCACTCTTCTCATGATGGGTCCGATGGTGATCCTCTATGAGGTGAGCATCCTGATTTCCGCGGCGATCTATCGCAAGAGGGAGGAGGCCTTGGACTCCAACCCCCTCGACGTTTCCGAAGAGCCACCGTCAGGTGTTGTTGGGGCGGATGGACCGTGATTCACCCTCTTCCTAGGGCCCTTGCCCTAGGGGGCTTGCTGGTCTTGGTGGGTGCAGTGTTACCGGGTCACCCATCGCTGCTCGCTCAGGCTTTCGACCCCGGGGGGATGAGCCGTCCCGACTCGGTTCGAACACTGGTGCTGGATAGAATCCGGGACCAGGTCGCCAACGATGCGGAACTCGACCTCGATTCAGCCTCGGTAGAGATTGGAGAAGACCAGCCGGTAGAGCAGCGTGGCATAGCAACGGGATCGTCCCCGGAGGCCCCTCCTCAACTTCCGGTGGGAGCGGACTCGATCATGGAGGCGCTCGTTCGGATCGAGGGCTTCAGTGCCGCAAGCTATCAGGGGAGCCGGGCGGACTTCTATGCTGAAAGCCGTCGACTCGTCCTTTTGGGAACTCCGGAGTCCCGTGCTGTCTTCTCGGGTCAAGGTGTCCTTCTAGAGGCTGATAGTTCAATTACTTACGAGGACGTCCAGGGCCGAGTACGAACCAGTGGACGGTCTGACTTCACGCCCAGCACTGGGGATCCGCTGCAAAGCGAACTGCTCATCTACGACCTAGCGGAAGGGCGAGGAACGGCGTTAGAGGCTGAGACTACGTACTCGCAGGGAGCACAGTGGATTGTCCGCGGCGACCTCGATTCGGTGGAGCAGGATCGGCTCTTCGGGAGTTCGGCTCGATTCACAACCTGCGATCTACCTGACCCCCATTCCTACTTTCAGGCCAACGATCTCAAGGTGATCGGAGGGCAGGTTCTGGTTGCTCGTTCCGTGCGAATGTACATCGACGATGTCCCCATCTTCTGGCTTCCGTTTATGGCGCAGAACCTCGGGTCCGGTCGTGCGAGTGGGATCTTGACCCCAGGGTTTTCCGTGAACGACATCGTTCGTACCTCCTCGGGATACAATCGGCGCGTCTCGAACCTGGGCTACTATTGGGCCATGAGCGAATACTCCGACATGAGTATGGCGCTGGACTGGTGGTCGAATAACTACGTCGCACTGGAAGGCGGGGCCCGCTATCAGTGGGCTCGACGGTTCCTCAATGGTTCCGTGAACATCAAGCGATACTGGAGAGACACGGGGCGGAAGGAACTGGGGCTGGACACCAACCACCGTTGGGACATATCGCAGCGGACTTCGGTCAGGGCATCTGGACGCTACATCTCCAGTTCCAGCTTCGTTCGACAGCACTCGTTTGATCCGAGGGAAATGGTGTCGACAGTGGATTCGGATGGAAATCTGAATCGCAGGTTCGATTGGGGCCAACTTACCGTGGGCTCGAGCCGAAAGCAGTACCTGAACGAGGAGCGAACGGAAACGACTCTTCCCTCAGGGAGCTTCTCACTCTCCACGCTGACCTTATTTGGTGCACCGGCCGAGAGCGCGCGGTGGTACAACAACCTCTCGGTAAACGGTTCCATGAATTGGAACCGGCGCATGTCGGAGAGAGAATTACAACCGGACAACACATTCAGTTTTGGCTCTGGATCGGAGGTGCGAACAGGCGGTTCCGCCCGCGCAGGCATGAGTCTGGGCGATCTGTCTCTCAGAGGGAGTTTTACCAAACGAGAGACGGTGTTCCAAAACGTCCCGGGACACTTCTTCCTCTCAAAAGAAGAAATGGATGGGCTCGAACCACTGCAGGGTATAGGTGACTTCCATTCCGGTACCGCGTCTTGGTCGGGGGGCCTCTCCTTTCAACAAGGGCTGATCGGGTCGACCACTCTGACCCCAAGCGTGAGCATCGAGGGTTCGATGCTTAGTGTCGACTCTATTCCAGAAGCACGAGAGTTTGTCAGGGGCCAGAAACGAGTTCGTGCGGGAGTGAGCCTCCAGACTGACATCTACGGTTTCTACCCTGGATTCAGGAGGTTCGAGGCGGTCCGCCACAAGCTTACCCCGATGGCGAGTTGGTCCTATGCTCCGGAGGTGTTGCCGACGGAACTACAGTCCCGAGTGTTCGGGCCGACCTCCGCACGCACTCAGAATTCCTTCACAATCGGATTCAATCAGACGTGGGAGGCAAAGGTAAGTCCAGAGGAAGTCGAGGCGGGAGCGAACGATAGTTTAGAAGTCGCGGTGTCCAGAACGAACGGGGGGGAGTTACAACGTCCGCCGCCGTCGGAAAACATCGTACTTCTTGGGCTGCAGACTAATGCCATCAGCTACGATCTTATCGAGGCGGACTCAACCGGCAATTTTATCGATGGCTTCAAAACGCTCACGCTTACGAACAGAGTGGTGTCCGACTATTTGAGAGGTCTGAAACTCTCGTTTGCCCACAACCTCTTCGATGACTCTGAGCGGAAGGAGGACGGGCCTCGAAAGTTCAGCCCTCACCTTTCGAGGCTGTCGCTTGGATTTTCGCTTGACAATGAGTCCGGGCTTTTTCGGGCGCTTGGCAGCCTGCTGAGCATGATGGGGGCCGATCTGGAACCGGAGCCAGCACCACAGCCCGAATCGGAAATCATTGAACCGGCTTTGCGGGGCATCCCTGATTTGCCGTTGGATCAAGTCATCGGCTTCGACTCGGACAGGGTGATCCCCGGAGATGACCCGTCTGACACACGGGCTCCGCTGGAAAGCCTGCAAATGGAGTTCAACTACTCGCTGAATCGGCCACGGGGTTCGGAGCGTGGAAGTCGGCTGCGGGCGCAGATGATTCAGAGTGGTCTCTCTTTCGCACCGTCTGAGAATTGGACCGTGGAGTGGGCGACGTCCTATGACGTGGAGGCTCGCCGCTTTAATGATCACGTGGTTAACCTTCGCCGGGACCTCCATGAGTGGGAGGCCAGGTTCGGCTTCGTACAGACGGCTACGGGAAACTGGTCTTTTGAATTCGAAGTAGCGCTCAGAGCGAACGAGGACATTCGGTTCGACTACCGGCAAAGAAGTCTCGACGCAAATCGTGGCCGTTTCTGATCGGCGGTCTCCCTGTGTCGCTCCCTCCTGAGCATGTCCTTTATCGGGGACATTCCAGTGCATCCTGCCGCCCGAAGTAGCACAAGATCCTTCTCTTATACGAAGCTGAGGGACTGTCATTGAGACGACACGAGTTCTGCACTGCTTGGGTGGAGGGGGCACTCTCCGGTTCGCCGCCGTGTAGTATGTTGCCTGATCTGCACCTGTTGGCAGGGGTCGGAGCTTCTACCAACCGGCTAAGCTTGAGGCTCAGCACCTAGATGCGGATGGGCCATCCATGAGCAATTCAACCACCCTTATTTCTCTAATCGCTGCGCTCGTGCTGTGGAGTCCTGCGGCAGGAGAGGCGCAGAGCTTACTGGTCGATTCTGGAACGGGCCCCAAATCTGCCTTCAAGCTGGTCCCCGAGGCCCAACAGCAGTCAGGACCGCGCGCTTTCGTTGGTATCAGCTTCGCCGTGGCGGATCCCTTGGGCGAGCTCGGAGCCTTCTTCGATCAGGGCTTCGGCGGCCAGTTGCAAGGCAGCTTTGGGATGGCCGCAGAAGGCCTCCTGAGGCTCAGGGGTGACTTGGGTTTCCTAGTCTACGGCCATGAGAACCACACAGTCTGCTACCCGGTCCCGATCGGTTGTCGGATCGGCCTCGAACTTACGACGGATAACACCATATTCTACGGAGGGATCGGTCCCGAAGTGGTGCTCATGACCGAGAGGCTCGCGCCTTATGTGTATGGGACGATGGGCTTCTCATACTTTGCGACCGTGTCTCATCTAAGTGGAGCGGACTGGGCAGAAGACGAGGGGTTTTCTACCACGAACTATTCAGACGGGGTCATGGCGTGGAAGATGGGTGGTGGTGTTCGGGTTCGACTGAGTGGTGGGGAACACCCTATCTCACTGGACCTCGGCTTGGAGCGGCATCAGAACGGGATTACCAACTTTCTGACCAAGGGCGACATCGTCGACCATCCGGACGGAAGCATCACGCTCCTCACCAACCAGAGCGAAGCGAATCTCATGACGTTTCGGTTCGGGTTCTCTATGGGCCTAGGGACGAGATAGAAAAAGGGTTCCGCACACTCGTAGTAGTCCACGACGTAACTCTGTAGTTTATTGTGACAGGAACCGATCTTGACATCACCAAAGTGCCGGATGAGGTGGGGAGATCCCCCTCTGCGATGCCGCCATGGAGCATGAGGTTGTCGAGCTCCGGGGCAGAGGGATCCGAGGGATCCATCTCGGTTTCGCGCAGGGCGGAGCTGTCTTGATATTCGATAGGGCCTGCCAGTTGCAGCCGGATAACCCCAGTTTGATTACTGAGCCGCTTAGAGTCCGGGGCAGACGTTTGATCTGGTTTCGCGAAAACCCTTGCGGCACTTTGCTTGTTTCGGTGTAGGACCCCCGCTATCTTGCCGCCCATGGTGCCCGTTCTGCAGGCGGTGCCGAACCTGAGCGCGGGGCGGAACTACGCGCTCGTTGATCGCTTGGTCCGAGTTGTGTCCAGGTTGGGAGCAGAAGTGCTGGACGCATCGGCCGATCCAGACCACAACCGGGCTGTACTCACCTTCGTAGGGCCTCCCGAAGCCGTAGAGGATGCGTCGGTTGAGGTAGCCCGGATAGCGGTTGAAGAGATCGACCTTCGACAGCATGACGGCGTGCACCCACGAGTTGGGGCGCTAGATGTCCTTCCTTTTGTCCCTCTGGTTGGCTTGACGATGGAAGAGGCACAGGCCTCGGCGTGGCGGGTGGGAGACCGCCTAGCCAGAGAGGTTGGCTTGCCCATCTTCTTTTATTCGGAGGCCTCGCAACCCCCGGGTAAGAGCTTGGCAAGCCTTCGAACGGGTGGCTTCGAGTCCCTGGTTCGGGGCTTCCCTAGTGACCGGGTGCCAGACATTCTCCCTGAGGGTTGGCCGCATCCTGGAGTTCACCCCACAGCTGGAGTGACTTGTGTCGGTGCGCGTCCACTCCTCCTGGCGTGGAACGTGGAGGTGGAAGGGCTTGCGGAGGAAGAGGTTCGTCGACTGGCGGCGGAATTACGTGAGAGGGGTGGGGGGACCGTGGGACTGAGAGCATTGGCCATGACTCTTGCCTCCAAGGGTAGCCTTCAGGTGGCTATGAACTTGGAGGATGTCCGCAACCGTAAGCCGTTCCTCGTGTTTCGGGATGTCGAGAACCGCGTTCGGGCCGTGGGTGGACGAGTCGTGAGCACTGAGGTGTTGGGGTTGGTGCCGGACGAATTGATCTTGGAAGCGGGAGTGGATCGGCTTTCCCTGCTGGACCCAGACCCTTCACGTGTCCTGTCCGCTCGATTGACTGCTCATGTGGTACGGAGGGCAGCCCAACAAGCAGACGAACTTCTCGCTCTCGTCCGGGAGTCGGGCGACCGCATACCGCCGGAGTTCCACCAGGCTGTGGAGCAGCTGGGATCAAGCCTGGCTGGATTCAAGCCTTGGAATGAGACGTAATAACTGCTGACTCACTGAAGAAGGAGAATCACTGAGGGTACAGCCGGTCTTCAAGCAGGTATTGGAACTCGATTCCGCTAACCTCCGCGCAAATGAGGCGCTCAACGGTGGGCTGCCGGAGGTCTTTATGCTCACCCGGGGGCAGTCTGGAAGGAAATCTGTCTGGGATGGATACGAGCAGGGGGTTACCGGGGCGACTACGGTAGACTTCGGCATGATGGTGCTTGATTTGCGGGGGAGGAAACGAATCACTGGACAGTCCTGACTTAGGAGCCAACTGGAGACGAGGAGGTGGATGTCGCTCGGATGCTTTCCCAGTTCAAAGAGAAGATCGCGGAGAACATCTCGAGCTCAGGACGGGAGGTCCTACCATGGCTTTTGGTGTTGCGGACGGGGAGATGGGGCTCCTGCACGGGGTGATCACCGAATGTCAGCGGGTGCTGCGTGCAGAACCGGGGAGTTTTACTATGTTGGAGATGTTAGGGCAGTCCTTCTTGGAGAAGGATAAGCCCTGGGTCGCTATCAGTATGCTTGAGTGGGGTATGATCTCCTGGGTATGTACTATTGCCTCGGATAGGCTCATGAGGTTATGGGGAACTCAGATTCAGCCGGGGAGTTCTACAGGAAGATCGTCTCTCTGCATATGAACTTCAAATATGTAACTAAGCGGCTCAAGTCCCTTCGCTGACCTGCAGCAATGTCCAACACTCAATCCATATCGGTTCATTACGCTTCTGAACTCGCGCGGATACAAGAGCCCGTGAGGGACAGTCTGGACAGCGTGGTTGATGAGATCCGTAGAATCATCCTGTCTGATTTTGAGATACATAAAGAGGTGAACGACTACCTTCTGAAGATGCGTGGAAAACTTTTCCGGCCTACGCTCCTGCTGCTTGCAAGTGAGGTTGGCGGCCGATCTCATAAGGATGCGGTCGCGCTAGCGGCGGTGGTGGAATTGGTCCACCTTGCGACTCTCGTCCACGATGATGCAGTCGACCACTCGGTGCTGCGTCGAGGACTGCCGACGGTGAACCATCTGTGGAACCACCAGGTTGCGATTATCACCGGGGACTTCCTCTATTCGCGATCGATTCTGGAGCTTACCCGAATCGGGAGGCTTGAGGCCGTGCACGCTCTGGCTCGAGCGTCGAACGAAATGAGTGTTGGGGAAATGAGACAATTGATTTCCTACGACGCTTTAGGGTTCAGTGAGGAAGATTGCTACCGCCTCATGGCGTGTAAGACGGCGTCCCTTATGTCAGCGGCTTGCGATATGGGTGGCTTGGTCGGAGTGAAGGAATACAGAGAGGCCTTCCGTCACTTCGGGTACGCGTTGGGAATGGCGTTCCAGATCGCTGACGATCTACTTGACTACGAGGGAAGCGAGGAGTCGACTGGTAAGCCCGTTGGGCACGACCTTAGGGAACGCAAAGTCACGCTACCACTTATCGAGGCGATGCGTCATGTGGAGCCGGATGACCGGGGTCGAATCCAGCGGTTCTTCATGAGATTAAAACCGTCCGACGACGAGATTGAGGGGATCGTCGATGCGGTTCGAAGAGTTGGAGGTCTTGAGTACGCACGGGGTAAGGCGGAAGAGTTTGCGCAGGCTGCCAACTCGGCTCTCGACAAGATTCCTGTGGCGGACAAGGCTATGGATGCACTCCGGGAGTCGATAGGCTATGCGATCGAGCGGAAGCGATGATGGGGATGCGTAGATGTGGAGGGAGGAAGGGGTTAGTCACGTCTAACCGGTCTGGTTACCTTATAAAGGGTGTGGTCTATGGTCAGGAGGGGTGCAAACGGATGTGGTGGTGGGGTCAGGTGTGAGGACACTTCTAGATAGTCGCCGCCGTTCCGTTTCTCGTGTCATTTGGACATTGATCCTAGGGCTCTTTCTGGGCGGCCTTCTGACTAAGCTGTCTGAGGCGTTCTTACCGGAGAGTGCGGCGCGGGACTTCCTGATCACCTCAGTCGCGGCGTCGGTGGGTCCGTTTGAACTGGACCTGGCTGCGGTAGCGATCACACTTGGGCCGCTTGTACTGATGTTGAATGTTCTCACGATTGTCGGAGTCGGAATAGTGGCTTTTGTGGCCCGCTCCTTGATCTAATTCCTGTAAACCTGGTAAGGCTGAACTTTTGTTCGCCAAAGGAGGTTTGATATTATGTTTGGCGGATTAGGAATGTGGGAGATCATGCTGATCTTCTTGGTCGTGCTTCTGTTGTTTGGAGCCAAGAGGCTTCCTGAGATCGGGTCCTCTCTCGGGAAGGGTATTCGTGAGTTCAAGAGCTCAATTCGGGATATCGAAGGGGAATTGAAGATCCCCGACGAGCAGCCCAAGGTGAGCAGGGCCCCGGAACCGCGAGAGGAGCAGGATGGGGAAGCGGACGGAGAACCGCGTCGCCTGACTACGAGCCAGTAAGTTAGGGGTTAGATTCGCTGGCGGTACGATTGGCCACGATGAAGCTACGCAACCACTTACCAGATTGTGTAGCTTTGTTGTATATATGGCCATGAAGCCCAAGTGCTCATCGAAGTACTCACTTGTGGGTCAAAGCCGGTTTCAATCTCACTGCGGGATTCCCCCCGGTCATCGTTAGCTTGGGGCCTGCACTTATGCTAGTCGACATACACCACCGTTAGTGAAGGGGATTCTACAGATAGAGCCAGAACGCTAATGCTCGTGCGGACGCAAGAAAGACTGTTATCGTTCCGCAAACCTGAACCGAGCAAATCACAGTTCAGGGTAGGGATGCCCATTGTTAGCCTTCCGCAGCGTCCTTAGGCCTCATGAGGCATTCCTGCGCCTCGTCCTCCTGCTAGAAAAAAAAGAAGGTCAGAAGAAGACCGGGCTCTGGAGTCCCTGGGCAGCTTGCTCCTCAGCCCTCCGGAAGTAGTCAACGCGGTTGTCAAGAATCCTTGTTGTTGCTCGGAGCCCATCTACCCATTGCTCAAGCCGGGCCTGCTGAATCTCGGCGGTCACTTGAGATCTTTGGACTCGCTTTTGGATCTCCCACTCCTCGCGATCGGCCTCGGTTTTTTCATCGATGCGGATCAGGAGTACCCTCCCCAGGGTGGTTACTGGCCCGGCGATCTCACCCTCCCGTGTACCGAAGGTGACGCCGGTCGCGGCACTTAACTGTCCAAGGCCAGGGACGAACTCCTGGCGAGTGAATGGTCCAGTCGTCTGAACCGATACCCCTAGCCGCTCTGCGATGCTCTCGAGGGATGATGCACCACCTCGGAGTTCTTCTCCCCATGTGCGGGCTTCCTCCATTGTGAGCTCAGTCTTCCTCTGAGCCTGAAGGTTCTCCCTAATCTCGACCGCTACCTGCTCCAAACTCAGCGTTCCAGCCGGAGACTCGTCCAACAACTCTACGATGTAGAATGCGTCATCTGTTTCGAAGACAGGGCTGATCGCTCCAGATCCCTCTTCATCTACAAAGATCCAGTCCTGACCTTCTGCGGCGATCCCCACCCCAGGGAGAACCGCAAAATCTTCAGAGATCTCAGCCTCCATTACGCTGAGGCCGAACGTCTCAGCCGCCTCACGGAGAGGACGATTCTGCGAGAGCGTCTCGAGCGAGTCTGCCCTCGTGAGGAGACCGACTTCAGCCACATCCGTACGCTCGATAGGCAGGAGGATGTGGCGCGCTTCAATCTCGTCAGCGTCTTCATCACGAGAGAGCACCTCGACAAGATGGTAGCCGAAACTCGTCCTCAAGGGCTCGCTCAGTTCGCCCACAGGCAGCGAGAACGCAAGAGAATCGAATGCCGGAACCATCAGACCTCTCCCGAAAGATCCGAGCGATCCTCCCTGGAGGGCAGAAGCTTCATCAATGCTCTCTCTGATGGCGATTTCATCGAAGTCAGCTCCGTCGAGGAGCTCTTGACGAATCTCCTGGGCGTAGAAGAATGAGGCGGCTGAGTCAGCTGCAGTGGGTGCCTTGTCGATGTAGGCGAAGAGCACCTGGGCCCGAGCTGACACCTGAAATTCGTCGGAGTTGTCCCGATAGTAACGGTCCACTTCTTCTTCCGTGACCTCAACCAAGCCATTGTCCACTCGGTCGTCCGGAGAGACTGAGAGAAATGTGGCAGACACCCGTTCGTTCTGCGCCCGCCATCTCTCCCAGAGCTCACCGTCCGGAATAAAAATGCCGGACGTGACCTGGCGGATCAGCTTATTACGTGGTATGAGGTTTCGGTAGTAGATTTCCAGCTGCTGAAGGAAGAATGGGTCCGCTTGGCCGAGGAACTGCTGGTAAAGTACGATATCGAACTGTCCCTGATCGTTCTGGAAGGCTGGGTCGAATTGGAACTCTGGGGCCGGAGACAGTCTCGCAGCCTGCATCACCTCCTCATCCGTAACTCGTATCTCCCTCCGTGAGATCTCGCGTTGGATGAGGATTTGAGTAACTATCTCATCCCACGCCATATCGTCGATCTCCCGGTTCTGCGCCGAGGTGATCGGCTGTTCCTGTGATTGGGAGATCTGTTCGTAGAGAACCCGGCGGGCATTTTGCCACTCGACTATGGAGACGGCGCGGCGCCCGACCCTTCCTAGGTTCCCTGCAGCTGAGCGGCCGGAGGCGTCCATCCCCCACTGGAACACCATCAGTGCGACGAACGCCAATGCCGTTACGAGCATGATGATCTTCGTATTCTGTCGCATCTGCCGCATCAGCATACGACGAACTCCTTCAGCAAATCTTCCTGCCAAAAAAGGTCGGGTGATTCCCGACCCCTGCTCCACTTCGTCACTGGGGGATCAAGATGATGTCTCGACCAGTGGGTGGCTAAGTGGGCCAAACGTAACCGGATTGTGAGGGTCTCTCAAGCATTTTGCGGTCGTTTGAGGTGAGGCCGCGTTGACACTATTTTGAAGGTTACAATATCTTTTGTAAATTGCGTTTTTCGCTGGTTCTCCCGTTCACCTCCTACCGCTAAGGCTCAGGAGAGATCCCGCTTGTCAGAAGCGCTCAATCAGGAGATCCGTATCCTTAGGACCTGCTTCTGGTCAGGGCGGGATCCAGAAGGACGGGCATTTGCTCCACTTGCTGACGCCTACCGGAGAAAGGGGGAGCTGGAGGAAGCCCAATCGCTTGTGCAGGACGGTCTCGGGAGGCATCCTGACTTTGCGACGGGTCACCTAGTGGCGGCCCGGGTTGAGTGCGACCGAGGGGATCTAGTGGCGGCCCGGGAGCATCTGGATCGAGTTCTGGACCTGGATGGTGGGAATATATTGGCGCTGATTGACCGCGCCGACGCAGCGGTCTCGGAGGGTGATCGCGAGGGGGCATTGAAGGATCTGAAGATGGCGCTGAGGTTGGATCCTGGACATGTCGAAGCGAGACGACGTGTAGAGGATCTTGAGTCAGGCTTAGGCTGGGAGCTGGAGATGACCTCGGTAGAGGAGCCTGAGATTTCCGACTCGGGGGGCTCCATTCTTACGCGCACAATGGGTGATATTTATGCCAACCAGGGGTTTCATGAGAAGGCTGTCGAGGTCTACGAGCACCTCTACGAAAAAGATCCTGACGACGTTGAGATTGAGGCCCGGCTCGCTGAGCTCCGAGTACCTCTAGAAGTGGAGTCTGCCCTTCCCTTGAAGGCCCAACCTGGCGACCCCAACCCGATCTCAGCATACTTCGACGACCTTCTGGCATGGGTTCCCGGAGCCGTTTCAATGGAATCGCTGGCCCCAGGTGCCAACCAATCTGAAACAGAGGTCAGCTCGGCTGACATCGGGTTTGAGACCAAATCGGACGAGACCTTTGGGGAGACGAGCCAGCCCCTTGAGGACCACAGCCATTCAGCTGCGAATCCGGACGACTCGGGTCAGGTGCCGGAAGAAGGCCTTGACGACTTCCGTCTTTGGCTGAAGAGCTTGCAATCATGAGGATAGCTGTCATTCATGGTCCGAACCTTCAGCTGCTCGGGAAACGGGAACCTGAGGTCTACGGGGCGGACTCGCTCGATACCGTCAACGAAGCTCTTGGAGTGCTCGCTGCGGAACTCGCTGTAACCCTCGAAACGATCCAATCCAACCACGAGGGCGAGATCATTAGCTTCGTGGCAGAGGCTGCGGGCCGGGCCGACGGATTCTTGATAAACCCCGGAGGCCTCACGCATACCTCGGTGGTTCTAAGGGATGCCCTAGTCGGTGTTGAGTGTCCTTTTGTCGAGGTGCACCTTTCCAATACGTCTGGGCGAGAGAGCTTCCGGCGCCGCTCTTACCTTGCCCCGGTTGCGGCGGGGGTGGTGTTTGGCTTCGGGCTCCAGAGCTATCTTCTCGGCCTGCGAGGGCTCGTTAGGTTGCTCTCGGACGTCTAACTCCCCCCCCACACTTTGACCGACGGCATGGCATCCACCGCGGATTTCAGAAACGGGATGGTCCTGGAGACAGATTCAGGCCTCTGGTCAATCAGCTACTTTCAGCACGTGAAGCCCGGCAAGGGCGGTGCGTTTGTGCGGACCAAGCTTAAGAATGTCCTCACTGGCCAGGTGGTGGAGAAGACCTTCCGGGCTGGGGAGAAAGTTACGGGAGTGCGGCTTCTCCGGCGGCCGGTTAACTACAGCTATACGGATGGGCAGTTCTACCACTTCATGGATCAGGAGAGCTTCGAGATGATTCCTATTACGGGTGATCTCATTGGTAAAGCTCAACTCAAGTACCTGAAAGAGAACATGGGGTGCGAAGGGTTGGTACACGACGGGAAGGTTATCGCAGTAGAGCTTCCGGATTTTGTGGAGTTAGTAGTGGCACAGACAGACCCAGGAGTAAAAGGGGACACGGCCCAAGGTGGAAGTAAGCCTGCGACACTGGAAACAGGTGCGGAAATTCAAGTACCTCTGTTTGTAGAGCAGGGTGACGTCGTCAAGGTCGATCGTCATGAGCACAAGTACCTGGAACGGGTCTAATGATCAATCTCAAGTTCATCGAGAAGCTGATCCGAACTCTCGATGAAAGTGGCCTTGACCACGTCAAGATCGAGCACCGTGGGACTCAAGTATGGATCTCCAGGAGTCCTCCGAGCGGGTCCGGTGAGGATTTGTCGGAGTTCCCCGCGGTGGGGGAAGACGCTGTTCTGGCGGAAACGCCTCTTCCGGACTCAAGCGGCCAGGTCAAAGAGTCCGAAGCCAGGGAGGGAAGAGGTGAGACTCTCCTGGAAATCACGTCGCCCATGGTAGGGACGTTCTACCGCGCACCCTCGCCTGATTCAGACCCGTTTACCAAGGTCGGAAGACAGATCTCACCGGGAGACCTGCTCTGTGTCATCGAGGCCATGAAGCTCATGAATGAGCTGGAGGCTGAGACGGCAGGAGTCATCCGGGAGATTTGTATTGGGGATGGCGAACCGGTCGAGTATGGACAAGTCCTGTTCCGAGTCCAACCCTCCTGACGCCCCTCGTGCCCCGAAGCCACGGTGTTTAAGAAGGTTCTCATTGCGAACCGGGGAGAGATTGCCCTTAGGGTGATCCGAGCGTGCCAGGAGTTGAGCATCCCGACTGTCGCTATCTATTCGGATGCGGATGCGGAGTCCCTCCATGTTCGGTTTGCTGATGAGGAAGTCTGCATTGGACCCGCCCCATCTTCCGAGTCTTATCTGAACATTTCCAGGATCATCGCAGCTGCTGAAATTACTGGTGCAGAGGCGATCCATCCCGGCTACGGCTTCCTAGCTGAAAACGCTGAATTTGCCGAGATCTGTGAGCTCTCTGGTATCACCTTCATTGGTCCATCGGCCGAACAGATCCGAACGATGGGAGACAAGGCCACCGCACGCCGCATCATGACGGATGTTGGAGTGCCCGTGGTACCCGGGTCGGAAGGAGAAGTCAGGGATGAAGACAACACGCTGGAGATAGCTGAGGGAATTGGGTTTCCGGTCATGATCAAGGCTTCTGCAGGTGGGGGAGGAAAGGGGATGCGGGTGGCATCGGATCCTGAGGTCTTTCACGAGTGCGTGCAGGCAGCGCGTAATGAGGCTCAGTCGGCATTCGGAGATTCTGCGGTGTACCTAGAGCGGTATGTCGAGCAGGCCAAGCACGTCGAGATCCAAGTGTTCGGGGACAAACACGGGCGAGTTGTGCACCTCGGGGAGAGAGATTGTTCGGTTCAGCGGCGTCACCAAAAGCTGGTCGAAGAAGCACCTTCACCGGCCGTGACTTCCGAGCTCCGAGCCGAAATGGGTGAGGTGGCCGTGAGAGCTGCAGAGGCTATTGGTTACCTTGGTGCAGGCACGGTGGAGTTCCTCCTGGAGGGGGAGGGTTCGTACTATTTCATTGAGATGAATACTCGGATTCAGGTAGAGCACCCCGTTACTGAAGTCACCACCGGTTTCGACTTGGTGAAGGAACAGATCCTCATAGCCGCAGGGAGGCATCTGTCCTTTCCGGTGGAGCCAGTGGTTCCTCGGGGACACGCATTCGAGTTTCGTGTCAATGCTGAGGACCCTAGCCGGAATTTCCTGCCGTCCCCAGGGCAGATCACGACTTTCCATCCTCCTGGCGGTCCTGGAATCCGACTAGATACCCATGTGTATACAGGATATCACGTACCACCATATTATGATTCTCTTCTCGCCAAGTTGATCGTGAGTGGCAACACCCGGGAGGAGGCTCTGGTACGTTCCCGGTACGCGCTGGACTCTTTCGTGATCGAGGGCGTGTCCACGACCATCCAATTATTATTGGAGATCGTCCAAAACGAGTCTTTTAAGAGCGGTGAAATCGACACGAACTTCATTGAGCGGTTCTTGGACGAGCAGGCTGAAGCATGACCGATCGTGCTAGACTAAGCCAGTAGCATGAAGCCAGTCTTTTCCTCCTCTTGGGGTACGCTGCCGACGTGAGGGTCGAAACCTATCTTTCCGCTCATGAGGCGGATGCTGCTCAGATTGCCGATGGTACTGCGGTTGTCATAGACGTGATCAGAGCGACGTCGACGATTGTCGAGGCGCTTGCTTCCGGAGCGCGAGCCGTCTATCCGACGCTCTCCAGCGAGGAAGCTATCCGGCTTGTGAATTCCCTGGGGCGAGAGGATACGCTGCTCTGCGGGGAACGGAAGGGGCTCAGGATTGAGGGGTTCGACCTAGGAAATTCTCCCCGTGAGTTCACGCCAGATCGGGTTTCGGGAAAGCGAATCGTTATGAGCACGACGAATGGTACGCGGGCGTTTCTGGCGGCTGAGGGTGCAGACAGAGTGTTGGCTGCTTCTTTCCTGAACCTCTCCGCGGTAGGCGAGGCGGTGTCCGACTCGGAGAGGATCGTCCTCGTCTGTGCCGGCAAGGAGGGCAGGTTTTCCTTGGATGATGGCCTCTGTGCTGGATCGATCCTACAGGGTCTATCCGGCGAGGGAGATGACCGTCCGTCGAATGACTGGCGGCTGGATGACGCTTCAAAGTCCATGCTAGCTCTTGTCAAGGCACACAACATCGCTCCGGACCTACTGAGAGAAACCGCGGCGGGGACTGCACTGGTGGAGATAGGTTTGGAGGCCGATCTTGAGCGGTGTGCCGACGTTGACCGCTACCAGTTGGTCCCTGAAATGCATGATCGGATGATTAGTCTTCTGGAGGAGGGGTGACTGCTATCCCTCACTACCCTCTCCAGTTGGACCTCTCATGTTAAAGCCTGACCAGACACGTGAGATCGTTGGAGTTGGGCTCATTGCCCTTGCCCTTCTGATGTTGCTGGCGTTGACTCCGATCGAGCTGCTAGGTGCGCTCGGTGCCGACTGGTTCGAGTCGGGGAACATTATGGGTCTTCTGGGTGGCCTCATCCAGAGGGGCACCGTCTATATCTTCGGGTCGGCTGCAGGACTTCTTCCATTTCTGGTCGGCCTTGCTGGGGTTTACTTCGGCGGGTGGATTGAGAGAGAGAGAGCTGCCAAACTGGCGGTCTTGGGTGGAGGGCTTCTAGCCCTTGTTCCAGCTGTGGGGCACCTCGCTTCCCCTGATGGTACGGCGTCCGGATGGCTCGGGAGTGTGATCGGGCGCGCCTTGGTTGCAGCCGCGGGGCCATTTGGGGCCAGCTTCATCTTGGCCGTGCTTTTCGTACTCCTCTCTTTGGCGACGCTTGGCTGGAATCCCCTTCAGCGGCCGTTGAGCTGGGCGCTGAAGGGGATGGTGGTTATGTGGCAGGGACTGGTCGATTGGCTAAAAAATAGAGAGCTCCAGAGCAGAGATGGTGATCCAGCGGGAGTGGAGGTTAAGCCGGGCGATGTGCATGTGGATCCTGACGTCAGGGGCGGAGAGACCGATGACTCTATTAAGCAAGTAGGAGGTGGGGGAGGGACGCCCATGCCCGAGGGCCAAAAGAGGAATCCGGGCGCATCTCTTTCGGACCCTCGGGATCCGATCGAACTCTTGGGCGACGAGCTGCCTCCGATGGGTCTGCTTACCCCAGGAACTGGTGAGCATCTGGATGAGATGCAGCGTGACCTGGACGCCCTGGGTCAGGTCCTGATAGAGAAGCTCCGCACCTTCAATGTGGAAAGCGAGCTAGGAGGACGGACGACCGGTCCTGTGGTAACCCAGTTCGAGGTGGTCCCCGCTCCTGGGGTGAAGGTCAACAGAATCGCCAATCTGGATCGAGATCTGGCGCTCGCGATGCGGGCCCGGACGGTACGGATTGTTGCCCCTATTCCAGGTAAAGGTGCGGTCGGAGTGGAGATACCAAATCCAGTCTCAGCAACGGTACAGGTGCGAGAGATCCTAGAGAGCAGGGCCTTTCGCGAGTCTCGAGCCGATCTTCCACTTGCCCTGGGTAAGGACCTCCACGGAGCGCCTTATGTCGCGGATCTGACGAAGATGCCCCACTGCCTTATCGCGGGGGCCACTGGGTCGGGGAAGTCGGTCTGCCTGAATGCAATCATCACTTCTCTGGTCTATCGGCACACCCCTGAGACACTTCGGTTGCTACTGATAGACCCCAAGATGGTGGAGCTCAGCACCTACGCTGATCTTCCGCACCTTCGGCATCCTGTGGTAACGGATCCGAAAGACGCGGCGGGGGTGCTGAAGTGGGCGATGCTCGAGATGAACCACAGATATGGGCTTCTCTCAGAGAACGGGGTCCGCTCGATCGGTGAGTTCAACAGCCGCGTTCGAAAGGGGACGCCGTTGCGACGGGTACAGCCCAGGGGGGAAGAAGGAGATCCGGACCGATGGGTCTACAAGGATGGGATACTCCCCTTTGTTGTCCTGGTGGTGGATGAACTCGCCGATCTAATGATGAGCGTCCAAAGTGAAATCGAAAAGCCGCTCACCCTGCTCGCGCAGAAGGCCCGTGCGATTGGACTCCACCTGATTGTGGCTACGCAACGACCCTCCGTAAACGTCATTACGGGGCTCATCAAGGCGAACTTCCCGTGCCGAATCGCCTTCCGGGTCGCCTCCAAGACAGACTCACGAACCATTATGGATCAGAGCGGGGCCGATGCACTGCTGGGCAACGGTGACATGCTCTTTCTCCCCCCTGGGGAGAGTTGCTCAATCCGAATGCAGGGGCCCTTCATATCCACTGATGAGACAGGGCGGCTGATTGATTGGTATAGGGACCTAAGAGAGAGGAAACTTACGGAAGGGGAGGAGGGGGATGATCTAGATGGCGAGGATAATATCCTAGAGTTTGTCCGAGCCAGAGAGGCCGAAGAGTCGGGGAGCCACGACGATATGTTCGGTGGGGACTGGGACGAGAATTTCCGTGAGGCTGGGGAACTCTGCATCCGGAGTGGCCAAGGCTCTACCTCACTCCTCCAGCGAAAGCTTCGAATCGGTTACGGCAGAGCGGCCCGGATCGTCGATCAACTGCATGAGGCCGGTGTGCTCGGCCCTCCAGACGGCTCAAAGCCTCGGGAAGTGCTCATGAGCTCAGATCAACTCGATCGGGTGATGTCAGGCATGGAGACCTAGGTAACCTCTGAATAGAGATTCCCTAGGTCTCCGTCGATCCCGACGACCTCAGGAATGACTCAGTTGGCCTCCAGAAACTCTACCTCGAAGATCAGAACGGGGGCGTTCGGCGGGATCACCCCACCGGGGCCCTGAGTCCCGCAGGCAAGGTGTGGAGGGATGACGAGGGTTCGCAGCCCACCGACCTACATGCCGACGATTCCCGGATCCCAGCCCGAGGTGACTTGTGTCTTCCCAAGAAGAACCGGGGAAAGGGGCTCTCTCACGGCTGTTGTCGAACACTGATCCGTCCGGATGATGCCCGGTGTAGTGGGCGCTTATCGTCGATCCGGACACCGCTTCCTGTTCGCTGTCTGCGGGGTGATCCAGGTAGTAGAGACCCTTCGAGAGCGTCGATATTCGGTGAAAGTCGATTCCCAGTTCTGGTGCGTACTCGGATGTGGTGGGATTCACTGAACCTCTTGGAGTGAATGACCCTGGGTTGCCTTCCTCTCGGATGGGTGGTCAGGGTGACGATCCACCGCAGTTCGCGACCTTCAGTGAGAGCATGATGGCAAACAGTGTGTATGAATGCTGCATGGCCCCAGGCTACATCCAACTGGTTGAGGAGTTGGTTTCTCCGCCTGGCCGAACGTTTCGACACGGGACCGGGTACACCGGAGCATGATCGGACACATGATCCACCACCACCGAACAGTATTATCGGTCTTCCTCATTTTGGGAGGGGCTCCGTCGAGGGTGTCTGGACAAGAGGCTGTCTCAGTCTTGGAGAATGCCGCTGAGCGGTATGCCTCCCTCAGAGGATTCTGCGCGGACTTCAACCAGACGATTGACGTGACGCTCCTTAGGGAGACCGTAGAAAGCCGAGGGGAGTTGTGCCAGCTACGACCAGACAACTTCGAGATGCGATTCACCAATCCCCTGGGAGACCGGGTCGTTGCCGACGGTGACTACCTCTGGGTGTACTTCCCAAGCACGGACGAAGGCCAGGTATTCCGATCTCCACTTGCCGGCTCGGAGGGAAGGTTCGACCTCCACCGTGAGTTCCTGGCTGACCCCGGTGAGCGTTATTCGGCCA
>CAUZHN010000038.1:0-20524 GCA_963579625.1 Gemmatimonadales bacterium UBA6960
AGATCATGTCCCTTGCTGAATGGGACGCCCTTGGGTAGACATAATGAACCTCACACAGGTGTGGTACGGGCAATCATTCCTCAACGGGCACAGCGCGTTCCATCTCAGCCGCAACCGACTCCGCAGAACGCATCCGAGTAAGGTCCAGCTCGAAATCCAGGCGATCCCGAGGTCTGAGTTTATCTCTGAACTCCTGTATCTCTCGGGATGAGAGACCAAGCGCAGCCAGAGCGGTTCCATCCAGGAGTCCACCCCCCGGTCGTGCTTCCACTCCATTGTCACCTCGGGGTTCGAGAAGCCGCGCCACAACATCTAACTCGCCCCGACTCATCGCGGCCCCGCAAAGGTCATAGTCCACCCACGCCTCGTAGGATAGAGGTGCGACGCGCTTCATCATGCCAGCTATTACTCCCGCGTATTCCCGGATTTCCCACTGAGCGTGGGCATCGGCTCTCAGGGAAAGGAAATGGAGTAGGTTGTGAAGGTCGATCTTCCAATACCACTGCGTATAAGTTGAGAGTGGAAGATCGATGCGCGCCAGCTCTCGGGTCACATCCTCCTCCAACAACCACCGGTAGGTATCTGAACTGTCCGATCGCAGTCGATCCCAGCGGTCCACCGCGTCCATCCACACGTCTCGTGGGGCGCCTTCCCCTCGACCCTGCCTGTTCGCCTGGCTCTGAAGTGCGAACTGCTCAAGCTCAGGCTTATAGAACAGTAGGGGCATGAGGGAATATCGCCCGCTATACTCGTTCACAGAGGCCGTCCTATGCCGTATCCACTGGCGAGCAATGAACATCGGCATCGCGCAGTGAAACTTGAATTCGACCATCTCCGACGGAGTCGTGTGACGATGGCGACGCAGGTAGCGGATAAGCCCCCGGGTAGCGGAACGCTTCCTCGTCCCGAAGCCGTAGCTCACCCTCGCCGCCCGCTCAACGTCTTCGTCCGACCCCATGTAGTCGACCAGCGAGACGAATCCGTAGTCCAACACGGGGAAGTAGCCACCCAGAATCTCTTCGGCGGCGGGGATCGTCGGACGTTTTGTATCCATGAACTCGTAGAAGCAGAAGATTCCGAACACAGTGGACTCGAAGCTGACGAAAGAATATTTGTCCTTTCGAAACCCCAACGAAATAGAGAGCGGATTGACGCTCATGGCAACCGGCAAAAAGTATCCATTTCCGGTGACCGGGAAGGTTGATCCTGATACATTTCTCTCGCTACTCGATGGTGTCCCTCTTCTGACTCCGAAATGAACGAGTTGCTAATCCGAGCCCTTCGGCGAGAGCCGCTCGACCGCACTCCGGTGTGGTTCATGCGGCAGGCGGGCAGGTCACTTCCACGATACGAGGAACTAAAGGGAGGACGCGACCTCCTCGAGGTCACTCGTGATCCGGAGCTGGCTGCCCAAATCACGGCCCTTCCACTCGAATACTTTCCGGTCGACGCAGCGGTTCTCTTCGCCGACATTTCTACGATCTTCCTCGGAGCCGGGATCGATGTACGGATTCAAAAAGGGGTGGGACCTGTGCTTCCCCATCCGTATGACACCTCGGGACGCATCCAGTCTTTGCAGTCGTTCGAGCCACGAGACACACTCGACTTCGTACTCGAAACCATCCGGATCCTAAAAGACAGGCTTGATGTTCCAGTGATCGGATTCGTAGGAGCTCCGTTCACGCTCATGACCTATATGGTCGAGTCCCCCCGATCTCGTGGTCGTCACGGAACGAAGACACTCATGTGGCAAGAGCCCGCACTCTGGCAGGAACTCATGTGTTACTGGTCCGAGCATCTGCTATCCTTTGCGCGAGCCCAAGCTGAGGCCGGCGCTGCAGGGATCCAGCTCTTCGATTCGTGGGCTGGGTGCCTGACCCCTGATGATTACCGTAACCATGTGCTGCCCTTCTCCCGGACGATCCTGCGGGGCCTTCAGGAGTCCGGAGTACCTTCAATCCACTTTGCAACTGGGAATCCCGCTCTTCTGCCACTCCTGGCAGAGGCAGGAGGAGACGCGATCGGACTGGACTGGAGAATCGAGATCGACGAAGCCTGGGACTTACTCGGACCGGCTGTGGCGATCCAGGGAAATTTAGACCCCGTCTCTCTTCTCGCCGGTAGCAAGATCGCGGTTTCCCGGGCTGACGACATCCTCAGGAAAGTGCGAGGCAGACCGGGCCACATCTTTAATGTGGGACACGGGATTCTTCCGGAAACAGACCCTGATGTGGTACGCGCGGTGGTCGACCATGTCCACGCCACCGACCTAGATGCCTTGAGAAAGAAGCATGAGGAAGCATGAGTGAGGAGATCCCTGTGAGAGTGGGAGTCCTTGCTCTGAACTTCGGCGAGCCGGATGACCCGAGTCCGGAGGATGTAGTCGCATTCCTCGAGCGCATCTTCTACATGAACGCGGATCTGGAAACCGTCGCCAATGATGAAGCGAGACGGCTACGAAGTCGTCAGCTCGCGGAACGCAGAGCTCCAGGTCTGATCAAGGAGTACGGCGAGATGGGCCCTTCACCGTTGAACGAACAGGCGCATCAGCAAGCTCATGAGCTCTCACAGGAGTTGGGCCGCCGTGGATACGATGCCATGGTCTACTCAGCCTTCCAGTTCACTCCCCCACTCATAAAGGACGTGGTCGAACGGGCTCAGACGGCAGGTATTAATCACCTCGTGGGCCTCCCCATTTTTCCGCTCTGTGGTCCCTCCACGAATATCGCTGCTCTCAATATGGTCCAAGCGGCGCTCAATGACCTTAAATGGAACGTCGAACTCCAGGGAATCACGGGTTGGCATCGCCACCCGCTCTATCTCCAGCTGAGGGCAGACGCGATCCGGAAATTGTCCGACAGGGATGGGATAGACCTATCAGACGGGGAAACCCGAGTCGTCTTCTCGGCCCACGGTACGCCCAAGAAGTACGTGGACCAAGGAAGCCGTTACATCGAGTACGTTGAGGAGTTCTGCGAGGACATCGCTCAGTTGCTTTCACTATCGGAATATGAGATTGGATACCAAAATCACTCCAACCGGGGGATCGAGTGGACTCTGCCGAATGTGGAGGATGTCATTCGATCCGTGCGTGCGAGGCGAGTGATCGTCGACCCCGTATCATTCATGCACGAGCAGTCAGAGACGCTAGTGGAACTGGACCGCGGACTGTGGGAGGAGGCTGAGAAGGCTGGCCTCGAATTCCATCGGGTCCCAGTCCCCCACGATGATCCGAGGTTCCCGCAAATCTTGGCTGATCTTGTCGAGTCTCAACTAACCGGCGGTCAGAGAGAAGATCAGATCAGATTCAGCCGCTGCCGCTGCAGCCCCCAGCCCAATACCTTCTGTTTGAACGCTCTGCCGCGTAACGCAGTGACACCGGCACCAACCCCGTAATAAAGTCTCAGAAGAAAAGAACGTCAGACCCCCGTTCTCTCGTGAGTGCGATGAACACCCAGGTGCTCCCCTGATAGCTGGCGACTCCTTCCCTGATCCCATGGGTTCTTAGCATCGCGTCATTAACGCGGGATGCCATCGTCCCTATGGACGTTTGTGCAGGTTGCCAGTACGCCGCAAGATTCGCGAGATCTCTCCGGACCCCGGGCACCCTTTCCTGGACCACTTCCTCAGCATCGGAAGTCGAGACTCTCTCCAGAGCGGAGATTAATTGTCGCTGAAGAAAGGAGTACGCGGAGTAGCGTGCTAGAGGATCGGGTGATCGGGCCGCTACTAGAGTCCCCAGCACGTTGGCGTCCGACTCCGAGGAGAAACCCCTCTGGTGCGCCATTTCGTGCCCTAGCTCCTTGGCCAAAAGCACTCCTGGGAGATCTCCCAAGACAAGCGCCTCCCCAGTGTAGGGGAAATAAATCCCTGACACTCCCAGGAGTTTGACGAGTGGTGTAGCAAGGATGCGTTTTGGGGAACCATGGGTACCCGATACCCTATGGGGAAGCCCCAACTCCTCGCGGACTAGACCCCACCCAATTTCCAGAGATGGAACGATGTCCGCAAGCCGACGGCCCGCGGTCGGCTCCCCAATATCGATAGATCCGTGAATCTCCTCGTAGAACTGATTCGTGAGCTCTACCGCGCGCTCCGCTAAAGCCCGGAGCTCCGGCGTCGTGACCTCCCCGGCCGGCTCAATGCCAAGGTGTGCTTCAAGTCCCAACCGAGCGTATTGGAACCCCCAGAGCACGTAGAAGAAGAAGACCAAGACTCCAATGTCCTGAGCCAACCGGAGTCCACCTCGGACGAGGACTTTCAGGGATGACACCTCACGCCTACGGATCTTGTCCATCCCAGACCAGGCCCCAGAAAGCTGTCGGAGCGAGAGCACTACCACCATGGCCTCAGCAAGTGGGAACGGCACGGCCGCAGATAGAATCGACAGGCCCCTCATGATCGCCGGAATGGGACCCATACCCACAACGATACCCGCCAACTCTGGTCTCGAGGCCAGGAACCGAAAGCAGATCCACCCGATCAGGCCCAAAGCGATACCCAGAAACCGACGGCAGAGCTGCCCCGTCGATAGGGCGATCAGGGCATCCTCCGATACCAATTTACCCACTCCCGATTCCTCTCCTCCGGCCCGCTCCAGATCGCCGACATCAGGGCTTCGATCTCTTGGATATCTCGAGGAGCGATCGAGATACGCTCGACTCCATCCACGGTGATGATGTAATCGTCTTCGATCCGGACCCCTATATCGACATACCGCTCAAACGCCGGCATGAGAGCATCCCTCATCCCTCTGTTTCGAGGCGTATCGGGCACTACTTCATCGAACAAATTCGCCCGCACATAGATTCCGGGCTCAATCGTGAACGCAACACCGGGTTCCATGACCGATGGCCATGGGTCATGGACATCAAGGCCCAAACCATGACTCAGCGCGTGCATATAATACAGGAAATACTGGGGCACCTCCCGTCCGACATCATCCTCGTAGGTAGCCGATTGAGACTCGATGAGCCCTAGGTCGGCTAGGCCACGGGCAAGGACGTCTGTGGCCACTCGAGACATCTCGCCAGCGGAAACCCCTGGTTTCGCAATCTCCTCAGCCGCAGTCTGAGCATCCCGGACCAGCTGGTAGATCTCACTCTGCTCCTCGGTGAACCGTCCATTTACCGGTACTGTCCGCGTAATATCCGCCGCGTAGCCCCCGTAGCTCCCACCAATATCCACCACAACCAAATCGCCATCCTCCATGAACCGATCGTTGGCGTTGTAGTGAAGTACTGTGGAGTTAGGACCGGACCCGACAATAGAAGCGAAAGCGGGCCGCTCAGCACCATATCGACGGAAGGTATGTTCTACGATGGCCTGGATCTCGAATTCGTTGATGCCTGGTGCCACAGCCCTCATGAATTCACGCTGAGCCTGAGAGGTGATCGTCGCTGCTCGCCGAATCAAGTCTTCTTCCTGCCCACTCTTGACACCTCGGAGCCTGTTGACTTGTGTCGACACCGGCTGAACATCAAGATCGGAGTGGTCCTCTAGGAGGGCATCCACGCGCTGTGTCACATCGTTTCGAACGGCTGAAGATGAGTCGTAGGTCCCGACGGTGTACACCCTCTCCCAGCTCCCGTTGATGAGAGAGTCAAACACCGCCTGCATTTCACCCACACTTCGCCCTTGGATACCAGTTTCCGCCTCAGTATCCGCAGGTCCGACTCGATACCCCTCCCATGTCTCCTCAGCAGGATTCCTGGGATTCACGAACAGGAATTCCTCCACTATCGAACCCCCGGTCACTAGCGTGACGAGTGACGCATTCGGTTCAAGAAAACCCGTGACATATCGAAACGGAGAGTTCTGGTAGAAATTCATGTAATCTTCCGGAGGCTGAGCGCTCCCCATGGCCAGGATCAATCCATCTCGGATCTCGGCCGCGAGATCAGCTCGCCGCTGGGCGAACTCGCTATTCAAGACCTGGGCGTTGAGCGGCCCTGTAAGGAACGGTGCAAGGATGACCCCCACCACCACAATCAGTCGATATCGGCTCACGGCCCCCCCCTCCGAATGTTCATTTTCTCTATTTCACCCCACATTATGAGGAGTGGATACACCAACTCCACAGTCACGTTCTTCAGACACAACCAATAAAAGTGAACAGTTCCAGCCAGATCCGTGCCCTCATGCTCGCGACTGTGATTCCCTTGTTCATGACATATGCGGCCCTCTTCGCACCTGAGGAAGCACGATCCGTGTCGCCCCGCCTACTCCAGAACCAGGATCTGCCTCGGGTCAATCGGAGCCGGCTGATCCGTGACTTTTCAATCCTTGCCCATGACTCTATGGAGGGCCGTCGCGCGGGCACTCCGGGCGGCGAACGAGCACGCCGCTTTCTCCTCACGGAGTTCGAGGACCGAACATTCTCCCGAGTTAGCGGTGAGAGAACACAGGAATTCCGAATCGGGAGCCTGTCGGGTGGAGAAAGGCGGGGAATAAATGTCATCGGAATGATTAAGGGCCGCGAGTTCCCGGACCAGTATCTGGTCATCTCCGCTCATTACGACCACCTCGGGGTTCTCAGTAGTGATATCTACAACGGCGCAGATGACAACGCATCGGGTACTGCCGCACTCCTCGCGATCGGCAGATTTTTTGTCGAGCACCGGCCACGGCACTCTCTTCTGTTCGTAGCATTTGACGCTGAGGAACTAGGGCTCCTCGGGGCACAGGCGTTCATTTCGGACCCCCCGGTTCCGATCAGCTCCCTTCTCTTGAACGTGAACTTGGACATGGTGAGTCGGAGCGACCGTGGAGAGCTGTACGCAGCAGGGACTTACCACTATCCGGCCCTCATCCCTCTGGTAGAAGAGGTGGCGCGACGTTCCGAGGTGTCGTTGCTCCGGGGCCATGACTCACCCGCCCTGGCTAATGGGGATGATTGGACGACTGCCTCCGATCATGGACCATTCCATGAAGCGCAGATCCCCTTCATCTACTTCGGAGTCGAGGACCACACAGGCTACCATAGGCCCTCGGATACCCTGGAGAACGTCACTCTCGACTTCTACGTAAAGGCAGTAGACACGATCCTAGACTTCATCCAAGTCGCAGATCAGGATGGAGATGCGCTGAATTAAGGCACCAAAGAGCCCGATGCCGCGCATCGACCGATCAGAGTGACATATGGCGGGTCAGACGTCCAGATTCCGCACGTAGCGTGCGTTTTCCTCAATGAACTTGCGCCGAGGCTCAACGTCCTCGCCCATCAGGCGCGAAAAGATGGCACCTGCTTCGGCCTCACCCTCCATCGTTACTTGGAAAATGGTACGGGAGGACGGGTCCATGGTAGTGTTCCACAGCTGCCCAGGGTTCATCTCACCCAGGCCTTTGTACCGCTGGATGTTCAAACCCCGTGAATCGCTTCTCTTCCCATTCGTGAGACGGCCCACAATCTCTTCTCGCTGGTCCTCCGAGTACGCGTAGTACTCTTTCTTCCCTTTCGCGACACGGTAGAGGGGCGGCTGGGCAATGTAAATGTACCCCGCCTCGATGAGTTCGCGCATCTGGCGAAAGAAGAACGTCAGTAAGAGCGTCCGGATGTGGGCGCCATCCACATCGGCATCGGTCATGATAATGATCTTGTGGTATCTGGTTCTATCTAGATCGAAATCATCCTGGATGCCCGCCCCGATCGCGGTGATCATTGCGCGGATCTCAATGTTCGAGAGTATTCGGTCGATCCTGGCCCGCTCAACATTCAGAATCTTCCCTTTGATGGGGAGAATTGCCTGGAAGGACCGGTCTCGGCCTTGTTTGGCGGACCCGCCAGCGGAATCACCCTCCACGATAAAGATCTCTGTCATCGAGGGATCGTTCAGGGAGCAGTCTGCCAACTTCCCAGGAAGTACGCCGCCCTCGAGGGCATTCTTTTTCCTGGCCAACTCCCGAGCGTTACGAGCGGCTTCCCGAGCCCGCGCGGCCTGAAGGGACTTCTCGATGATCGATTTCGCAGCCTTGGGGTTTTCATCCAGCCAAATCGCGAGGTTTTCGTTCACGGCCGTTTCCACCGCACCTCGCACCTCCGAGTTTCCCAACTTCGTCTTCGTCTGACCCTCGAACTGCGGTTCCATCACTCGGACAGAAAGGACGCACGTAAGGCCTTCACGGACGTCGTCTCCCGAAAGTGACTCATCCGCCTTCTTTAGCAAATTATTCTTTTTCGCGTAGTCATTGATAGTTCGAGTGAGCGCGGCCTTGAGCCCGGTTACATGCGTTCCCCCTTCGCGGGTGTTGATGTTATTCACGAACGTGTGGGTATTCTCGACAAACCCGATGTCGTACTGGAGCGCCAACTCAACTTCAGCTTCCGGGTTGTCCGCTTCAAAATAGAGGACCTTCTCGTGGACGGGAACGCGGCTGCCTCTGAGGTATTCTACGTACTCCGCGAGCCCACCCTCGTATTGGAATAACTCTTCTTGTGAGTCTCCGGGACGCTCGTCATGAATCGAGATTTCTAGGCCGCGGTTCAGGAACGCCAGTTCTCTCAGTCGCGATGAAAGGATTTCGAAGCTGTAGACGATTTCAGTGAAGATTTCCGTGTCAGGCTTGAAGGTAACTTGCGTCCCGCTCCCCTCCGCCGGCTCCAGCTTCTCAAGATCCCCCAACTTGTCGCCCCGAGCGAAAGACTGACGCCAGCGGTTTCCGTCCCTCCAGACCTCAACATCCAGCCTCTCGGAAAGAGCGTTTACCACACTCACGCCCACGCCGTGAAGTCCACCTGACACCTTGTAGCTGTCTTTGTCGAACTTCCCACCCGCATGAAGCCTGGTCATGGCCAGTTCCACCCCCGACACCTTCTCTGTCGGGTGAAGATCCACAGGGATACCTCTACCATCGTCTTCGACCGTTATCGAGTTATCTGGGTGGATCCAGACCTGAATCCGGGTGCAGTACCCGGCCATGGCCTCGTCGATAGAGTTGTCGACGACTTCGTAGACCAGATGGTGCAGTCCTCGCCCAGAAGTCGATCCGATGTACATGCCGGGTCGCATACGGACTGCCTCCAGCCCCTTAAGGACCTGGATCTTGCCAGAAGTATATTCGGAGTCGCGGCTGTCGGGAGAGTTATCAGTCATCATGGAGCCGGATTTTTGGGGAAACCAAGAGGAATCAAAGACACGCTAACGAGACATCTAAATTTAGCTAGATTGCGACCATACTGCCATTCCCCAGGGGGTTGGTTTGAGCCGCTCTCTTACGAGATTTGGGAGTCTCTCGAGTCAGCCTTCCATATCGCTCTTTCGCCCCCGATCCGATACACCGGTCCCACCTTCGGAAAGGGTGAACACGATCCGTTCAATCCGTCCCTCTCCCCGACCAGCGTTCAAGCGACGCAGGATATCATGACGCATCAGGTTGAGTTCGGTGAGCCATGCACTCGATACCACTTTCACGAAGAGGACACCTCTAGACACAGCGGTCGCCCAAGTCACGGCTGCAATACGCTCACCCACCACTCCTTCCCAGCGCTCAAGAGCCTCTTGCCTCTCGACCTCCACGGCCACGCCCAACTTATGAAAGACCCGAGGCAGAAGGTCGCCCACGAGATCAGGCTTGCCTTCTTGAGGTCCGGACCTTGCCGAGCTGAGTGGTTCCTTTCGAAATGGGCTCAACTTCTGATCTCTCCCCCTTCAACCGTCCACTTCTTCAATACGTCATCTCGGAACTGCACTTCCCCCTTTCTTGGCGCAGTGAGGATTACCTGCCCGGATACAAGTCGATCCAAGCTTCCCAGAACTCGCCGGGACCGCTCATCATCTAGCTCGGCGAAGACGTCGTCCAGAAGGAGAATCGGCTCGCGGCCTCTTCGAGATCGAGCGGTCTCCACCTCAAGAAGCCGCAGAGTTAGAGCTAAGGTCCGGATCTCCCCACCCGAACCGTACTCCCGGAAGTCGCGTCCACCCTCACGTCCGTCAGTAGAGAAGGTCAGATCATCGCGATGGGGTCCAATCACCGTCATACGTCGTCTGGATTCTTGAGTGCGGGAGGAAACCAATGCAGCTCGATACCCCCCCACCACCTCCTCGGCACTTTCCATGGCACCCACGCCGACTATGTTCGGTTCGTACTGCATGTAAGCAGGGGCCTCCCCCGAAACCTCACGGTAACGTTCACCAAAAACTTGCGAGAATTCTCGTACCCATTGCGCCCTCAACCAGCTAACCTCTGCACCGGACCGGATCAGGATCGTGTCCCACGCAAACGCTGATGCGGAGCCGTCAGGGTCGCGGAGGGCGGCGTTACGTTGCGAGAGCGCTTGCCGGAACGTCTGGAGAGCCTTGAGATACCCGGGCTCGTTGAGGGAGAGGACGATATCGAGGAACCGCCGTCGCTCCCCAGGCCCGTCTCTCACCAATCTAATGTCTTCGGGAGTGAAGAGAACGGTCGCCAGCAAACCGATAGCGTCCCCAAGTCTGGATACCTCATCTCCATCGAGCGTGACCTTCTTCCTTCGGGGACTTCGCTGAAACGCGGCCACAATCGTATGCATGTCACCGCTCTCATCCTCAAGCTCAGCCTCCACCCGGAAGAATTCGTGCTCAAAGCGAACGATATCCTCGTCACGCACTCCGCGAAACGATCTAAAGGTCTCTAGGTAATGGATCGCCTCAAGTAGATTGCTCTTCCCTTGAGCGTTCCGACCGATCAGGGCGACCCCCGCCTCCGGAAACTGTAGGCTGCTGTCCTCAAGGTTTCGGAAACCGCTGAGGACAAGGCGAGTCAGGCGCATCCGACCCTGACGTCACGGCCCCCGAAATTGTGCAGGACATTTCGCGAGAAAGTAACAGGCTCGCATTCCGGCAGGCAGGCATGGCCTCGACCGCGGGTCACCTGTACCTTGCTCTGCAAAGATTGAGCGGGACCGGGTGCCCAAAGGACCCGCGAACGACGAACTAGAAACAGTGTGCACAGCCTGAAGGAGTGAATCCAACCCATGCCCCGTTCCGTCAACAAGGTAATACTGATCGGCAACGTCGGATCCGATCCTGAGGTTAACAAGCTTACCTCAGGTACGATGGTGGTGAAATTGTCCTTGGCCACAAACCACAAATGGAAGGATCGCCAGACCGGAGAGCAGCAGGAGCGCGCCGAATGGCATCGCCTCACGTTCTTCGGAAAGCTAGGGGAGATCGTCGACCAATATGTCTCGAAAGGGGACCAATTATACGTCGAGGGCCGCATCCAATACTCCCAGACTCAGGGTGAGCAGGGAGGCACAAAGTATTGGACGGACATCGTCGCACAAGAGATGGTGATGCTTGGAGCGAGAGCAGGTAGTCCCCAAGAGGGGGGGAGACCATCAGGGTTCCAAGCGGGAGCAAGAAATGTTGAGAGCCCTCAGTCACAGCCTGATCTCAGCAAACCGGACGACGACCTTCCCTTCTGATCCAGCCCGGTCGCGGTATCAGTTCGCTCCCTGATTCGACATCTGCACATCTGCCTCCCAAAGGCCGATCATCTCTTGCTCGAATCCCTCAGGATTTTTCCTGTACTCATCCACCCAGTCCCAGAAATTGGGCAAGGACAAGCCTCGGGTGATCCGCTCGGTCGCCAATCGGACAATCGTGTTAAAGGAGGGTACTCCCTCGTTCTCTCCCGCAACCTCCTGAGCCAACACGTACATGTCGTCGGCAGTGAGCCGAAGAAGCACCTCGGCGACTCGTGCAGAACAGTAGTCGAGATACTTGGCCCGCAGGACTGGATCGCACTGTGCTTCGCTCCCTCCCTTCAGACCCACTTTTCCCAAATCTGTCAAACCCGCCTCCGGGATACGGTCACGGTGGCCCACTGAGACTGTCGGTCATGGATACCCGCACCAATGGTACAACCGCATGGTCGGGGGGCACTTGTTCCTAATGGTTTCCTGACCGACCGATAAACGCCAGTGCTCAGGAATTCAAATTAGTTGTACCCGTCTCGGGAAGAAACGGATCCGCAAAAGGAAAGAGCTTGATGACCGAATCCTACCAGACCACCGAGCCCCCATCAGATGCCACCTGATAGGGGTCTCCGGTCGTCTCGCGAAGATGTCGGTAGATGGAGCGCCGTGTCAAACCATATAGAACGATTCGACTGAGAAACTCCGGGTCACTCCTCTGCACCTCCTCTACCTGTTCTGCTACGTCTCGGGGAAGGCGAACTCTCAATTGGACAGAGCAGGTATCCCACATTCGCGTTTTCGTCACCTAGGCTGGAGGGTGGAGATCCAGACCCGATGATACTTGCCGTTTTCAGGTCACGCAAGGGCAGATTGCCACTTTATGCGCCGAGAACACATATATGTAAGATACTATAGCATAAGTACTTAGAAAATCTACATTTTTCAACTTCACTTGTTCCCAGCAAACCCAAATAGTCTATCTTTTCTAAATTATTTATTAACATGACCAAGATTTGCAGCAACTTTGAGACACAACTTTCTCGAAAGATACCGTTAGTCGGGACCTGACTTTTTCGGAAAAACCCGTGGCTGCCGAAATCGGTCAGTCGACGCCGGTCACCCCTGAGGATGTCCTGTCCGCGGGGATCACTGTTGCCATCCTGGGAACGTCCAGACGGTCCTTCAGGCTCCTCAGGGAGTCTCTCTCTCCGAGAGTACCCGTGAGGTCTCTGAGCGACCGGTAACGTTCCGGCTCAAACCTCGCCAGGAGATGCAGAAATCCTCTCCGCATGCGGTCGAGTAGACGTCTTGTATCTGCCAGGCTACGCGGAATGGGCATAGGAAGGTGGTATGCCTGAGCACTGACCGGGTCTTGGAGCGAGCCGCGGAGCAGCTCCCTCCCACCGAAGGCATCTAAGAGGGCTGATTCGAGATCGCGATTCGGTAGTGACCCCCCAGTGCGAGTAACAAGGGTTACGCTTTGGTAGTCCAAGTGCACCCGTGCCACCCCTCCGGAGGGAAGCAATAGCCGCACGGCCGTTCCCTCATGTAGATCTAGGTCCTGGCAGAGGTCCCGGAACCCTATACGGAGAAAGGTTGGACGAGTGAGAGGGCCAAAGCCTGCTGAGTTCAGGGCCCCAAGAGCCATGCTGAAGGTGAATCCCCGAGTGCGGCCCATATCTCCGAGGCCAGTGTCCTCCACCACCCGGTTCAAACTACGAAGTCCAGACGGGTAGAGCCATCCTAAGACGACCAAGGGCCCAGTCACATCCACTACCCGGATCTCGGCGCTTCCCAGGTCAACCACATCGGCCCGGGTGGAATCGCTCCCGTCGACAACCACAGCAAGTCCGATGTCGGCAATCCGCCCCCCGGGTAACACTCGGTCTCCATCGTCCCGATAGGGCACAACTGCCCGGTTAAGGGAAACCTGAAAGGTACCAGTCAACGACGCGTCAGTTTCAAACCCAGCACCTGCGCTCAGGCCTAAATCCATATACCTGTCTCCCTTGTAGGCCCCTGGCAGAACAAGTCTTAAGTACACGGGCGCTGCCGGTCCCAACAGTCATCTGACGGGGCAATACGCGTGCCGGAGTTGCTCTCCTCGCGCTCCCCGGATTACCTGATTCCATCGGTGGAGACCCAGCATAACAATCCGGGTCGTGGTGCGCTACTTACCCTACGGATTCCTCCCCCCCGGGACTCGGATCGAGCCTTGCTCAGCTCAAGAGCTTGGGACATCTTCCGGTCGATTGGCTCCTGTTCCCACATCTCTGGCCCACTGCCACTCCTGGCCCGGCCAGGGATCCGATCGGGAGGATGAGTGCCGCTAGACGCGCTACGACGACGGTCCGTGGGTTTCCTTAAAAGGGAAGATCAGAGTTGGGCATGTTTTCTCGTCACCTACCGTGGACGAGGGGGACGCTGGAGGGGTTACTTCTCCTTCCGCCCCCAAGAAGGAGGAACGGAACAGGATGAGATCCGGACCGCTGACATCTTCATGGAGGATTCAGAGGACCAGATCGACAAGAAGGCGAGGGGGTTGGGGCGACCTCTCTTGTCCGGCTTACTCTCCTCTGCGCTCCAAACTCGAGATCATGGGGATGCACACCCCCCCCACCTGCGAAAGTGGTTCAGGAGTTATCTCAAGACGAACTCCCGAGAGCTAGCGGGATCATGGGAAGAGGATGGCAGCGCGGCAGAGCAGCGAAGTCTTAGCGAACTCCGATCCATCTACGCCTCGTACCGGCTCGATCAGGTGGCCCACTTTATCACTTTGGTCGGGCCGGAGGATTTTCATCAATCGGTCGAAACGATCCTTGAAGGAGAGAGGTTCGATTTCGGGGCAAAGGACCGGCTTCAATTCGCAATGATGGTCATTGAGTTCATCGAATCTCACCTGCCCCTGCCACCTTTCGAAGTGTGGGTGGAGGACTACCTGACTCACCCAGAAGAATACCGCCTCTACGCTCACACCCTGCACGGGGAGGGGCGCCTCCCCTAGTTGGCTAACAACTGACTCCATTGTACGTCATGGCCCATCGGTTTAGGTTATCGGGCCGGCAAAGTATGATCGGTTCAACCGAGGAGCGTGATACTGTTGGAAGTGATCGTCCAAGAGGGAGAAAACCTCGAAAGGGCCCTCCGCAAGTTCAAGCGTAAAGTTCAGCGGTCGGGATTGTACTCAGAGCTCCGAAAGCGCCGGTTCTACGAGAAACCCAGCGCACAGAGGAAACGGAAGCGCGAAGCAGCAATCCGACGAGAGAGACGCAGGCAGAGGCGAGACCGAACACCGCGAAGCTGAAGCTGCCCTCTTTCTCCCCCCCCTGCCCGACGAACATGGTGGATAGCGTCCCCCTGCAAACACCCTGAGGGACGTTTCTTGTTTCACCCGGAACAGCCACATCCCAAGCTAGAAGCCGATCGTCACAGGATCCTTCTTGGAATAATCGCAAAAGCCAGCCCCCGATTTACGATCATAGCGCCCCACGGTAACGAGTCGCTTCAGGGGAAGAGCAGGGCAGATCACATGGTCGAGATCATTGGCGTCGAGTCCTCCCACCTCGAGCGCGGCCCGGCCCGAAGCAACTGCGAGGTCGGTTGCAGAGAACTCCATCAGGGAGCCCCCAAAACCTCCAAACGTAGTGCGCTTAGCTGACAGAAATACGACCTCGCACTCAGAAACATCAGGCCAACCACTCGACATCATACGTAGCTACGTCGCGGCTAGGGTGTGGGCGCCCCAACCCGAATCTCACCGGCTACCGGTAGTCCGCTCCCATCCACAGAAAACGGGTAAACTCCCACCGGTGCACCCTCAAACGAAAGGACGAGCCGGGCCCCCTGTTCCACCAGTGGCGGAAGCTTGTCCTGGCCAGTCTCCCTCATGAACTCGAGGGCAGAGCGGGTGAGTTCATCCTCGTCGAACCGCACTAGGTGCACATAATGATCGAGGACGACGAACTGGACGATTTCACTGGGGAAAATCTCAGTCTCTCGAGGAAGAAGCCGCGTTTGGCCACCCTGACTGCTCACATCTACTCGATGGATCATCACATGGTCGGGGATCCCTAGCTCTGCCCGGAGCTCTGGGTCAGACGGTGGGGATGGTTCCTGAAAGGCACAGGACACGGCCAGACTTCCAACCAAGCCGAGCGCAATCAACTTGGTCAGAATAGTTGGACCAGTCAGGCGCCGTCGAGCCAGCTCAGTCCTGTGTTGACACACCGCAGGCAACACAGAACCTCCACTCGCGATCCAGAACTTCCCCACAGCTTCGGCAGGGTGCTTCTAGAGTATCAATCCCGCAGTGAGGGCAAAATTTCATGGATTCACGGACCGGAAGCACCTCTTCACAACCCGGGCAAGCGGAAGTCCCTACCAGCTCTTCGACAAGAACCGCTCCGTTCTCGACAGCTTCGGCTTGACTAACCCCGGGCGGCATCTCAATCACCGAGGATACCTCCAAGGCGTCCGTTAGCCTACTCAGATCCAACCTAACCTCAGCTGCCGCAAACTCCCGGTATATTCCGACATTTGGATTCCGGCTCTTGAGCTCTTTTTGGATTCGCTTCCGAGCAGGCTCTGACTCCAGGATCAAGAAGTCACCCTCGCCTGCCAACAACCGTAAAAGGGCCTGGTCATAGTCCTCGTTCATTGTCAAAGCCAACCGATCCCTATGGGTCCGACAGGGAACCAGGGACTGATAGATTTCAGCTACCGTGAAGCTGCGCTTCAGATCGGCAGGAGCCCTTTCATGAATCGACTCGACCAAGACCCTGTAAAATCGCCCAACCAGGTCTCCGCCCTCGTCTATCGGGTGGGTCGGTGAATCTATGGCCCCGTCAGTCACTCCACATCTCCAATACCTTGATCGTCCGTGGGCTCCATCAGTCGAAGTAGGCCGAATCTAGCTGCGCTACGCAGGAACGCTTCGGGATCCGTTGAGGAAACCTCTACCTCGTATTGTTCGTGCCATCGTTCCGCCATCCTGCGCATAAACAGGGTGAGAGGCTCGTGCGTAAATCCAACGTGACCCCTAAACTGCTTGACTACCTCGTGCCAGCTTCCCCTGATGACCTGCCCCCCAGAAAGCCGCACTTGGACAACTATGTTCTCGCAGTCAGAACCTTTAGTAACTCCGAATAGTTCAAGCTGACTCTCATCGCGCACGGTCCAGGAATCGGGACTCGACAGGCTCATTTCTATTTCCGCGAGTAGCTGCTCCACTGGATCGGCCTCTACGGCTTCAAGTTGATCCAGCCGCTCACGCCAGGGAAATAGACGCGGATCTCCTTCGGCAAACCCCAACACCGACGACTTGAGTTCCAGTACCCTCCACACCGCAAGGGCGTCCCAATGCTCAGCTGGAGGAACACGTTCGAGCTCTCTCAACGACCCTTCCCAATCACCCCGATCGTAGAGCAGTTGACCCATGTACGTTCGGGCTTCATGGAGATCCGGATCGAGCCGAAGGGCCCGTCTCAAATACCGACAAGCCTCTACCTCATCCCCCAAGCGGCGGAGACAATAGCCAATCGCTGCTGCTGCGTCTGCCGAGTCAGGACGAGCTGTTGCCAGCCGGGTAAACACCTCCTTGGCCTGAGCGAACAGATCCTCTCGGTACAGAGCGCGCCCCATTGTAAGCATGAACTCGACGTCATCCGTATATCCCAGTGCCTCCACTTTTCGGAAAAACGCGATCCCATCGCGCACCTGCCCAAGCCTGACAAGCACTTGTCCCATCCCGACCATCGCGTCCTCATGCGCCGGGTCGAGGACCAATGAACGTTCGAATGCTAGGCGAGCCCAGGCAAACTCCTCCCGGGCAAGGCGAGCGTGGCCTAGACCAGCGTACAGCTCCACCGCATTTGGATAGAGAGCGAGGCCCTCTTTCAACGTCTCGAGGGCCCCGTCGAAGTCACCATCGTTGTAGAGACTGTGAGCTCGCTCGTCATACTCCTCCGAGCTCCAGAATCGGTCAGACATGCCCGGGCTCTCCCTGGCGGGAAGTGGGGGAAGGGAGCCATGCCGTCCCGACGCACCTGGAGACGCCAGAGCAGCTCTGCCCGAATCTAAATCCGAGATGCCTCGCGGACCACCCTCTCACCTACGTTCCCAAAGCACTTCCCCCCAGTACTGACCGGACAAAAAGGGAACGAAAAAAGAAGGGGCGAAGGCTGTCACCGAATATCTGGTGTCGCCTTCACCCCATAGATTTACCGCGTCCGGCCACGCGCATAGCGTTTATCGCGTGACCGACACGAACACCCGTTAGCCCGCCGAGGTGTCCTCTGCACCGGCCGTCACCGTCTCACCGTCATCGCTTTCATCATCACTCATGTCCTTGCGACGCTGGATGGCTGGTCGGCAAAACCGTAGTCCCAGGGTATGTAGCTCACGGAGATCTGCTTTCCCCAGATCAGGGAAACGCTCCGCCAGATATCCCATCGTTTCGTCCAGCCACTGCTCCTGTTCTTCGTGCCCTGCTTGAAGCACACCACATCTGTTAATGTGGCTGAAAAGTTCATCGCGCGCGCGTTTCTTCAGCTGATTCCTATCGGACATGACACTTCCATCTTATGGTTACGGTTCGGATTAATGGAGTTTGTCTGGGGCGCTCCCTCACTGATGAGACGTTACTCACCTCGCCCCCTGATACGTCGATGCGGGAAGCCCACCCGTTGACAGAGCTACCCAGGCCAGAAAAATGTACAGCAAACAAAGTAATTGAAGCGACGCCCCTGATGAAGACCATTGGCCTTCGGCCATGATCCCTACCGGGAAGATCTCGACCGAATCTATCTCCCCAGTGGAGGTGGAGGTGTTCCGACACCTCTTCACAGCACTCGCCGAGGAGATGGGGGCCGCCCTCCGCCGGGCCGCTTTCTCTCCGAACATCAAGGAACGAAGGGACTACTCCTGCGCACTATTCTCTCCCAACGGACACCCGGTCGCCCAGGGAGATCATATGCCGGTCCACCTCGGGGCGATGCCCATGAGCGTCTCGGCTGCACTCAGTGCCCTCGGCCGATTGGACCCAGGCGATGTCGCAGTACTGAACGATCCGTTCGAAGGAGGAACCCACCTTCCGGATGTCACAGTTCTGGCCCCCGTCATCAGTGATCAGACCAACCACCACTTGGGATACGTAGCTGCCAGAGCGCATCACTCCGATATCGGTGGGATGAGTCCAGGTTCGATGCCGATCTCGAGAGAGATCTATCAGGAAGGACTTCGAGTTCCCCCGGTATTGCTGCTTCGCCAGGGCCAGAAGGTCGAGGAGGTGTGGAGATTGATTCTGGCAAACGTGCGGACGCCAGACGAGCGGGAAGGCGACATGGAAGCGCAGCTCGGCGCACTCCATACCGGAACTCACCGACTCCTCGAGATTTCAAGCCGGGTGGGTGTGTCCAGATTGTTGGCAGCTCAGCGCCAACTTCTCGAGTACGGAGACCTCCTCCTCCGCAAAGGCATCCGGAAGATTCCCGACGGTACATGGCATGCCGAGGACACTCTCGAAGGAGACGGAGTGAGCGAGAAACCGATCCCGATCTGTGCGGAGATAACCGTTGACGGAGACCTGATTCGGGTTGACTTCGCGGGGACCTCACCACAGGTGGAGGGAGCCGTCAATGCCGTTGCAGCGGTCACTGTGTCGGCATGTCGCTATGTAATTCGCTGCGTTGTGGAGGATATCCTAGCCGCTTCACTCCCAGCGGGAGGAGGCTCGATGGATGCGCTTGAGGTAAAGCTTCCTCCGAGAAGCGTAGTGAATGCCGAACCGCCTGCAGCGGTCGCAGCCGGTAACGTCGAGACTAGTCAGAGGATAACCGACGTTCTTCTTCGGGCATTCGCACAGGCTCTCCCCCGTCGAATTCCCGCGCTGTCTCAGGGTACGATGAATAACACGATGATTGGTGGAATCGACCCTCGAACAGGGGAGCCGTTCAGTTACTACGAGACGATCGGCGGCGGAATGGGCGGAGGTCCTGACGGTCCTGGCCTTTCGGGCGTCCACACGCATATGTCGAACACCTTGAATACGCCAGTCGAGGCACTGGAACACGCGTATCCCTTTCGTGTCCTCCGATATTCGATCCGCCGCGGATCGGGCGGAGTCGGTAAGCATCCTGGAGGCGAGGGTCTCCGCAGGGACCTCGAACTCCTAAGCCCGGCGCAGGTCACACTCTGGAGCGAGCGTCGGCAGTCTGGCCCGTCTGGGCAAGCAGGTGGACAGGCGGGAGCCCCGGGGCAAAATCTGCTCCAACACGGAAGGAAAACTCAGGCGCTCGCAGCAAAAACCAACTTCGATGCGAAAGCAGGAGCCGTCGTAAGCGTCCAATCACCGGGAGGTGGTGGGTGGGGCCGCCCAGAGTACACCCCCCCACAACCGATCCAGAAAGGGCCGACCTAGCCATGCACGTGCAACTATCTATGCTGTGTGACAACGCGCACATACGTCCCGACGGAAAGATGGATATTCAAGGCGTATTCAGTCAACTTTCTGCACCCGGGTTCCCGGCCAAGCAGGACCGGATGATGCTCGTGACCACAATTGAGTGGGATCGGACTGACGAAGGGAGGAACAAGTTCCGGGTGGACTTGGTGACCCCGGACGGTCGTCCAGCGTTAACGGTGGACGGTCACACCGATGTCGAGAGACAACCGGTCGATCGCCCCCCCCCCAGAACCCAGCTTATTCTCCCCCTTGAAGGGGTGATCTTCCCTCAGCCGGGTCCGTACAACTTTCAGATCCGGATCAAGGGGAAGAAGCTCCGCGGACCTTCCCTTTTCTTGATCGAACAGGAGTCCGGAGGAGGATCCGAGCGTCAGGAGGATTCCTGAGAAGAAGGCCACACAGTTCGGCGCAAGCCTAACAATCCGCAGAGACTTGGCAAGACTCGGAATCGAGAGGCGCGCTCCCGCCGAAGGAAATCCGCCGTGATCGGTGCCTCTGCGATCCGCCTTGCGTAAGGGGCAACCCTGAAAAGGAGCTCCAGATTTGCACCCCAGCCATCAGCTGCCACCAGATTTCGGCCTTCATCTAGCCCCCGGAGCGCCTTCTTCAGTACGATTACCCGGTATGCCCTGAAACCCGAGAGCGGATCCTTGACTGGAGCCCCC
>CAUZHN010000039.1:0-20524 GCA_963579625.1 Gemmatimonadales bacterium UBA6960
GGTCGAGGACCACGCCATTTCCCAAGAGGCATCGCTTTCCTGAATGAAGAATACCCGACGGGATCTGATGGAGCACGAACTCCTGGTCTCCTACGTGTACCGTATGCCCTGCGTTGGCGCCTCCCTGGTATCGAGCCACTACGTCGACATCCTCAGCTAGAACGTCGACGATCTTCCCCTTACCCTCGTCGCCCCACTGGCAACCGACCACCACAACGCACCGGCCCTCTCCAGCTCGCTGGTGCACCTTCGGCTCTCCCCTTTGAATAGTCGGATAGCCTGCGCTATCCAGACACCGATAGATGTGAAAACAGCCCATCCCTGGGGGATGGGCTGTTCGCTACTTGATCCTTAAGGAGAAGCTACCCGCAGCCAGCACCAATGTCAAGAAAACCCGCCGTGCGCAACACTTTTCGGATTTCCTCCAACGTCTGCCCATCGACTGGCCGAAGAGGACTTCTCGGAGGCCCACCATACCCCCCGAGCATATCCAGCGCAGCCTTGATGCCCGCCACTCCGAGCACACCCACGATCTCGTTGTGTAGAGGCGCGACCCGTTCCTGGATCCGAGCGGCCTCAGCAGTTCGCCCACTCTTGTAGTTCATAAAAATATCCGTCACCTCTACCGGCACCAGATTGGCAATACCCAGGATCCCTCCTGCGGCCCCCAGCTCTAGGGACGCATAAAGCTTGGCGCCATTCCCCACGAAGACTTGGAACCCCTCCCCCACCTGAATCAGATGGTCGTTCAGAGCAGTCAGGTCCCCGCGAGAGTCCTTGAGACCAATAACGTTAGGATGCTCCGATAGCTCTGCGACAAGACCGGTCGATAACTCAATCGTGCTACAGCTCAGCGGCACCTGATACAGGATTACCGGAACGGCCGATTCATCAGCCACTGTTCGGTAGTGCTCGCTCAGGTGCTGACGGCTCATCGCTCGGCGGAAGAACGCGGGTGGTTGGACGAGGATCGCGTCAGCGCCAGCCTCGACCGCTTCCGAACTCAATCGAAGTGTCTCCTTGGTCGACTCGGCTCCGGTTCCTGCAATCAGCAGTTGCTCCTCAGCGAGGAGATCTCGCGCAGCTTCCAGCGCTGCCCTCCGCTCCTCTCGCATCAGGAGAACAGACTCTCCGGTGGTGCCGCCTACAACCACACCCCGGAGTGGGGTCGCGAGAAGCCGACGCAGGTTTGCTCTGAGGGCGACCAGATCTAGTGCACCAGTTACAGAATCGAAGGGTGTCGTCGTCGGGACGAACACCCCCGAAAAGTCCTTGGCCGGAGAACCGCTAGCGAGGTGGAGTGTCATCCCGTCGCTCCCTCACCCAGGTCTCTCCAGGACATCCCCATTCGGTGTCTGACCTCATCCAATGTTATCCTAGCCTCAGCCTTGGCCCGCTCAGCGCCCGCATCCAGGATTTCAAGCACTCTCTTCGGGTGCGCCTCCAACTCCAGCGCTCGCTCACGAACCTCGGCGAAGCTGTCAGCGATCTGGTCAGCGAGAATCCGCTTGCAATCCACACAGCCGCGGGTCGCCTCCCGACACTGCCCCTCGATATCTGGAATCTGCTCGGGAGGGGTGAAAAGCTTGTGTAGGCTAAACACGTTGCAGACCTCCGGGCGACCGGGATCGGTCCTACGTACTCGCTGCGGGTCCGTCACCGCCGTACGCACCCTCTCCCAGATCTCTTCTGGTTCGGCCCGGATACTAACGGTGTTGCCGAGCGACTTACTCATCTTCGCATCCCCATCCAGCCCCAGAATCCGACTAGTGGGGCTCAGGACTGGTTGCGGCTCGGGGAAATAGGCTCCGAACCGGGCATTCCAACGCCGAGCGATCTCTCGGGAAAGCTCTAAATGCTGTAGCTGATCTTCTCCAACCGGAACAAGCTGGGCTCTGTACAGAAGGATGTCCGCAGTTTGCAGAATGGGATAATTCAGCAGCCCCGCCGGAATGGACTTCAGGCGAGCCGACTTTTCCTTGAACTGAGTCATCCTCTCGAGCTCCCCAACCGGAGCCACCGAGTTGAATAGCCACGCCAGAACTACGTGCTCGGGAACGTCCGACTGAACAAAGATCGTGCTCCGATCCGGATCCAGCCCCACCGCCAGAAAGCTCAGCGCAAGATCGAAAACCCTCTGTGGCAGCTCGTTCGGGAGGTACTCGCCAATGATCGCATGCTCGTCCACTATGCAGAAGAAGCATTCATGGCTCTTCTGCAACTCAACCCACTGCCTGAGCGCCCCAAGGTAGTTGCCGAGGTGAGCCTCTCCACTCGGCTGCATTCCACTGAAGACTCGTTGGGGTTTGGGATCGTTCGCCATCACTGCCGGATTGAAGTAAGTGACTAGCGTGGTCGCTCATCTGTAGCGTCGCTAACTTAGCAGCGCACCGAAAACTGGGCGACCCCACCCAGCCTGCCCTCTGCCAACCGCCATCGACAATGACCTCCGGATCCGACCTGCTCAATACTGCCCTCGAAGCTGCTGAGGCCGCTGCCGGCGTGCACAAGGACTTCTGTGGGCATGTTCTGGCAGAGGACGCAATCGAAAAGGGGACATCTGACTTCGTGTCTCATGTGGATCTAAAGGCGCAAGATGCCGCTTTGGGAGTGATTCAGCGGCGTTTTCCCACCCATCGGGTACTCTCAGAGGAGGAACATCCAGGCGGCGGGCGGGCGGGACCAGCAGACTCGAATATGCCTCTCTGGATTGTGGATCCCCTGGATGGAACAACGAACTTTCTTCACGGTCACCCGGCGTACGCCGCCTCTGTCGGCGTCGTCATCCGAGGGGAGGTGGTGGCGGGAGCGGTTGTTGCATCGGCGACAAGGGAGCGCTGGTGGGCGGCCCGTGGCCAGGGGGCTTTCCGAAACGGCGAGCTGATTCATGTCTCGCAGATTCGTAAACTCCGACTCGCACTGATTGGCACTGGATTCCCATTCAAACAAATAGCCGACTTGCCGTCCTACCTAAGGGAGGTCGAGCGCGTTCTCCCAGCATGTTCCGGGATCCGTCGCGGCGGATCGGCAGCCCTCGACCTCTGCTATCTGGCACAGGGCTCGCTCGACGCATTCTGGGAAACCCGTCTCTACCCCTGGGATATCGCCGGGGGATTGGTGATCCTGAGCGAAGCAGGTGGTGTAGCTCGCCGGAAGGAAGGCAACCCGCTGGACATTCAAATCGCCGGATCGGTTTTAGCTGCAAACTCGCCCGAGCTCTTAGAGAATCTATCTCAGCGGCTTGAGCAGATGGAGGGAGACTGCGAAAACAGATCGATCCCAACCGGGTGACTCCGGCCGAGACCTTCAAGATCCCTGCTAACCAGCCCCTCCCTGCAGGTCAGGACTGATTAAGGATATTGATCGTCCGACCCTTCGACTCGTGAGCCTTCGGCATGCGTACGTGAAGAACTCCGTCTTTTAGAGTAGCCAATATGTCGTCTGCGGATACAGTGTGCGGAAGAGTATGACGAGCGTCGGAAGCTCTCGTGTCATCGCTCCGACACAGGATACGTCCGTTCCTCATTCTCCTAGCTGGTTTCTTCCTTCTACGCCTGAATCCTCAGGACATTGTTATCCACCTCAATCTCGATGTCCTCCTTCTTCAGTCCGGGGAACTCGGCAATCAGAACCAATTCGTCCTGCATCTTCTCTACGTTCACCGAGGGTAGCCACTTTGCCCCTTGATCCTCGAGACCCGAATCGCTGAAAATACAATCCAGATGACGACTCGCCTGATCGAACTCCTTCCAAGGTGCAAACCAGTTCCGATCACGATACTGTGAGACAGCCATGGTATGTCCTCCCTTCTTCCTCTCAAGGCAGTGATGTGACACATTTTCGCGCTACTTGGGTCAAACCGAGCCCATGTCAAACCAGCGAAGATCCGCCCCGACGAGTTGCATGAGACGTGTCATTAGGCATAAGACATAACCCTGTCACATCATTTCATACCAACGAGTTAAGCCGGCATAGTGGCTGTCACATTGACCAGCCTCCGACATCTCGTCCCGCACTTCGGTAGGGAGGATTCATGAAGCTCGCACTGCTTGGACACGGCCGGATGGGTCAGGCGGCTGAAACGGCGGCTCTGGAGCGCGGACACGAGGTCACCCTGATTCTGGATGAGTTCTCAAACGAGGGCGGGGAGGGGATCACCTCCGACGCCCTTAGGGGTGCGGGGGTTGCGATCGACTTCTCCGTTTCTTCGGCTGTCCACGACAACATTCGGCATGCGGCGGATCATGGAGTCAACGTGGTGGTGGGCACGACAGGGTGGGACGAAGAGCGGGAGGCAATTGAAGGATTGGTTAGAGAGGCCGGCACCGGACTCCTCTCTGCCCCAAACTTCTCAATCGGAATGCTCCTGTTCACACGGGTTGTGCAGTCCGCGATCCGGCTTCTGAACCGAGTGGATGACTACGACGTTCACGTATCGGAGACCCATCATCGGCACAAGGCCGATCACCCTGGGGGGACCGCACGCAGATTGGCGGATCTCGTGGTCCACGAGTTAGATCGGAAGACTCGATGGACATCTGAGCTCCGCGAGGAGACCCCAATCGACGCTGAAGATCTCCAGGTCACAGTGGCCCGAGTGGGTTCGGTGCCCGGAGTACATGCGGTGGGCATCGAGGGCCCCGACGACAGGATCGAGCTACGGCACGAGGCAAGGAGTCGGGCTGGCTTCGCCCGGGGAGCGGTCCTGGCAGCCGAGTGGCTGGAGGGCCGATCCGGTGTGTTCACGATGTCAGATGTGATGAAAGAGTTGCTCGGTGACGATTCGCTGATCGCTCCCTAGCTCCTCCCTACCAATGCTGGCAAGCGGAGACCGCGAATGACCACGCCCATTCCTCTGTCCGAGCTGAGTACAGCCATAGGGCAGCTCGCAGACCAGTCGCTCCTCCGGGACCGCGCCGCCGCCCGTGCGATCGTCGCCCAACTTTTTGCTGCTTTGGAGCAAGGAGATGTAAGGGCCGCGACCCGGGAAGCCGATGGATGGCGGGCGGTCGAGTGGGTGAAACAGGGGATCCTCCTTGCTTTCCGGGTCGGCGAGACCAAGATGTTTCCGGACGATGAAAGCCAGGATACTCTCTTTCGATTCTTTGACCGGGACACCCTTCCGTTGCGAAACACCAAAGGAATCGCCGAAAACGTCAGGATCGTCCCGGGAGGAAGTTCAGTCCGGGCTGGCGTTTACCTCGGCCCTCAGGTTGTCATCATGCCACCCGCATACGTAAACGTCGGCGCATGGGTCGGGGAGGGGTCCATGGTAGACTCCCATGTCCTTGTGGGCTCCTGCGCTCAGATAGGAGCGAAGGTCCATCTAAGCGCAGGAGCCCAGATAGGGGGAGTTCTGGAGCCTATCGGACTCCGACCCGTAATCATTGAGGACGAAGCCATGATTGGGGCCAATGTCGGCGTGTTCGAGGGTGTGCTCGTGGGCCGGAGGGCAGTCATCGCGCCAGGTGTGCAGCTCACTTCAGCCACGCCCCTCTTCGACCTAGTGAAGGGAGTCGTCTATCGAAGCCGTGAAGGAGATCCTCTGACTGTGCCTGAAGGAGCGGTGGTAGTGCCGGGTACCAGGCCAGCGCAAGGAAGCTTCGCTAGGGAGCAGGGCCTCCAGCTCTACGCACCGATCGTGGTGAAGTACCGGGACGATAAGACCGACGCTGCGACGACCCTCGAAGAAGTCTTACGGTGATCGACCGAGTGAGTCGCTAACCCTTCTGCGGCCCGTGTTATTACTTGCCGCCCAGAACAGGACGGAATACTTTTTCAGATTCCTGAACTACAGTGCCTCAATCTAGCTCAGGCTTCCAAAAAGACGACCAACTATACTCTTACTGGAGATCATCAATGAAACGCGTCTTCCTGTTCCTTTGTGCCGCCGTAGCCCTACCACCAGCGGCAAATGCGCAAATGGCAGATGCCGAGATCGCGCGCGCCGTGGCTGCCGCCCCGGCCCGGCTTCAAGCGGACGCAACCGTGATTACATTCGCGAATGACGGTTCAATTGAGGTCTTGCGTCAAGGCTCGAACGGAGTCATGTGCTGGGACGAAAGTTCGGCCGACCAGTTTGCCGCGCATTGCACGAGCGAGGAGAATCGAGCTCGGGTCGAGCAAAACCACGCGTTCAATAACTCGGGTGGGACCTCCGATGAGATCCAGGCCATGTTCGATGCAGCCGAGCGAGATGGCACCCGGGCGGTGTCAGGGTTCGGTACGATCTACGACCACCTGATGGGGGCTGACCAAGCGAGTGCTCGATCACACATGAGCATCGTTGTGCCATTCGCTACCAGAGAGTCCCTCGGTATACCGGATTCGAGAAAGAGTGACGGCGTGTGGATCATGGGCGCCGGCACCTCAACTGCACACCTCATGGTCCCGGGTCGCTAACCCTTTTTGTGGCATGCGCGGTCTCATGCCTCTGCTGGTGACCTCACGCAGTCTTCTTTCCCGGCTCCCTTCGGAGATTCTTTGAAGGGAGCCGGGAGTCTCTGTTATGTATGGGACCCAGACGCTGATCCCCCGTATTCCGGCCGAGAAGGCTCTTCTGGTTCCTCAATCGAAGTGCAAACGATTTGGAGATTTGAATTCACCCGTTCCCTGACACTAGGCCGCTGATCTTGGCAGCCAATGTGACCCCGAGTCCTCAGGCGACTCGGTGGCCTACCTCTCCAAGGCCAACCGAACGGCTCCCCGGACTGGGGACACCCGATCAGGCATCGTCCGAAATCCAGCACGCTCAAGGGCGAGGACAACTCGGTCCCGAAGGAGACCTCCGGGCTCGACCAATCCCCCAACGAGCGCTATGGCTGGCTGCTCTGCGATCCGGACAGTTCGAGCGAGGGCCTCGGCATGCTGCACCAGCCCCTCCACTGCACGAGCAGAAATCTTACAGGCCACTTCGTCTCCACGGTTAGCCTCCTCGATAACCCGCGGAGCAAGGGCCGCCACTTCCGCCTTGGTGACCCCTTCGCTCCACTCAAAGACCTGCTGCACGGACTCGACGCCGAGCGCACCAAAAAGACTCTCGCTGAGCGACGACGGAGGGTTGCGGTCCTCAGCAGCGCGTATTACCGCCCTCACACCCCCCAGACCCACTCGATAACCGCTTCCTTCATCGCCGATCAGCGAGCCCCAGCCCCCAACGCGAACCAAGGGACCGTCCCCGGCTCGACCGACCGCGACGGAGCCTGTGCCGGCGATGATAAGGATCCCGTCTCCGTGCCCGAACGCGTCCAGAAACGCTATCTCATAATCCGGTGTGATCAGGACGCTTCGAGCGACTGCCGCTTCCCTGACTCGCAGTTCTACGCACTCCCGGACCGCGGGTCTTCCCGCGACACCAGCGAGACCGGCGCACAATGCATCAACTGGAAGCGAGGTACCGGACTCGGAGGCGAGATCTCTCGCCTGTTTTACGATGCGATCGGCCACTGTCCCTTCCTTGCCCGTTCCGAGCAGTCCCGCCCCCCCTTCAGATTGGGCTAGAGTTCGACCTTCCTCGTCAGCCAATATGCAACGGATGTGCGTCCCCCCCCCATCAATACCTACGACTCGAACTACGGGCTGGCTCACCCCATCCTCCGTCTGGAAGCCAGCCGACTGGTTACCGCGCCAACAAGCACAGTGACGAATGCCCCAATCGGTACCAACCAAGGCCAACCTACCGAAGCCGCCGCCAGGATCCAGATCGATATGGTGATACCAATCCCCGCAGTCATTCCGACGATCACACCCCGTTGATTAGCCCGGCGGTCGACGATACCGAGGAAGAACGCGCCCAAGAGACCTCCGTAAACGAGCGAGGCGATCGTAAGGGCAACCTCTACCGCCGCAGCATCCTCGCTCATCGGCACATACGCCACAGCGATGGCTATCAGCAGGAACGCCCAGATCAGAGTGAATACCCTCCCAGCCCTCAACACCCTGAACTCATCGCCCACAGCCCTTGAGAGCGGAGCCCAGAAGTCATAGGCCGCAGCCGAAGCGAGGGAATTGATGGACGATGACAACGAAGACATCGCCGCAGCAAAGACCCCAGCAATCAGGAAGCCGGTGATTCCTACCGGAAGCTCTTCGATGATGAAGGTCGCAAAGATTTCGTCGGCGACCGGGAATTCCCGTCCTTCGTAAAAGGCCCAAAGTCCGATACCGATCACTAGAAAGATCGCGAACTGAACGAGAACCAGCACGCCGCTTCCGATCAATGCCTTCTGGGAGGCTCTCAGGTCACGGCACGTCAGTAAACGCTGCACGATGAGTTGATCCGTCCCGTGGGAAGCCATCGCGAGGAAGCCCCCCCCAAACAGACCTGCCCAGAGGGTATAGGGTACCGAGAGATCTAGAGACAAATCCAGCAAGGCAAGTTTGTCAGCAGCAGCCGCGTTTTCAAGCACGGCACCCCATCCCCCCGGAACCATAAAGTGGAGCACCCAGAGAGCGCAGGCTGCGCCGACCAGATATAGACCCATCTGTAGTGAGTCCACCCAGACTACAGCTCTAATCCCACCGAAATAGGTGTAGACAAGCGTCAGCACCCCGATGACCACGATCGATAAGGGGTACGGCCATCCCGTGATCAAAGCGAGAGGGATGGCCGTGGCAAACAATCGAACCGAGTCGGCCAAGAGCCTGGTGATCATGAAGACACCGGAGGTGAACCGGCGGGTACCGATGCCGAATCGCTTCTCGAGTAACGAGTACGCCGTATTCAGATCACCGCGATAGTAGGCGGGAAGCAAGACCACTGCGACTACCACCCGGCCGACCAGGTAGCCGAGGGTGAGCTGAAGAAAGCCCAGGTTCCCCAAGTAGGCTACGCCCGGGATGGAGAGAAAGGTGAGAGTACTGGTCTCAGTGGCCACAACGGAGAGGAGCACCGCACCCCACGGCAGATCCCTACCACCCAGGAAGTAGTCGCTCGCGCTTCGCTGATTACGTCCGAGCCACGCGCCCCAAGCTGTAACGCCAAGCAAGTAGACCACTACAACGGTAAAGTCTAGGGGGCTGAAAGCAGCCATCCGCATCTCTCCGTTAACACTCGCATCCCTTCCAGACGAGGAAGGTACTACCGGAGGACGTAGCATCCCACGGCGAGCATCCCGCTCAACGTAGAAATCTATTGGAGGAGGACAAGGGGAAAGTGACTGTCCTCAGGGGAAAATTCGATTATCCTCAAACCCTGTACAATTCTCCAACCTAGCCCTCACATCGATGTCCACTCCGACCGCACCCCGGGTTGTTCTCAAGTTTGGGGGCTCCAGCGTCTCCTCTGCCGCTGGATGGACAGCCATCTCCCGGCTTGCCCGGACCCGTCTAGATATAGGGGAGAAGATTCTCATCGTTCATTCGGCTCTCTCCGGAATTACGGACGGTCTCGACCTTCTCCCGGAAGAAGCGATCGCAGGGCGTCACTTGAGGCTATTGGGGGGTTTGACCAAGCGTCACCATCGTCTCGCTCTGGAGCTCGATCTGGACGGTCTATCTATCCTCCGGGAAGAATTTGCCGAGTTGAGGGGAGCTGCTGAAGGAATCGCTCTGACCGGGGAGGTCACGCCCCGAGTGCGAGCTCGAATATTGGCCTTCGGCGAGCGCCTATCGGCGCGCATCGGTGCTGCCTACCTCCGATCTCATGGAATTCCAGTCGAATGGCTCGAAGCAGGCGATCTCCTCACCGCGGTCACGACCGGTCGGCAGTCCGGAGACGCTGTCTGGCTCTCGGCAGAGTGTGACGCGGAACTGGATCAGGATCTTGAAGCACACCTAGACACTGTCGTGGGGATCGGTCTAACCCAGGGGTTCACGGCTCGAAACAAGAATAGGGAGACCGTGGTTTTGGGTCGTGGTGGCTCAGATACTGCGGCGGCGTATCTCACTGGGAAGTGGGGCGCGGACCGCCTCGAGGTGTGGTCCGATGTGCCCGGAATGTTCAGTGCGGATCCTCAGGTCGTGCCCTCCGCTCGACTCCTCCGACGGCTGAACTATCAGGAAGCACAGGAAGTTGCGACTACGGGGAGCCAGGTACTGCACCCGCGGGCTATACGAGCGCTCCGGGACCGCGGGATTCCCATCCACCTCAAGAGCACGCTGGATCCAACCGCTCCGAACACGATAATCGAGCGGACCGAAAACGAGGAACCACCTCAGGTTAAAGCCATTTCGTGGAAGCGGAAAGTCGTGTTGGTCTCAATGGAAACCCTCGGCATGTGGCACGAAGTGGGGTTCCTCGCACGCGCATTCTCGGTGTTCCACCAAATCGGCCTGTCCATTGACCTGGTGTCCACTTCCGAGACCAACGTGACGGTATCTCTGGACTCTCGGGCCACCCTCCTCAACCAGAAGACCCTCGACGAATTGGAGACACGACTCTCCGCGTTCTGTCGGGTCCGAATCATACGGCCCTGCGCCGCAGTGAGTCTCGTGGGCAGCCGAATCCGAACGATGTTGCCTCGGATGGGACCAGCCCTTGAGACTTTTGAGGAGCACCGCGTGCATCTGGTCAGTCAAGCGGCGAATGATCTAAACCTGACTTTCGTAGTCGACGAGGATCAGGCGCCGGGCTTGGTCCGTCGACTCCACTCCCTGCTCATTCCTGACGCATCTGAATCGAGCTCACTGGTGTTCGGCCCCTCCTGGGAGGACTTGAAGAGTGAGGAACCGGGAACCTCAAGCGCCCAGGTTGACGCGGTCGGCACCCATCGACCTGAGATTCTTCGCAATCCAGGCGAATGAGAATAGTGAGATCCCGAGGAAAACCACCGCCTGTCCCCAATCTCCGAAGATCACCTTCCCCGTTCCGAAGAGGGCCGTGTACACCGCGGTGACACCGGCGGCCCAATTCGTCCAGTTCAGTGCCCCACCATCGACTCCCTCCCGTCCGAAACCGAGTCGGCTCGCCACGCCGTACCAGCCGGGGCCGCCTGGACGCACCTTCTTGTAGAAACCATCGAGGACCGAGTCAGACTCCGGAGTAGTCAGGAAGGTCACCGCAACCCATACGACCGTTGAGCTCAAGACGGTCGCGATCATGATTCCAGCCCACTGCCCAGGGTCGTCGGGGTCTAGTCCCGCTCCAAACCAGAGGACCAGGCTGACGACCAGCGAGGCTACCATCGCGGAAATCTCCGACCAGGCGTTGATCCTCCACCAATACCACCGGAGGATCAGAACTAGTCCCGTCCCCGCACCGATTGCTAGAAGGAACCTCCAGGCCCCTTCAATGGAGGTCATGAAGTACGTCACGAGGAGTGACGCTAGCATCAGCAGCACGGTCGCACCTCTAGACACTCTGACGAAGTGTGCCTCTTCTCCATCCGTCCGGATGAACCGCGCATACACATCATTTACGAGATAGCTGGCCCCCCAGTTCAATTGGGTAGAGATCGTGGACATGTATGCAGCGGCAAGACCCGCTAGCAATAGCCCTCTGATACCGGACGGAAGGAGATCCATGATCGCCATCACGTAGCCCTGACGCGGATTTTCCAGGTCCGTGTAGAGGATCGTTGAGGAAAGCGCGACCAAGATCCAGGGCCAGGGGCGGACCGCGTAATGTGCCACGTTAAACCAAAGTGTAGCGAGAACCCCATCCTTTTCAGTGCGGGCGGAAAAAATCCTCTGCGCGATGTATCCACCGCCTCCCGGCTCAGCACCCGGATACCATGATGCCCACCAATTCATTCCCAAGTAGACAGCGAAGGTGATCGCGGGCATCCAGGCTGCGCCTTGGCTGGGAAGGAGGGCGAGTGCCGCTTCGGACGATCCGTAGACCTCAGCAAGACCTGCTTCCAGTCCCGAGATCCCACCCACGGCATCCACCGCGAACACCGCGAGTACCACGGCGCCTCCCACCGCTAGCCCGAACTGAAAGAAGTCCGTCACTACAACTCCCCATAGCCCGGACAGTACGGAGTAGCCAGAAGCGAGGAAGAAGCAGACCAGAAGAGCCCAGAGACGTGGGATGTCCAGAGCCACTGATGTAATCTCCACCATGGCGAGGTTGACCCATCCCATGACAATCAGGTTGATGGGTACCGCCAGGTAACCCGCCCTGAAACCCCTGAGAATCGCTGCAGGCTTCCCACCGTAGCGGAGCTCGGTGAATTCGACATCGGTAAGGACCCCAGCCCGCCGCCAGAGCCGAGCATAAAAGAACACAGTAAGCATCCCGCTCATCACCATATTCCACCAGAGCCAGTTCCCCGCCACCCCGTACTTAACAACCAGCTCCGTGACCGCTAATGGTGTGTCCGCCGCGAAGGTGGTTGCCACCATTGAGGTTCCGGCTAGCCACCACGGGAGAACTCGGCCACCCACGAAGTAGTCAGCAAGCGAGCGCCCCCCTCTCCTAGCCAAAGATACGCCGATTCCCGTGGCCAAAACGAAGTAGAGGATGACAACGGACCAGTCCAGTCCGGTCATTTACTATCCCTAGGGGAGATCTCTCGGTCAGAAATGGCGGCTATCGCCAAGTCGTGGACAGCTCGGCGAAAGGGGATGTGGAGGGTGTTGTCGCGAGTGGGGTTCACCCGGTTCGTCAAAAGAATTACGAAGAGGTCTGGTTCCGGATCAATCCAGATAGAGGTCCCCGTAAACCCAGTGTGGCCGTATGCCTGTGCACTGAAGTAATCCCCCGAGGAAGACTGGCCCGAGGGCGTGTCCCAGCCCAAGGCCCGACTCGACTCCAATCCTGCGCGGGCCGTGAAACGCCGGATGGTTTCCTCGTCCAGGAAACGGGTGCGAATCGGGGCGCTCCGTGCACCGCAGGGGACTCCGCTCCTTGGCTCGAAGTCGCACACCTCCAGCATCCCACGGTTAGTAAGCAAGCCTCCGAGCACCGCCAGATCCTGAGCGGTCGAGAACAACCCGGCATGACCGGCAACTCCCCCCATCGCGTGAGCATTCTCGTCATGAACCTCCCCGACGATGAGGTACGGTCGGTACTCGGTATCTCGCTCCGTTGGAGCAATTCGCCCCCTCTCCAACCAATCAGGATTGAATCCTGTGTCAAACATCCCCAGGGGGCGGAACACCCTGCGCTCCAGGAATCGGTCCAAGCGCTCACCGGTCACTGCCTCGACGACCCAAGCCAGGGTCATAAACCCAATGTCCGAGTACTCAGTCCCCGACCTTGGGGGAGTATCGAGGGAAGTTTCATAGACTGCCGCCCTCACCGCTTCGGAGCCCTCCAGCTCCTCGAAGAACAGTCGGAAAGGGGGAAGGCCGGCCCGGTGAAGGAGGAGATCCCGGATGGTGACCTCCGCCTTTCTGGCGTCTCCGCGCGAGAACTCCGGAAGGTAGCGGATGACCAGATCGTCTAGATTGATGACCCCCTCCTCCGTGAGGATCATGATCGCCGTAGTCGTGCCTACAACCTTAGTTAGGGAAGCGAGATCGTATAGCGAAAACGGGGTGACCTCGGGACTCCCCAGCTCCCAGTCCAGACGGCCGTAACCCCGCAAGCGAACGAGCTTACCACCGCGAGCTATGGCGAGCACAGCACCAGGCGCGACCGAGTCCGCGAGGGCACTGAGCACGTAGGCATCCAGCTCCTCCAGGGCTACTGCGTCCATCCCAACGGTGCCAGGATCCACCTCAAGAGGCGAGATGGTAAGGGTCCGCCAGCTCCCGGGGGCAGGAACCCCTTCTGGAATCGGAGGTGTCTGGAACTCCGGGCCATCAGGAGCGGGGATGAGATCAAGAGCATCAGTGCGCCCTATCTCTAAAGCGCCAATCGTCGGGATTGCCTCCCGGTCCAACCCCTCTCCTCGCTCATGCAGATCGGGCAGCGTGATCGGCAAACGGCCGCTGATAGGCTCAGCACCTGCGATGGCCCGGGCCACCGCTCGCTGCGAGACCTCCCGGTCCCCCCAGGCAATCAGATAGGTCCCGATCGAGGGTAGGGCGTTTAACAGATAAGGGTTACCGAGAGAGATCAGAACCGTCGGTTGACGCGCGCCTAGCGACCTAACAAACGACTGAACGTCGTCCGGCAGCGCTACCGATCCGGCTCCTGCCCGTGGTGGCACATAGGCACTGACGAGCACCATGTCGAAAGACGCAGCCCGGGCCAAGAGCTCAGTGAGATCCTCCCCCGAAGTCTCGGGACCGATACGAGCCGCTGCAAGCTCCGAAACCAACCCGGCCAAGGAGGCGTCGAACTCCTGACCGGCCACAAGGTCAGCGGGGACAGCATAGGTAATGCTGAGAACCCGGTGGATCCCCTCGGGATCGAAAGGGACCAGCCCATCCCGGTCCCTTGGAAGAGTGATGGCACGAGCCGCGACTTCGTTGGCCATATCCCAGTGCTCTGTAGTCCCGACAACCCGAGTCACCTCATCCAGAGAAACGGTGCGGTTACGATCCAGCCCAACCCTGGCCTTAGCCGTCAGAATCCTCCGGACAGACTCATCGATGCGGAGCCGGGATACGCGCCCCGCTTCGACAGATTCCACGACTGCCTCAATCGCCGTAGGGACAGACTCAGGCATCAAGATGACGTCAGCGCCGGCCTCCAGGGCGAGGACGGCGACCTCCCCAGCCCCATAGGCGTCGGTAATCGCCCCCATGCTCAGCGCATCGGTGAAGAGGAGACCGGAGAAATCCATCTCCTCTCGCAAGAGTTCGGTCATAAACTCCGGGGAAAGAGTAGCCGGGGGAGCCCCGGATCCGAGGATCCCAGGAATAGAGACGTGAGCGGTCATCACAGCGTCGACTCCCTCGTCCACTGCCGCCCAAAAGGGGATCAGCTCAACCTGATCGAGACGCGTCCGGTCTGCGATCACTTCTGGTAACTCCAGATGGGAATCGACCTGGGTATCCCCATGCCCGGGAAAGTGCTTCGCCGTCGTCAGGACACCTCCCTGCCTAGCGCCTCGTATGTACGCACGGCCGAGCCGGGCCACATCCGCTGGAGATTCACCAAAGGCTCGAGTATTGATGATGGGGTTCTCTGGATTGGAATTCACATCCAGAACCGGCGCGAAGTTGAGGTGAACTCCTACCGCACGCGCCTCCCGCGCAGTGATCCTTGCGAATCGCTCCACCTCTTCCTCTTCGCCTACCGCCCCGAACGCCATCGTGGACGGAAAGCTCGTACCTCCTCCCTGGGGAAGCAGAGTAGGCAGCGCATAACTGTGGTTGAGTCGCATCCCGGGACCTCCGTTCTCGAAGTCGGAGGTCACGAGGAGGGGTATGTCCGACCACTCCTGGAGCGCATTCAGTTTCGCTGCATACGCGTGCGGGGTCCCAATCGAGATCACGACCCCCCCGACCCCCCAGCGATTAACCCACTCAAAAGCCTTGAGGAGTTCCGGATCGTCCTCGGCAGCGTACGCACCGGAGATCCACGGAAAGACAAGCTGCCCGACTGCTTCACGTAGGGTCAGGCCCTCGAGCGTGCCCTCGACCCAGTCACTCGCCCTCTCGTCTAGCTCGGAGACAAGGTAGGGCCTGGAGTCGAGATCAACCCCGGCGGGAAAGGCGGAGGACGGATTCGAGTCGATGGAAACGCATCCAGGCAATCCCAAGAATACGCAGGCCAGCGCCAAGAACCTGAGCATCTACACAACTCCACGGAGCTCGGGTCGGCCTAGTGGGATCCCTGAAGAACTCAGGCCTCGGATCATTTGCAAACTCCTGCGGCTCCGAGCAAAGCAGCGGCAGACGTAGGGACTTGGAGTCCTGCCCCGATGTCAAAGCCCGGGGGAATCCGAGTCGGGGTCCGCCCCTGGATCCCGATTTCCCCGACGAGCGCTCGGGCAGCCGCACGCTGGCTCACCTCAGCTCCGCTCCAGGCCATGAGATAGGATTGAATGTCCGGAAACTCGCTAAGGAGGTACGGATTCCCGAAGGAGACCACAACGTTGGGGCGACCCAACCGACTGATCCCCCGAAGGAAGTCCATCAGCTCGGGCGTGCCCGCGATATTCCCCTCGGACGAGACCGCGGTAATGTGAAGGGAGATCACAATCAGGTCCATCTCACGAGCCTGCTGCGAAAGACGGCCGTATTCTTCCGCAGACACATCGCTCTCAACCACCGCTGTCCGAAGCCGTGGATAGGTTTCACGGAGACGCTCGTTGAACGCCCGGCCAGCCATCAGGTCGTTGCTCGCGCGGTAGGTGATGGACAGCACGTTTGCGGTGTGCGTTCCAGCCAACGGCAGAAGATCTCGCTCATTTCTTAAGAGGGTAAGCGAACGGTCAGCGATCTCCTGGGCGACTGCAACGTTCGATTCAATCCCGACCCGCATGTGAACGGACTCGAGGTCCACTATCCGGTCTCGATGGAGTCCCACCTCACCCTTTGATCGGAGGATTCGCCCTACGGACTCCTCAATCCGAGACTCCGCAATCCGACCACCAAGGACCGCGTTCACAACTCCCCGAATTGCTGCTTCCGGATCCGGTGGCATGAGTATGACATCGGCTCCGGCCTCAACCGCCCGGACAGCGGCTTCTTCTCTTGTGAAGAGTCGGTCGATGGCGTCCATGTTCATGGCATCCGTAAAGACTAAACCACCGAATCCCAAATCCTCTCTCAGGAGTCCCGTGAGAACATTCCGAGAAAGCGTTGCTGGAAGATCCGGAGCTTCCGTCAACTCAGGCAACGCAATATGTGCTGTCATCACCGCTCCCATCCCGGCGGCGATCGCCTTCCTGAAGGGAAGCAGCTCAACCGCCTCCATTCGACCGCGGTCCACTTTGATCACCGGCAACGCGAGATGCGAGTCAACGTCCGTATCACCATGACCGGGAAAGTGCTTTCCCGTCGCAATCGCCCCATAATCCTGAATTCCCTCAACAAAACACACCCCCATAGCCGCTACTAGCTCCGGGTCCTCTCCGAACGATCTCGTATTTATAACCGGGTTCTCGGGATTGTTGTTCACGTCCAGAACAGGGGCAAACGGGATGTGGATCCCTACGGCACGCGCCTCTTCTGCCGTAATCCGACCCATCTCGTAAGCGAAGGATGGGTCCCCCGTGGCACCCAAAGCCATCAGGGGAGGAAAGTCCGAGGCCCCTCCAAGATCTGTGCCCCCGGGAAGATACACCGCTCCCCGCATCCGGAATCCCGCGCCCGTCTCAAGATCCGCCGCGACCAGAAGCGGCAGATTTGAACGCCGTTGAAGAACGTTGAGCTTTGTTGCGATATCTGTAGGAGTCCCCACTGAAACGATGACCCCTCCGATCTCTTGGTCATCGATGAGGGCTGCAATCCGTTCGAAGGACTCAGATCCTTCGGGAGCAAAGTCACCTAGGACCCTTGGCATAATCATCTGGCCAACCTTCTGGCGGAGCGAGAGTCGATCAAAGATCTCCGCTGCCCAAATCTCCGGGGCAAGATCCTCGGGCAAGTCGACCGGAGCAGTGGGTGACGCAGGTGGAGGAACAGACCCAACCCCCAGGACAACCGGGGACAGGACTGCCACCACACTGGTGAGGGGGGGCTCCTTAGACACGTCCTGGTCAATAGCTGGCCTCACCACATCGCCTAACGAGGACGCCTCTCGGGATGGGGGGATGGGGGCCGGTGTGTTGACCGTATTCGACTCTGGCCCACAACTTCCGGCGAGGAGAACGATCAGGAGAAGGTAGAACGCGGATCTCTTAAGCATACACTAGTCGTCGAAGGGTACACGGAAGAGCACGGGCCCTCGTTGACCTGGCCAGACGGGCTGCCGATGTTCGGACTGAGGGGCCGAGAACGGATTTCCCCGGGGACTCCCATCCCCGGGAGACTCTGACCCAAAGAAAAACTAGGAGAATCCCGATGCAGCGACAATCCACTCGGTGGAGGATGGTGGCTGTGATCTCGAACGTTCTCCTTGCCGCCAGCTGTGGATCCGTAGACGATGAAGATGAAGATGGGGTCGTGCGGCCTGGGGTCGATGTACTGCTCACGGACTCCATTCACCTTGTGCAGGGTCGCCGAGTTGGACTCATTACGAATCAGACCGGTATCGGGGCGGATGGCGTCCCATCGATCGATCGACTCTCTGACCACCGAGGGATTGAGCTTGTCGCCCTCTTCTCTCCAGAGCATGGGATTCGCGGGACCGTCGAGGCTGGGGTGGATGTCGAGGATCAGGTGGACGTCCAGACTGGGCTCCCCATCCATTCGCTCTATGGAGAAACGCTGAAACCCACTCCTTCGATGCTCGACGGGATCGAAATCCTCCTCTTCGACATCCAGGATGTTGGGGCACGGTACTACACGTACATCTACACGATGGCGCTTGCAATGGAGGCGGCAGGAGAGGCGTCGATCCCATTCATTGTTCTGGATCGACCCAATCCTGTCGGCGGCCGTCACGTTCAGGGAAATATTCTCGATCCGGCCTTCGCGTCCTTTGTAGGCCGCTACCCGCTCCCGATGCGTCATGGGATGACGCCAGGTGAACTGGCAATCCTCTTTCGCCGGTCATTTGGTGTCGAAGTCGACCTCCGAGTGGTTCCCGTTGAGGGCTGGTCCCGAGACACTATGTTTTCGGACACAGGTCTTCCCTGGCGTTCGCCTTCACCCAACATGCCCGATCTGGAGAGCGCACTTCATTACTCCGGCACATGCCTATTCGAGGGTACAAATATGTCTGTCGGAAGAGGAACGGAGCGTGCCTTCCAGTGGGTTGGAGCCCCCTGGCTGGATGGTGACGAACTCGCTCGTATCCTCTCCGGGGCGGGGCTCTCCGGCGTGCGGTTCCACCCGGCCCGATTCACTCCTCGCGATCCTGGCGATGGCAAGTTCGATGGCGTGGAAGTGAGTGGGGTCCGCCTCGAAGTGACCGAACCGGAAAGCTACAATCCCACTCTCACTGCGGTCGTGTTACTCGTAGAAGTGAGGCGGATGTCCGGAGACCGGTGGCAGTGGCACATTGAACACTTCGACCGCCTTGCCGGGACCCAACGGCTACGAAACGGTGTCGAACAAGGGGAGTCTGCGACTGTGATCACCCAGAGTTGGGAGCAGGACGGAGAAGAATTCCGGGAATTGCGGGACCGGGTCCTAATTTACCAGTAGGAGACGGGCACCGGGCGAGGCTCACTGCTTTGGGACACCCTCAGGAACGGAGCAGACGCTGGGGAGGGCAAGATCGATGAGGCTGCCAGCAGGAACTATCAGCGGGTCACGAGATGTCTGGCGGTGGGCCGGGGTGCTGTTCTTATCCAGCTTTGTTTCTGGGACCTGCGTCCATACGCTGACCGCTCAAAGCTCATCTGGGATGCGCGCTGTTCCGCTACCTGCCTTGATTGAAAGTTCGATCGCACGGGTACCCTTCGGACCCGGGGAAACAACCGCATACCAGGTCAAGCTGGGGCCACTGTCCGTGGGTAGTGGGTTGATGCAGGTCTGGAACGTTGAACCCGTGAGGGGTCGTTCGTCCTACTACGTCACGTGGATGATTCAGGGTGGCATTCTCTTCGCGCAAGTCAACAACCACTACCAATCATGGATCGACATCGAGACGCTCGCCACCCTCAGATCTATCAGGGATATCCATGAGGTTCGCTACCGGGCAAATCGAAACTACGAAATCTATCCCGAGGCAGGATTCTGGGAACGGACGGACACGGGTGAAAGCGAGAAACTCACAACCAACTTACCCCTAGACGATATCTCTTTCATCTACTTCGCTCGCACGCTTCCCCTCAAGGTCGGGGAAACCTACACTCTCGACCGCTACTTCAGAGCCGACAGGAACCCCGTGATTCTCGAGGTTCTGAGAAAGGAAACCATCCAAGTTCCAGCGGGAATATTTGATACCATCGTTGTCCGCCCCATAATCAAGTCACGGGGGCTCTTCGGCGAAGAGGGGGAGGCGGAAGTGTACTTCTCCGACGACGAGCGCCGACTACTCGTGCGTCTCACCTCGAAGGTCCCGATCGTCGGTTCACTTTCTCTTCACCTGACGGACATCGAGGAGGGAATTCCACTCCGACGCTGAGTGCTCCTAACCCACGCTCCGTATGAAGGCGTCATAGAGGTCCCTGGTGATCGGTCCAACGGTGCCGGGGCCAATATCCGTCCCATCGATGCGAACGATCGGGCAAACTTCCGTACTGCTACCGGTAAGGAAAACCTCAGACGCCTGCCACAGTTTTTCCACCGGCGTCGGTCCCTCCTCGATCTCATACCTCCGGTCCCGCGCCAAGTCGAGAACCAGTTCACGAGAGATCCCGGACAGGATTTGGTTAGATGCGGGGTGCGTTCGAATGATTCCATCCAAGACTACGAACAGGTTGCTTCGGGCCCCTTCTAGCGCTATCCCATCTCGGACTAGGATCGCCTCGTCGACCCCCGCTCTCTGGGCAGCCTCTTGCGCCAAGACATTGGGCAGTAACTGAAGGGTCTTTATGTCGACCCGACCCCATCGGAAGTCTGGGAAGGTGACCGCGGCCATACCCTTTTCCCACTCCGAATGTGGCGGTCGGCAAAATGGACCTGCATAGGCGTAGACAGTTGGGCTCGTTCCAGCGGGAGGGAACGCGTGCGTCCGGGGGGCCGGACC
>CAUZHN010000040.1:0-19737 GCA_963579625.1 Gemmatimonadales bacterium UBA6960
TCTCGCTCTGGGCTTCATGGACATCCCTTCGCGGGAGTCCGCCATCGCGGCGACAGCCTACGAGAGCGCGGAGTAGTTCGTCGAGCGTTAGGCCGGGGCAAGAGGGTCTTCAGAACAAGCTGGTCGGAGGTCCTCATCAACGCGGCCATGGATCTAACTGTACTCCCGCCGGACTACCGATCAGGAGACGTATGGGAACAGATCATCTAGTAACGATAGTGCTCCGGTTTGTACGGTCCTTCCCTGGGGAGTCCCAGGTACTCTGCCTGACGCTCAGTGAGCTCGGTTAGTCGCACCCCCAACTTGTCCAAGTGGAGCCTTGCGACCTTTTCGTCGAGGTGCTTTGGGAGCGTATAGACTGCACACTCGTATTCGCCGCTGCTGCGATGTAGCTCAATCTGCGCCATGACCTGGTTGGTGAACGATGCGGACATCACAAAACTCGGATGACCTGTAGCACAACCGAGATTCAAGAGGCGGCCCTCAGCCAGGATCAGGACGCTGTGTCCGTCCGGAAAGATGAACTCGTCGAGCTGAGGTTTTATGTTGTTTCGCTCAATACCCTGCCCCTTCAGACCCGCAATGTCGATCTCGTTGTCGAAGTGGCCAATGTTCCCCACGATTGCCTTATCCTTCATCCGAGCCATATCCTCTACCCTGATGACATCCCGGTTCCCAGTTGCAGTGACAAACACGTCGGCGGTATCGATCACGTCCTCCAGACGGGCTACCTGGTAACCCTCCATCGCGGCCTGTAGCGCACAGATCGGATCGATCTCGGTGACAACCACCCGAGCGCCCTGCCCGCGAAGTGCCTGGGCGCACCCCTTCCCTACGTCGCCATAACCGAGAATGACACACACTTTCCCCGCCAACATCACATCAGTGGCACGCAAAATACCGTCCGTGAGCGAGTGCCGGCACCCATACAGATTGTCGAACTTGGACTTTGTAACCGAGTCATTGACATTGATCGCGGGGAACAAGAGCCTACCATCCCTCATCATTTCATAGAGGCGATGGACACCAGTTGTCGTCTCCTCGGAGACCCCTCGGATTTCGTCCGCAGCACGGGTCCAACGCGTCGGGTCTATCTCCTGAGTCTTCTCGAGAAGATCGAGAATCACTCCCCACTCCTCAGAATCGTTCTGAGGATCGAAGTCCGGAAGACTTTTCGCCTGCTCGAACTCAGCTCCGCGATGGATGAGCAACGTGGCATCTCCCCCATCATCCAGGACCAGGTTCGGTGCACCTACATCGGGCCATCTGAGTGCCTGATCCGTGCACCACCAGTACTCTTCCAGGGTTTCTCCCTTCCAAGCAAAGACAGGAACGCCCCTCGGACCCGCTGGGGTGCCAGTCGGCCCCACCACCGCCGCAGCTGCCGCGTGATCCTGCGTCGAAAAGATATTGCACGACGCCCAACGCACCTCAGCCCCCAGGTGAGTCAGGGTCTCGATGAGGACCGCCGTCTGAATGGTCATGTGGAGCGAGCCCGTGATCCTCGCCCCTTCCAGCGGGCAGGAGTCGCCGTATTCGTCACGGAGTGCCATCAGCCCAGGCATCTCTTGCTCGGCTAGCCTGATCTCCTCACGGCCTAGTTTCCAGAGACCCAGGTCCTTCACCTTATAGTTGGGCTCTCCGTCGGATGAGCGGGCGGCAAGCGGACGATTCGCTTCAGTTGTTGTCAGCATTCTTCGTTTCCCTGCGGTTCATGGTCCGACACCTTCGAGGTTGGTCGATTCGCTCAGAGCTCCAACATCCTCATCTTACCGCCTGCGGGTCTTAGACTGCGTCTCCTACTATCCGTCCGAATTGCACGAATCAGGAAGAGACGCGGGCCAGCCACCTCGGGGTCCGCCGGTAGCGGTGACACATGGACTGCACCAAATCCCACTTCCTCCAGAAGGTCCCTCAGTGCGTTAGGAGAGAAACCGAGCCAGACATGGCCCATCTCATCACGAAAGCTCACCCTGTCGTGCTCCTGCATCTCCAGAATCAGGATGCGGCCGGCCGGTCGAAGCACCCGATGGACCTCAGTCAGCGCTCGGCCGAGGTCCACAACGTAGTGGAGGACCAAGGAGAGAATCGCCAGATTTAGCTCTCCGGATTCGATAGGAAGAGCGTTCAGATCCCCCTGCCTAACCTCTACATTCTCACAATCTCGTAGCCGACGACGGGCCACATCCAGCATCGCAGGTGAGCGGTCAATGGCGACTAACCGCCTGGCAAAGGGAGCTAGCAGCCGGACCAGATGACCGCTGCCGCAGCCCAGATCTCCGATGACCTCAGTCCCGTGAAGGAGCCCCGGAAGAAGCTTCAGATCTGAGCTGTCCCCGAAAAGTTCCTGCCGAAGGTGGTCCCAGCGGCCCGCCTCAGACAAGAAGAAGGCCCGGGACCGCTCCGTCCTTGCCTCGAGAACACTCCGGGCTCGCATCCGGTCTTCACGCACCGTGGCGGTGACGGACAATTCATCGCGGATCACAGCCCAAAGCTGCTTCGCGGAAGTTTCCAGTGTCGGCGAAATCCGGTAGTGGCGGCTGGTCCCCTCAGACCGCACAGTCAGCCAGCCCTCCTGCGCGAGGATCCCCAGGTGCCTACTCACCGTGGACTGTGGTATCTGGACAATCTGACAGATCTCTCCGACCGTAAACTCGTTCGTCTCCAGCAGGAGAAGGATACGCGTGCGCGTCTCGTCGGCCAGTGAGTGGAGCCGATCGAGAACTGGGGCAACTGAGGAGGTGGTATTCGGTAATTGCATCAGAAAAGAGAGAGTTATTATCTATTAATCCGTTTATCCGGATTAATAGATACATATGGGTATTCATGGTCAAGAGACAGAAACTATCTGCCGGATCCGGAGGAGAACCCGCCCGTGACGGATTCTCCCCATCACCCCCCTACGTCCTCTGGTCCGTGGGCCGAACTAGAATCTCGTTGACGTTCACGTGGCGAGGCGTCTGCACAGCGTAGAGAACCGCCTGTGCCACGTCCCTCGCTTCTAGAGACCTCCGATCTTTCCAGAAAGATTGGAACGACTGGCGCGCTTCGTCGTCCTCGATGCGATCGATGAGTTCTGTGTCTACCACACCGGGTTCAATGTCCGTGACCCGAATACCGGTCGAAGCGGATAGCTCCATCCGAAGGCCCTGGGATATGGCACGGACCGCAAATTTCGTCGCGCTATAAACAGCCCCGCTTGGAAACGGCCGACGCCCGGCAAGTGACGAGATGTTAACGATATGCCCCGAGCCTTGGCGAAGGAGGATAGGAAGAACTGAGCCAACGGCGAAGAGTACCCCCTTCACATTCACATCAACGGTCCGTTCCCAGTCGTCGACACGGACCTTCTCGAGAGCAGACAAGGGCATGATGCCCGCGTTGTTCACGAGGAGATCGATCCGTCCCCAATGTCCGAGGCAGGCCCCTGCCACCCCTTCCACCGCCCGACGATCCGTGATGTCTGCAGGAAGTACGAGCGCGCGTTCTCCCGTAATCGACCCTTCAGGACTCTCCGCTATCCGAGCGGCGACTGCCTCCAGACGATTGACTCGGCGAGCCGTGAGTGCGACGCAATACCCTGCCGAAGCGAGCGCGACCGCTGTCGCTTCCCCGATACCGCTAGATGCGCCAGTAACGAGGGCCACCTGCCTTTGGCGGCCCTTGTGCTCAGCAGACCACCCTTCCTCAGCCAACGATCAGTGCCCGAAGTGCGCCGTGAGGGTTGCAGTAGCAAGAACATACCCCGCCATCGCCTCAGTGAGATCGGTATGGTCACTTTCGAGGGAAAGGCCCTCCAGTGCGGGCACGTCCAATGCATATAAGGTGAATTTGTAGGCGTGCGCCTTCAACTGCGGGGGGGGCATCAACCCGTACACCGGCACCTCTTTACCGAACGGGACATCGGGATCAACTAAAGTGAGAACGAAGCTCTCAGTACCCGTCGGAGCCTCGCTCCACTCGAGCGGGGGTGAGACGTTGTCTCCATCACCCGAGTAGCGGATCGGGATAACGCCGTTCTCCACAAACGCCGGAGCGGTGAGCACAACCGGAGCGTTGAAGGTCGGGGAACTCTGTGCCTCGGCACTCGGGGCTCGAACCATGATAGGGACTTCTCTCCGTTTCGTCCGCCGTTACGCCTGGCGGTCCTGTGCGTCTCCTACCAGCCAGGCCGGAAACTTACACCCCAATGGCCACCCTTTTCGGGTCTCTGGAAGGGAACGGCATAGTATACTTCCAGGACCATGGCCCCAAAAAGGGCCGCGCGCGCGCTCACTCCTGCACTGACAATGGGAGTGCGGGCCTCGGAGTTCGGATCCCAGATAAACGAAGGATCGTCACCCTGATTCCAGGCCACACCGGTATCGACGAACCCCACCAGGTCCGTGGGGAGGTACGGGAACGAGATCAATCCGAACCGCTCGCTCCCGAGCAGGGGTACTCGGACCTCGAGGTTGACGACTCCAATCCGCTGGCCGAGAAGTCGATCAATCGCAGGGCAGGTGGTCACAAGTTGAGGACACTCTTTGATGTCGATCGAGTTAGCAGAGTATCCCCTCACGAAATAAGTATCGCCGAGGAACAGGTCGCCGATGATCCCGAAATCCTGGCCCGTCGAGGGAATTCCGTAGCGGCCGTGGTGGTAACCGCGGACCGCGAAACTGAGCATTTGCAGCGGAGAGTAGTAGCGACGGACGTCCGTGAGAACCGAGGTGAAGGTTTCGGTTCCAATGGTCCGGCCTACTTCGAGGCGGGTTCTCCAACCGCGGATCGGTCCCGTGAAGCCCGAAAAGCTGTTGTCCTCGACAAAGGCAACCTTCACCTCGCCCAGGTTGAGCGGATCGGGGGTTTCACCGGCCGTCTGTCCGAAGTCGATCCACTGCCCAAATTGATCATAATCGTACCTCTCTACTTCCATATCGAAACCGTAGCGGTTGAAGGCAGTCTGGAGCTCTACGCGACGAATCGAAGAGAGAGGATAGCTGATCTGAGCCATCGCCTGGCTCATGAAAATTCGCTGGTCGAGGAATTCTATCGACTGCCCACCGCTGACCTGTGGCTCGGCTCCGCGGAGGGAAATGTACCTGAAGGGCACATGCGTCAAGCCCGTGCCCCAATTCCACCGCCTTCCGATATCCTGATAGAATACCTGCCCTCCGATGTCCTTCAACTCCCCCTGTGCCTGTGCCGAAGTATAAAGATTCCTATCCCCCAGAATGTCCGAGAATAGGGCGGATACACCACCGCCAGCGAAAGTCCCGTACCTATCTGTTCCCACCCCAATTGAGGGTTGGCCTAGCGCGACCAAACTCAGGCCTTGATCGACAGGCTCTGCGTTAGCGGCCGAGTAGGTACCCGTTGACACGAGCCCGACCTGCGAGTTGTTCAGTAACGGAGCCACCCGGTCGGCCCCTGCCCCAGGCGTGGGAGCAAGTAGTGCGCCCGACTCCGCGACACGCTCATCGGAGGTCAGAGGTGACCCCTCGGACTCGACAGCAGTCAACGCGTAGACATGGTACTCGGCGTTGTCAAACACGGAGAATGCCACGGTCCCCGTCTGACGAGCTACACTAAGCGCGGGCGTGGCCTCAGTCACACCGCTCACCCCTGTAACGATCCGGGTGACCTGCCAGACTTGGCCGTCCTCCAGCCCGAGGCGGTAGATGTCCCGGAAGCCCTCCTGGTCAGCGAGGAAGTAGAGGCCTTCCCCGTCAGGGGTGAATTGGGGGTTCCAGTGGGCAGTCTCACCTAGCGGTGCCACCCTCTCGATATTTCCGGTCGACAGGTCCATGAGCCCGATGGTCATCGGGCTGAAGGTCAGCTGATCAAAGTCCGTTCCCGGGCCCTGGTCCGTGACAAATGCGACCCGCTGTCCATCGGGCGAGAAGGTGGGCTGAAGCTGGGAGAACCGATCGTCGGTGAGTTTGGTGGGATCTCCGCCCTCGAGATCCATCAGAAAGAGGTCAGTGACACCCCCGCTCTGACCCGAGAAGACGAGCTGAGTGCCGTCCGGTGAAAAGCTGGGATTTCGAATCTCTCCGATCGTGACCGGAACTTCGATAACTCGATCCCGAGAACCGTCCTCAGGGTCGTAGAGCTGGATCTGGTTACGACCTTCCGAATAAACGACCACGGCAATAGCCGACCCGTCCGGCGACCACGCCCCGGAAGAGTCAAGGAATCGAAGAGCGTCGAAATGGGCGTCCCGGGTCGAACTCGTAATAGAGCGGAGAACTTCCCCTGTCCGCGCGTCGGCCAGGTAGAGTTCAATTGTGAACAGGTCCTGCTCAGAGAGGTAGGCTAGGTAGCGACCATCAGGACTCAGCGAAGGTGCAAGATTCTGCGCTCCAGCGCCGGTTGCGGGTGAAAGCAGAAGAGTCCCGGCCTCTTCTGGAGGGGTCCGCCCTACCATGAGCGGAGAGTAACGAGCCTCTATCTCCTGCCTCCACTCCGCGGCGAGGGTGTCCGGAGACATCCTGAGTACCGCGGCCACAGCGGGCAGCCATCCTGACCTTGCTGCACTGCGCATCATCATCGTCACGGACGGGTCCCCGTATCTGCTGGCGACATAGGCCCAAAAAGCGTGCCCGAAGCGATAGGGGAAGTACCGCCGAGGATCTTGGCTCATGTCCTCAAGGGTGGGAAACTCTCCGTGTAGGAGTGCATCCCGAAGCCACATTGCGGTCAACGGACTTTCCTGCCCGACCGATATGTACTCAGCCATTCCCTCGATGAACCAAAGGGGAACCTGCATGAGGCTCTGAAGGCCTGCTCCCTGATTTCCGCTCGCCATGTCGAACTGAAACGAGTGGACGATCTCGTGCCCAAGGACGTGATCCGTATCTGCGTAGGAACTTCCGAGGGGCAAGATGATCCGATCCTGCATGCCTTCCGTCACTCCACCTGTACCCTCTCCGACACTGCCTGTGAGTATGTTCGTCTGCTCGAAGTCGGGGTGATCAGCATAAAGGATCAGAGGTCGGGGCTCACGGATATCATGCTGGAAGATCCGAGCAATTCTCTCGTACCAGCGTTCCGCCATGCGAGCAGCGTCCTCGACCGGCACCGTCGCCTCTGGATAAAAGTGAATATTGTAGTGCGGTGTGGGGAGAACGTGGAAGTCAAGGGTCTCGTATTGGACCTTGTTCCTGCCGAAGTATTGAGCAGTCGCGGGCACGGGAAGGACGAGGGCAACAGCTATATACAGGACGGCGAGACGAATAAAAGAGTGAGTCACAAGGTCTCCAAGACAGTAGAGCGACACATTTCATTATGAGGAACGGAACCCGCGTCCGGGTGACCCCGGGGCTTTCTCTGATAATTGAACACCATGGAAAGTTAAATGGTTCGAGTCAGCCTCAGGAATGGCTGGTCTCAAGGCCCCGCCAGTTTGCTTTGGTGGGCAGTAAGCCCGAGGATTCATGAGAAGAAGTTCCGACCGGTAGAGTTAGCCGCTCCAGGCCCACCCGTGGACGATGAACCTAGTGGCAGGACTAGTGAGATGACTGACATTCTGACTCGTGTGAAGGTGTACATCGTCGGAGCGGGGCCGGGAGACCCGGAGCTAATTACCGTAAGGGGAGCCCACCTCCTCGAACGCGCTGATGTCATACTGTACGACCGACTGGTTCATCCAAAGCTTCTGGAGCTTTCCCGACCGGATGCGATCCGGATCTTCGTTGGGAAACGATGCGGCAGAGCATCGATCACTCAAGAAGAGATCAACCGAACCATGATCCGGCACTCACGGTCTGGGAGTCGGGTCGTGCGTCTCAAGGGGGGAGATCCATTCGTGTTCGGGAGAGGTGGAGAGGAATGCTTCGCGCTCGCTCGAGCGGGAATCGGGTTCGAGGTGGTTCCCGGAGTCTCCAGTGCCATTTCCGTCCCTGCGTATGCAGGGATCCCGGTCACACACCGGAACGTCGCCGCAGCATTCACTGTAATCAGCGGTCATCTTGATGGGAACAGTGATCCCTACGATTGGCAGGCCCTGGCCGCTTCTCCCACACTCGTCATTCTGATGGGTCTGAGGAATCTTCCCGAGATTACCTTCCGACTGATTGCGGCGGGCAAGCCGACAGATACTCCCGTAGCAGTCATTCGATCGGGAACGATAGAGGATCAGCAAACGACGAGGGGGACTCTGGGGGTAATTGCAGAACGGACCCGCAACATGGATCCACCCGCGGTTATCGTCATTGGACCAGTCGCGGCATACCACGACCAGTTGGCCTGGTTCAACTCTGTTCATGCCGCAGCGGAATCTGCCGAAGCGGCGACATGAGTCATCCGGCCGGGTCTCGACCGATAGCCACGGCAGAACTGTCCGACAATGATCCCTCGAGGCTTTCGATCACCGGGCTATACGTTTCCCCCGGCCACAACTTCTTCGGACATCACGGAAAACCTCCCGGAAAACATCCCCTCCTGGGGGTAGACGAGATCTTGTGCCGGGCCGGTCGTGGAATCGAGGGAGACCGCTTCTTCGATCACGGGAGGGACTACCGGGGTCAGATCACCTTTTTCTCACTGGAGGTCTACGATGACCTCTGCCGCTCCCTGGAGGTCTGGGACAAACATCCAGGCGTGCTTCGGAGGAACGCAATCACAACCGGTGATGACCTGAACCGATATATTGGACATGACCTCGAAATCCAAGGTGTCCGCTTTCGAGGCGTCGCGGAGTGCTCCCCCTGTCACTGGATGGACGGTGCGTTCGGACCGGGATGTGCGGCACACCTGAAAGGCAGAGGCGGACTTCGAGCCCGCATCCTAACAGACGGTGTGCTCAGGGTCCCCCGCACCTGAATCATGGAACCAACGGGGGTGGGGCATCGCAAGCGGTGGCAACCACTCGAAATAAAAGGGGTCGTCCTCGCAGGTGGGAAGTCGTCCCGCATGCGTCGGGAAAAGGCCTTCCTGCCCTCTGAAGGAACTGGATTCAAGACCCTCCTCTCCCGCCAGGTAGAGTTACTTAAGGAGGTCGGGTTGAGTGAGGTCCTCGTATCACTCCGCAGAGACATGATCAGCCCGGATCCGGGCCTCAAGGTCATCTACGACGCAACTGAAGGCCTGGGGCCCCTGAGCGGGATCGTAGCGGCTATGCGCCTGGCGCCGGAGCATCACCTCCTGGTCCTCGCAGTGGACCTGGGTTGCATAGATGCACATTTTCTTCGATCAGTGATTGCACGTTCGTCCGATTCCAGAGGGGCCGCACCAAGGGTATTGGGCCGTTGGGAACCGCTCTGCGCGGTCTACCCGCCCCATGCTCTGTCGAGTGCAAGGGCGATCCTGGCGAGCCGGATACGCTCCCCCTCTGCACTTATCGCACGGTTGGCAACAGAGGGGGTTATGAAGGAATACCTCGTCCCGACAGGAGAGCGCGATCGTCTGAGGAGCTGGAACCTTCCGGAGGATCTCCCGGCTAACGTACGCTACCGATCGGAGCAGGTTCCGTAGCGAGGCGACATGTGCCAGAACGACGGGAGAGATGGCATCAGTTAAGCTCTATCCTAAGAGTTAAGTTCTATTACTACTAATCCATAGGGGTGTGTATGACTGTGCCGAAGTCCGTGATTGGGGTCATCGGGGGTAGCGGGATCTACGATATCGAGGGGCTGTCGAACACCCGGTGGGAGGAGGTCTCGTCGCCTTTTGGCGAGCCTTCGGACGAACTGTTTTTCGGTGACTTCGAGGGCCAGCTCATGGTGTTCCTACCCCGGCACGGCCGCGGTCACAAGCTACCCCCCGCCGGGATCAACTACCGCGCCAACATCGACGCGCTTAAGCGCTCCGGTGTCACCGATATTTTGTCCTTGTCCGCCGTGGGTTCGTTCAGGGAAGAACTTTCTCCGGGCACTTTCGTGCTCGTGGACCAGTTCATCGACCGCACAATCGGACGTGATAACACTTTTTTCGGTTCTGGTCTTGTGGCCCATGTGTCCATGGCGCACCCTGTGTGTACACGTCTTGGCAGGGCTCTGGAAGCGGCGGCCAAATCTGTGGACGTGAGGGTGGTCCGGGGCGGCACGTACCTGGCCATGGAAGGTCCACAATTCTCAAGCTTAGCCGAATCCGAAATGTATCGGACGTGGGGCTGCGATGTGATCGGCATGACGAACATGCCCGAGGCCAAGCTCGCCCGGGAAGCGGAGATCTGCTACGCCACCGTCGCCATGGTCACCGACTACGACTGCTGGCACCCGGACCACGACCATGTCCAGGTGGCCGACATCATCCGCGTGCTTACCGCCAATGCTGACCACTCCCGGGCGTTAGTGAGGGCAGTGGCGCTGGACCTAGGTGATCGCCCCGCCGTATGCCCCGTTGGGTGCGATCATGCCCTGGACACTGCCATCATCACATCGCCGGAGGCCCGCGACCCGGCGATGGCGGCCAAGCTGGATGCGGTGGCAGGCCGCGTCTTAAACTCGTGACAAGGCAAGGACCATGCCACTGAAATCCCGCATCCGCACGATCCCGGACTACCCAAAGCCCGGCATTCAATTCCGCGATATAACCACGTTGCTGAAGGATCCGCTCGGCTTCCGGAAAGTGGTGGATGATCTGGTTCAGCCCTTCGCCGGAAGGCGCATCGACGCCGTGGCGGGAATCGAGGCCCGGGGTTTCATCATGGGCGGTGCGGTCGCCCACCAACTCTCCACCGGCTTCATTCCGGTGCGCAAGAAGGGCAAGCTGCCATGGAAAACTATCGGCCAAGATTATGAGTTGGAGTACGGCACGGACCGCGTCGAAATTCACCAAGACGCGCTAGCCCATGGCGAAAGGGTGCTGGTGGTCGACGACTTGATCGCTACCGGCGGCACAGCACTCGCCACCCTCAATCTTCTGCGACAGGCAGGGGCGGAAATCGTGGGCTGTTCGTTCGTGGTGGATCTGCCCGACCTAGGCGGCCGTAAGCGTTTGGAAAAGGCAGGCGTGAGCGTCCTGACCCTCGTGGAATTCGAGGGCGCATGAACGTCGGTGGCACGGCCTATCGTACTATCTGGAGGGGAGCAGAAGGTGAGACGGTCGAGATCATCGACCAGACTCGTCTGCCCCACGAATTCGTCACCGTCGCCCTGTGCACGGTCGACGATGCAGTCCACGCCATTCGCTCCATGCAGGTGCGGGGTGCTCCGTTGATCGGCGTCACCGCGGCCTATGGTCTGTGCTTGGCCTTGGGCGTGGACGAGTCCGATGAGGCACTCAACTCAGCATACGACGCCCTGTTGGCCTCCCGCCCCACGGCCGTCAATCTGCAGTGGGCGTTGAAGACAATGCGAGGCGTGGTAAGTGGAGTGGCACGAGATGATCGAGTGGCGACAGCCTACGAAACGGCGGCGAAGATAGCCGACGATGACGTGGCATCATGCAGGGCCATTGGCGAACACGGGGCCCATCTCTTCGCTGAACTAGCCAGGGAAAAGGAAGAACAGAAAGGCACCGAGCCCCTCAACATCCTCACCCACTGTAATGCAGGCTGGCTGGCCACAGTGGATTACGGGACGGCGCTCGCCCCGGTCTACACCGCTTTCGATGCGGGATTGGCCGTGCATGTATGGGTGGATGAAACCCGCCCCCGTAACCAGGGCGCCTCTCTTACCGCATGGGAGCTAGGCCAGCACGGAATCCCACACACAGTGATTACCGACAACGTCGGCGGCCACCTGATGCAGCGTGGCCGCGTCGACGTTTGCATCACCGGTTCCGACCGTACCACCGGTACGGGCGACGTGTGCAACAAGATCGGCACTTACCTGAAGGCACTGGCCGCACACGACAACGGGGTGCCCTTCTATGTGGCTTTGCCCCACTCCACCATCGACTGGTGTCTTTCCGATGGCATCGCCGAAATCCCCATCGAGGAGCGGGACGAACGCGAAGTCACCCATGTTTCCGGCCTGGGGGAAGATGGCTCCGTCACCACGGTTCAGATAACTCCTCATGGCACCCCCGCCGCCAATGCCGCTTTCGACGTGACGCCGGCTCGCCTAGTCACCGGCTTGATAACCGAGCGCGGCGTGGCGGATGCAAGCGCCGAGGGGCTTGGGGCCCTTTACCCTGAGCAAACCGGATGAAATCCGCCTGGAACGACAAAGAAGCCGCTGAAACTGTGGCCCGGTACATCGATGAGGGGGTGAACGAGGATCTGGCGCTCCGGGTCTACACTACCCGCCTGCTGGGCCGGAACCCGTTACTGGTTCTCCACGGCGGCGGTAACACTTCCGTGAAGACCACCGTCACCGATCTCCTGGGCGAGGACACCCAGGTCCTGTGCGTCAAGGGCTCCGGTTGGGACATGGCTGATATCGAGCCTCCCGGCCTGCCCGCCGTCCGCATGGAACCCCTGTTGAAACTGCGCTCGTTGAAGGTGCTGTCCGACGAGAATATGGTCCACTTCCACCGCAGTGCGCTGCTGGACCCATCGTCGCCTACCCCCTCCGTCGAGACCCTACTGCACGCATTCCTACCCTGGAAATTCGTGGACCACACCCATTCTACTGCGGTCCTGGCGCTCACCGACCAGGCTGCGGACGAGCCTCTGTTGCAGAAGGTGTATGGGGACCGGGTGGCCCTAGTGGATTATGTGAAGCCGGGGTTCGATCTGGCCCGGGAGGCGAGCCAGGTCTATGAGGCCCACCCGGGCGTTGAAGCACTGATCCTGCGCAAGCATGGCATCTTCAGCTTCGGCGCCACGGCACGGGAAGCTTACGAACGCATGGTGGATCTGGTCACCCTGGCGGAAGACCACATTGCGGGGGTGGGGGGGGGTATCTTCCCCAGCGCTGAGCTGCCCACGGAGCTATCCCCTGTGTCTGAGGTAGCCCCTATCGTGCGGGGGCTATTAGCTGTACGGGGTGACGAATCGTTGGCTGATCCCCTCCGCATGATATTGAATTTCCGTACGTCCCGGGCCGTGCTGAACTACGTGAATGGGCTCGAGGTGGACCGTTACTCACAAGTGGGCGTTGTCACCCCTGACCACGCCATACGCACCAAGAAGACCCCTCTTGTAGTTCCGGCGCCTGAGGCCGGGCGGGGCAAGGCGTTCCGGGAGGGAGCAAGCGAGGCGACAGACAAATACGTGACAGCCTACCGGGCCTATTTCGCCCGCCATGATGGGGTGCGCGAGCCGCCGAAGAAGGCGCTCGACCCGATGCCCCGAGTGGTGCTGGTACCGGGTATGGGTCTATTCGGCGTCGGAAATTCCGCTGCTGCCGCCCGCATCGCCGCCGATCTTGCCGAGAATACCGTGAGGGTCATCACCGACGCGGAAGCCATCGGTGCATACCAGCCGGTAGACGAGGCCGCCACGTTCGACATCGAATACTGGTCGCTGGAACAGGCCAAGCTGTCGAAAGCTGCGGAAAGGCCCCTGGCACGCCAGGTAGCCGTGATCACCGGGGGCGCGGGCGGCATCGGTGCTGCCACAGCAAGGGCGTTTGCCGTCCAGGGTGCAGAGGTGGTAGTGCTGGACCTGGATGGTGGCGAAGCTGAGAAAGTGGCGGGGGAGATCTCCGGTTTGGGCCTTAGCTGCGACGTGACCGACGGTGACGATGTGCGGACCGCATTCGATACGGTGTGCGAGGCCTATGGGGGTGTGGACATCGTGGTTTCCAACGCCGGGGCCGCCTGGCAGGGGGAGATCGGAGAAGTGGACGATGCGACCCTGCGAAAAAGCTTTGAACTCAATTTCTTTGGCCATCAGACAGTGGCACAGAACGCAGTGCGAGTGATGCTGGCCCAGGGCACGGGCGGGACTCTGTTGTTCAACGCCTCCAAGCAGGCGGTGAACCCCGGCCGTGACTTCGGCCCCTATGGGTTGCCCAAGGCGGCGACGCTGTTCTTGGCTAAGCAGTATGCGTTGGAGTACGGGCACGCCGGCATCCGCTCCAATGCCATCAACGCGGACCGCGTCAATACCGGCATGTTCTCGGACGGCCTCCTGGAGGAACGTGCCGGGGTCCGGGGCCTGAGCCCTGAAGAATACCTGCGTACCGGCAATCTGCTGAGACGCGAGGTTCTGGCCGAAGACGTGGCCCAAGCCTTCGTTGCCTTGGCCCTGGCCCGTAAGACCACGGCAGCGACGCTGACGGTCGACGGCGGTAATATCGAGGCAAGCCTACGGTAGATGTGTATAGGCGTGCTCGCCGAGGCCTCATCTTGTCCCCATTTTTGAGAGTGTGTCCCATATCCTCGAAAATTCTTACGGGGACCACTGGAGCCGCCCTGGGTCAGATCCTCACCTGTCAAGCCGTTTTCCTGTCAGCGCAGGAGTGCCTTGAGGTCTTCATGAGGAACCCTGCTGTGCACAAATACACAATCGGACATATCGGTTCTCTTTGTTGCGTCCCTGGTGAGCGTCTCTCCAGACAGATAGTGTAGCGTGTACCCAGCCGGCTCAAGCACGTGGTTGTACTCAGTGGCTCTGTTCCGGAATCGTTCTATCCCGGCCCGATCTTCTATGAAGATGACGCCCGGAGGACTCTCCTTCAGTACCTTCTTCATGCCATCCAGGACCTCCAATTCATACCCTTCCACATCAACCTTCAGCAGCCTCACATCTCCTTGGACAGCGAAGTCATAATAATCCAACGGATGAACCTGGATCTCTTGGGACTCTGTAAGGTCCTCGGTGATCGGTTCCCAAGGAAGGTAATGGCTAGAGTCTCGCATTGCCTCTGACCTAAAGAAGGAATGCGCTCCCGAATTCAACGGGTTGACATGGAGTGTTGCCGTCTTGCTCGTCTCCCCCACTCCCACGTTGAAGAACTCCACGTTATGGAACTTGTTTATCGCCTTGTTAAGGCTGCAAATACTGTAATTGAGTGCTTCTGGCTCGAAACCGTACACTTGTGCACCGAGGCGGGCACAGTGCAACGAGAAGATGCCCACGTTAGCGCCGACGTCGATAACGAGGTCCCCAGGTCGCACAATGTGATCCGCGATCAAGAAATGAGATGTGAACACCTGCTCAGCCTGAAACGCGAAGGCGATGCCGCCATATTCAGAAATATCGAGACACGTGAGGAAGCCGCGGATCCTGCGAGTAACGAACTGCATCTCGTTACGTGGAAGACGACGCAAAATATATTCCTTCATGGCACTGCTTAGGTGCCGTGAGAAATAGACGCCGTAATGATTGTTAGCGAGGTACAGCCCTATCTTGAATACGAAGCGTCTGGCGAGATGATAAGGGGTCCGAAGCGGGGCTTTGAGTAGATCGACGACTAGCAATACTCCTCCTTCAGGCAGGCCAGCTCTGACGTGATACCCCCCTATCTCGTCGGGGTATGCGGACGCATGGTCGTCCTCAAAAAAAGGATCTTGTCGCCGCTGACCCCACAGAAAACGCACTGGGCAATCTTCATTATTATATGCGGTAATGGGCCACGTGGTAATTGCGGGGTCGGACCACGCTTTGTTCATCGTGTTCGCACGTAAGCTGGACCCTGAGACCTTCGTTGCCTTTTCGACTGCAGTGGGTCTCCACATTCTGGCTTGGGTCATTGCGGACGGCAGCGTCTCATACGTAGCACCCCGTGAGTTGGCTACTATTGCCAACAGACGGGGCGGCGCATTGGGGGGTGCCTTTCTCACTCTTCGCGCGGGCCCGTACGTGGTGGTGGCTACCGTGGGGGGGGGCTTGCTGTGAAATTTGCTTGCCGAAGATGCGCTCGACCGAATTTGCGGTAGCCGCGTACGCTGATTATGCCCTCCCTTCGATACCGACCCCCTCTTGGCTCCCGCACGCGAAGCGACCAAGTTGAGGCTCCCAGTAGAATCTCATTGAATTGCGAAGTTCGGTTTCATCATTTCATGATCGTGTTTTTTGGGGATGTTGAATCGCACGTTACCGGTCAGTCGACACCTGTAGAGCCGGCGGCAGGATCAAAGGCGCGGGAAGAGAAAGGTGAGGTATCCAACCTCATCAAGGTTGGCCAGATTAGGGGGAACTAACACGTGGATCTAGGAGTGACGCAGGTGAACCCGGATTCGGTGTCGGACGATGGCGAGATTTCGCTTTTGGACGTAGCGAGTTTCGTTCTTCGGCGACGCCGCCTAATACTCCTCGCGACATTCGTGGGTGCGCTGTTTGGACTTGTGTCTGCTCTCAGGTCAACACTCGATTACACGGCAACCTTTTCGTTTCTACCTCACGGAGGAGAACAGGGGGTGGTCTCCGGAGTGGCTGGACTCGCGTCACAGTTCGGACTCTCAGTTCCCAGGACGAACAGTGCTGAGCGATCCCCGGCGTTCTATCAGGACCTCATTACGTCCAGAGAGATTCTCAATGGCATGGTCAGGTCGGGTGTGGAGGTGGTCACGGCCACCGGTGTGACCAACGTAGATCTTGCCGAGCACTTCAGGATCGACGGAGAGACACCTGAGGAGCAGAGTGCGTTGACACGCCGCCGTCTGGCCGAGAGCGTCCTCGAGGTGAGTTTTAGCCCGGCGACTAGCGTGGTCACGGTGGGCGTCCGAACCGATGAGCCCGGATTGTCCGCCGCGGTAGGGCGTCGGCTCCTTGACCTGATTTCGGCGTTCGACCTCGAAACCCGCCAGTCACAGGCGTCGGCGGAGCGGGGCTTTGCGGAGGAGCGTCTCGAGCAACTGCAAGGGGAGTTTTTGACGGCCGAAAGTTCGCTCGAATCGTTCCTGGTCGAAAACCGGCAGTTTACCAACTCCCCGCAACTCACCTTCGAGCATGATCGTCTAGTGCGTCAGGTGACCATGCGGCAGGAACTCATGACCGCAATGGCCCAGGCCTACGAGCAGGCTCGTATCGATGAGGTTCGGAATACTTCCGTCATCACTGTGATCGATCAGCCCGAGGTCCCAACGTTACCGAATCCGCGCGGCAGACTAGTGACGCAGGTTATGGGTGTGATCTTGGGGATCATGGTGGGCTTCGGCCTTGCCTTCATCCAGGAGTTGGGTGAACGGGTCAAAAATGCAGAGAGTGAGGCCTACAGAAAATTCCGGCAGATTCTGAAGGACATAGGATGGGATCTCTTTGGTCTACGTCGATCTGGCCGACCGGATCCGAGTTCGACAGATGGTCGCTAACTAGGTGGACTGGCTCTTGGAGGACTTCCCACCAATGTGAGCGGGCCCTCTTGTAAGAGACAACATTCACGCGAGCGAGATGTTTTGAATGTTCAACAATAAAGTGGTGCTGGTGACGGGCGGTACTGGCTCGTTTGGACAGCAGATGATTGAGACGGTGCTGGACCGATATGAACCGAAACGCCTGATCGTCCTGAGTCGTGACGAGTTGAAGCAGTTTCAAATGGCCGAGCGTTTTCCCGTCGAACGCTACGACGCAATGCGGTATCTCATCGGCGACGTACGTGACCGTGACCGGTTATACCGCGCGTTCGACGACGTCGACGTAGTGGTCCATGCCGCAGCCATGAAGCAGGTCCCCGCCTGTGAGTACAACCCCATCGAGGCGATTCGGACGAACATCATGGGTGCCGCCAACGTCATTGATGCCGCCATTGATAGGGGTGTCGAGAAGGTGATCGCACTCAGTACGGACAAGGCGGCCAATCCCATCAATCTATACGGCGCAACCAAGCTCGCCTCCGACAAGCTCTTCACGTCGGCCAGCGCCTACGCGGGAGCACACCGTACGAGGTTCTGCGTCGTCCGCTACGGCAACGTAATCGGTAGCCGTGGAAGCGTGATTCCTCTCTTCCTTCGAGCGCGCAAGGAGGGTGTCTTACCGATTACGGATCCTCGAATGACGCGCTTCTGGATCACTATCCAGGAGGGAGTCGACTTCGTGCTTCGGGTTCTTGAGATGATGCGGGGTGGTGAGATCTTCGTGCCTAAGATCCCCAGCATGAACATCATGGATGTAGCGGCTGCGGTGGGCCCAGAATGTGAGACTCGGGTGATCGGAATCCGGCCAGGAGAGAAGCTTCACGAAGTGATGATCCCGGAGGACGACGCTCACAACACGTTCGAGTACAGCGACCATTTCCGGATTCTATCCAGTACCCCCGAGAATCGGAGCGGAGATGGATCGGCCATGGACGGGGGCAACCGCTGCGAAGACGAGTTTAGGTACAGCAGTGACAGGAATGACCAATGGCTCTCTCCTGACGATCTCCGGGCGATGTTGGATTCCGGCGAGACACTGCGAACCAGCACCTAGACGAAACAGAGTGAGCGTAGGAATCAGATGGGTTAAGCCAATCCAGATGAATGCGCCCCAGGCTGATCCGGGTGATACAGTGTCTAATTACCTGCCCTGTAGCAGGCAAACTATCGACGAGGATGACTGCCGGGCAGTCGTCAGGGCTCTCCGAAAGACCCTTCTCCCCCGTGTCTGACCGCCTGGCTCTGGGAACAGCTCAGTTTGGGCTTCCCTACGGTATCGCGAATACCAGAGGTCAAATGGGCCAGGAAGAAGCTGCCGCCGTGCTCAGGGTGGCAGCGGCAGCGGGGATTGATACTCTGGACACTGCCATTTCCTACGGAGAAAGTGAGGCCGTGCTGGGTCGAATCGGGGTTTCAGGGTGGAAGGTCATTTCCAAGCTGCCCGGCCTCGGGACAAATAGCGATCCACAGTCCTGGGTGTCAGAGGCAGTATCGGCCTCACTGGGGCGAGTAGGCATTTCCCAGTTCCACGGATTACTACTGCACCGCCCCAAGGACCTCTTTGGGCCAGCAGGATCCGCACTTCTTGAGGCAATTGGGAATGCGAAGGATCAGGGCTTTACAGCGAAGGTTGGCGTTTCAGTGTATCGACCAGAGGAGCTGGAAAGCATTTGGAGGGTGTTCCGTCCCGATTTAGTGCAGTTTCCTCTTAGCATTCTAGACCGCAGGTTCATCACATCCGGATGGCTTTCTCGTCTTGCGGCCGAGGGTGTTGAGACTCATGCGCGGTCTGTGTTTCTCCAGGGTCTACTCCTGATGGATTCGGGCAGGAGGCCTCCAACCTTCCGGCGATGGCAGCCGCTTTGGCAACGTTGGGAAGACTGGTTGGCGGGAGCTAGCATTGGGCCACTACGGGCCTGCCTTGGCTTCGCGTTGGCTCACTCAGAGCTGGACCGGATCCTCGTCGGAGTTGATGGACTGACGCAATTGGAGGAGCTGCTTTCAGGTGTTGATGGCCTCCCGATCTATCCACCCGATAATCTTGTCAGCGAAGATCCTGATCTCCTAAACCCCTCGAACTGGAAACGTTCGTGAGGACGGTCGCGGTTGTTCAGGCCCGAATGGGCTCGACTCGTCTACGGGACAAGGTCATGGCGGAGATCGTGGGTACGCCACTGATCGGCTTACTCCTAGGGCGCCTTTCCAGGGCCAAGCTTGTCGATCAGGTGGTTCTGGCTACCTCGATGGATCGCCGAAATGATCCACTTTGTGAGTATGTGGGAGGGATGGGTTTCCGTATCCACCGCGGTAGCGAGAATGACGTGCTCGATAGGTACTACCGGGTGGCGGAAGAGACTGATGCGGAGACGGTAGTCCGGATTACCGGTGATTGTCCATTGGTCGATCCGGAGCTGGTGGATGAAGTGATTGCCAAGTTAGTAGAGTCGGGAGCAGACTATGCAAGCAACACGCAACCCGCGACCTACCCCGATGGGCTGGACGTCGAAGTGTTTTCCAGGAGTGTCCTCCGGACGGCATGGCAGAACGCGACAGTTCCGGGAGACCGCGAGCACGTCACTCCCTTTATCAAGAACTGTGGGGACTTCGAGTGTGTGAGCGTCA
>CAUZHN010000041.1:0-19092 GCA_963579625.1 Gemmatimonadales bacterium UBA6960
TCCGATCACCGGGAGAATCCGATGAAAGTAGAAGAGATACAGGTGTCTCAGGAGTGGGTTCGGCGGGATCGTAAACTCCAGGACAACCAGCTTCCCTCCAGGACGTAGAATTCGCAAGAGCTCCCGGAACCCATCGTCCACGTCCGACAGGTTCCGGATGCCAAAAGCCACCATAACCGAGTGAAACACTGCATCGGCAAAGGGTAATTTCAAGCTGTCCCCGCACACCGGACTAACGGCATGAGTTGACAGCTTGGTTCGTCCTTCAGCCAGCATCGGGAGGGCAAAATCCAGGGCCACGACTCTACCCCAGAATCCCGGTCTAGTGACGAGTTCCAGGCTCATATCGAAGGTTCCGGCGCAGGCGTCCAACACCGTATACGAGCTGGATTCCTCAAAAGGGCCGAGGGCATCCACAGCGTATTTCCGCCACCGTCGATCGACGTTCAGACTCAGGAGATGGTTTAGGAGATCGTACCGGGGAGCGATCTCCGAAAAGATGGTACGAACCTGCCGATCCCTACCCTCTGCCTGATTGGGGAAGGCATCAGGTGTACTCGCCATAAGAATTGAGCTCGGGTTACAGTGCTACCACGCAACTGGTGAAACCTCATCCCACCTGGCCTCGTAAGGAAGTGGGAGGCCCCAACCCATTGGGAGGAGTCCACCGTTGGATCTGAGTAAGCTAGCGGACCGCGAACTCGCCACTCAGACATGCGAGGGATGAAAGCGAGCATATTGAGAAGCAAGCTCTAGAGCTAGACAGTGAACCTTTCTAGACTCGTAAACGTAATGGTGCGTGGCAGCCAGAAAACTCGGCAAGACCCCTTGGAACCGGACGCCGGATCCTTCAGATCGGAGGGTAACAGTGTGGGTACACTACTGACACTCTTCCGGGTGGGCCTCATCAGCATCCTAGTGGTGGCCATCGTCCTTTTCGTCATCGGAGTCGTATTCTTGCTGACTTTGGGGCTGACGTCTTTCATTCTGTTCAAGGTCGCGCCCATTGTCTTGGTGGGTTGGATCGTTCTGAAGATTTTCAATCGTCGGAGATCTCGTGACCACCTATCCGAAGCGGACCGAGCTTGGCTGGAGAACCGGAAGTAGCGGACCCCTAGGGTATCCGGATCAGCGGGATCCGGACCCGGGTCCCGACCTCAGCGTTAAGGAGTTCTGCCGCGGAGGTATCTCGGGCAGCGACTTCGACACAACCATCTGAGTTCACTACAGCCGCCAGAGAACCGGTAGGGACATCACTGTACGTACGCACCACCGGAATTGTTCGCCCCTCGATCTCCACTCCCGAATCCTCATCTACGCTCGTCCCTGGAAGGTTCGTTAACAGATTTCCAAACCGGTCAAGCGATACAACTTGACCCACGACCCCCTCTCCCTCCTCCACGACATCTGGCTTCATGAGCCACACAGGATCCCGAACAGGAGGGCCTAGGCGACCGAGGTGGACGCCGCGGGCGAGGAAGGCGGCCACTGGGGCGAAAACATCCCTCCCATGGAAGGTAGAACTCCTATCGGGAAGCATGAAATCGGAGTTCTCGATGCTCACAATCCGGACTTGCCTTGCCGCCTTGAGAACTCCACTCAGCAACCCGTTGTCGGGCGCGACGATGAATCTTCGGTCCGCTTCGACTGCCAGGGCACGGCGCTTCGTTCCGACGCCTGGATCGACGATGACAGCATGGGTCGTTCCCGCTGGGTAGCGGTTCCAATACCGGGATAATGCCCGGCTTGCAGCCTCCACGTCGCCGAAGCCGATCGAATCGGCTAATGTCGTCCATAATCACCCCCGGGAACACGGACGTGATGACTCCCTTCATCGTACCTACGTAGCCATCTCAGGTCCGAAAGTCAGTGAGAAGGGTGATCCGTGCCATCCTCGCTACCCGTTACGCCGACACTGAGCGGGGCCGCCAGGAAGTCGACGCCTCGAGGTCATCCAGTATGGGTGCGGGGTCCTCGAACTCCTTGAGCATGCGATCTCCCAACTCCTCGAGCGATATCCCGTGCGCGCGAAACTCCGCCAACGTCTCCGGAAAATCCCGACCAATCACATGAAGGGGTCTCGTGTAAAGCTCTTCCCGCGAGGGCTTTGGGTGGAATGTAATCTTCATACCGCTTCGCCGGTGTCAGGAATCCGAACGGACTGAAGCAGCTGGCCTGCAAGATCCAGAAGCGCCTTCCCTGCCGGGGACTCGGGAGCCGATGCAACGGTGGGCGTTCCAGCGTCTCCAGAACGCCGGACCGAGGGATCCAAGGGTACGCTCCCTAGGAAGGGAACATCCATCTCATGTGCAAGACGCTCACCCCCGCCATTCCCGAACACTTCGATTAGTTCATCACAATGGGGACAGGCAAACCCCCCCATGTTCTCAATGATTCCAAGAATTCTGGTATTCACTCGCTCGAACATCTTCACTCCCCGCCGGACGTCCCCCACCGCCACCGCCTGTGGCGTAGTGACCATTACCGCTCCGTCAATATCAATGATCTGCACCAGAGAAAGCTGCGCGTCACCCGTTCCGGGTGGCATGTCAACCACCATGAGGTCGAGGGGACCCCAAGCCACCTGCTCGAGAAATTGCTTCAGAATCCCAGCAATCAGTGGCCCTCGCATGATAGCAGGCTGCTCCTCCTCCAACAGAAAACCGAGACTCATCAGTCGAACGCCGTGAGCCTCGAGTGGCTCAATCATCTCGCTTCCCTTTTCCCCGGTTACGCGAGGGCGTCTCGTCACACCAAACATCCTCGGGATGTTGGGTCCGTAGATATCCGCATCAAGAAGCCCTACCCTCAAACCTTTCCTTGCCATGGCAACTGACAAATTAGTGGCCACCATGGACTTACCCACTCCTCCCTTCCCGGAGGAAACGGCGATGACATGATCTACATTTGAGAGTAGCCCCGGCTTTGGAGTCGGCGCCGGCACCGAACCGGGCTGAAGTCTGCTTCCGCCTGATAGGCCCTGGGGATTCTGGTTGGCCGGGCGCATCATCGATTGCGGAAGTTGCAAGTTCACTCTCACCGACATTACACCCTCTAGATTCTCCACTGCCGTACGAGCAGTCTTCACCAAATCTCCAGGATCCTGTGACCCAAGCTGGAACGAAAAGCGAACGTTCCCTTCTCCGTCTACATCTAGATCCTGAACCCGTCCGCTGCTGACCACGTCGTCGCCGGTATCAGGATGTACTACGCCGCTCAATGCTGCCATGACCGAATGCTTTAGTTGATCTGCTGTCATAGTCTAGTTCGCTTACCAAAAAAAGGGGCGCCTCTCCTCTCGAAGAAACGCCACTTCGACGGGCACCCAACCAACTCGTCACCACTCAATCGGCGCCTTTCGTTTCAGATCGCCATGACCCCAGTGACCTCAGGAACCGTGCTCCGAATCCGCCGCTCGATCCCCTCCTTGAGCGTCAGCATCGAGATCGGGCAGGACTCGCAGGCCCCAATGAGCCGCAGGCGTACCACTCCCTCCGCCTCATCGAAGCCGATAAACTCGACGTCCCCACCATCTGCGTGGAGCGCTGGGCGAATCTGGTCTAGGACTTCTATGATCTGGTGCTCCTTGGACATGAGCAGCTCCCTGGCTCTATCCGCGGTCATGGGCGTCATGCGCTCAAACCCCCAGAACGAGGGATCAGTTCCCTGGATGGGCTAGGCCACCTGTCATACCCGCCGCTGAATGAGAGTGCTAAGCGCATGCAGGTCCCCCTGAAGAGGATGTTGAAAGAGTAGATGTCGCTCAATTAGTACTTCCAAATGTTTCTGTGCCCCAGCCTCCTCCAGCAAGCGTCCAACCTCCGACGCCTTGACCCATCCTAACTGCTCGAGTCTCAGCCAAAGCTTTCGTTCGCCGTCCGATCCCGAGCCCATTAACTCGAAATGATCGGAAGCAGTCTCGGCAACCACTGCGAGATCATGCCGCTCGAGCACCGCTTGGATCGGATCTCGATGATGCTCCTGGACACCTCGTAGCACGAAGAATACCCCACCTCCCCACCCGCTGCTACGCAACAGGAGCTTGGCGATGACCTCGTCGGCACATGAATAGTCAAGAATCGCGACAGAGGACAGATCGACGAGAGAGAGCGCGGGAGTTCTGAACTCCTCCAGTTGGCTCTCAATCGCGAGTCGTACAGCACGACCGGTCGGTCGTGTCACCAAGTGCGAGTAGAGGTTTGCGACACTCCGCTCCAAAAGCGACCGAACATCAACCGCACACGCATCCAACTGAGGATCACCCGGACGGCTCATTCCACCTCTTCCTCTAATCTAGCCGGCAGAATGATCGTGATCTGAGCCCCAGGGAAGGGTACAAGGCCATCTTCTAGAGGCGGAAGGTCTTCCCAGTCGGGCACATCCGCAATCTGAGCCGTTCCGCTTCGGATAGAGATCGCACCATCCCAGCGCCTCACCTGTTTGCGGATCTGTTGGATCCCCTGCCCCCTACCCTGGTCGGGAAATCGAGTCAAGCCGTGGATGAACGCTGCTTCCAGCGCGGTTGCGTCACCCCACCGGTCGGCGAACCGACCTGAGTACTCGCCCTCTAAGGACCCCCGGAAGCCCCGTCCCACATCACCCACACCGATGACGAGCACCTCACGACCCAGCCTCTTCTTCCAAAAGTATGTCTGGGCCGCCACCCAGCCCGGTGCCTCGGCATGCTCCAAGATGTTCTGACACACCTCAGAGAGAATTACGGAGAACTGAACCACAGCGGCCGGAGGGTACCGGAGCGTTCGGGAAAGGATTGCACCGGCCCGATCATGGACTCTTTCAACCACCTCATGCACATCTTGGTTCTGCTGGACTGGGGTCAACTCAAGCATCACGTCCGATGATCCTCCTGTACGTCGCAATATGGGAACGCCCCCGTCGAACACTTCTCGAGCAGCCTCCCCAAACCCCATCCGGGCAAGATACGATAGCAACTCCCCTCCCTCGGGAAGCTTGAGCGAGGGCAAAAAGCCACTTCGGTCCGCCAGCACCTTCCCTACCGAGAGTAACCCGATCATTCCAACCGGATCGATCCAACGAAGACGGTGGGCATCGAAGAGAACCTTCGAATCAGCGAGGTCAACTGCAGCCTCGATTAGCCGGTCTATGGTCCGGTAGTCCAGCGAAGTCGGGACCGGGATCACTCTCATGATGATCCCGACCCCGGATGTACACGACTAGTAAGGTGAAGGCCGAGCCCACGCGCCCCGCGGTGCTCGACGTTGCGAGCAGCCATCCGAATGGCGTTGGACATGGCCTGTTCCAGAGACTTGCCCGAGAGCAGGTGCGCGAAACACGAAGCTCCCCAGACATCCCCACATCCAGTTGGATCTCCGTCGGCACTCGTCACCTCCACCGCATCTAGCTTTGCACTCCGTACGGGGCCCGGGGCGGCCAGGCAGCCACGGAGTTGGGCCCACATGAACGGATCCGATCGAAATTCAGCGCCTGCCACGTAGGTAGCTCCCCGTGACCCAAGTGTCACGGCAATCAGTTTCGGGTCGGTGCCAACCATGTCGGCAGCAAGTTTCCAGGGGTCTCCGTGCGCCCGACCAAGAAGTTCGAACTCGTTTTCGTTCATTTGTACGGCATCGAAGCAGGTCATCCACTCTGCCCAATGTGGAAGCGGACATGGAATCCGGTCGCCGTCAGGACCAATCCCCAGGAAAAGCGAATGCAGATCCGCGTAGATCGGCCCCGGGAATCCAATACGCAGGCTTTTCGCGGTCTCAAGCTCCATCTCGAACCCAGAAATGAAGTTTATGTAGAGAGCATCGCACAGCCCCATGAGAGGGCCTAGCTCATTCCATGCCCAAGGGGGAACGCCTCCGGTCAGTCGCTCCGTCTGCCGTTCCTGACCCAAATAATGCATCTCTACGCGGTTGTTGGATGCCGGCACTACCATAACACCGGGTTCGGTAAGCACTCTGGGAAGCCCACGAAGGAAGCCGAAGGCCTCTTTGGAGAGGTCCTTCCCGACCTTCACCAGAGGAAGAATATCCCAGTTCTCGGGCAGCGCCACAGTCAAAGCCTCAAGAGCATACCCGATACCACCCCACTCGGTCACAGGCTCAGCTCGCCCATCCCGGTGCAGGATGGTGTCCCAAACCAGGGTTCCCACCACCCCGAGAGTGCGAGTCTCTCTCCGCCTAGACCGAAGTTCAGTCATCCAAAGACAGAACAGCCAGAAAAGCCTCCTGTGGGATCTCCACCGAGCCCACCTGCTTCATCCGCTTCTTCCCTTCCTTTTGTTTCTCCAGAAGCTTCCGCTTACGGGTGATGTCCCCCCCGTAACACTTGGCGGTAACGTTCTTTCGAACCGGCCGGATGTTTTGGCGCGCAATGACCTTACCTCCAATCGCCGCTTGGAGCGCAACCTCATACTGCTGACGGGGAATTAGCTCTTTTAGTTTGGTGACTAGGTCCCTTCCATAGGCCTCAGCCTTCGCACGATGGATGATCACGGAGAACGCGTCGACAGGATCACCATTTATGAGAATGTCGAGGCGAACCAACTCTCCTTCACGATACTCTAGGAACTTGTAATCGAAAGCCGCATATCCGCGGGTTCCTCCCTTGAGCCGGTCGTAGAAGTCGAGCACGATTTCGGCCAGGGGCAACTCGTATTCGATCTCGACGCGCTCCCCGTCCAAGTATTGCATCCCCTTGAAAACCCCTCGACGATCGTGAGCCAACTTCTGTACGTTCCCGATGTACTCTGCCGGGCAGACGATCCGGGCCTCTACAACCGGCTCATCTATCCGTCCCACCACACCGCGGTCCGGGAGTTTGGTCGGGGTCTCTACCTGGAGGATGCTTCCATCGGTAAGCTGCACATGGTACTCCACATTTGGTACAGTGGTGATCAGCTCCACCCCGAACTCACGGTCTAATCGCTCCTGAATGATCTCCATATGCAAAAGTCCGAGAAATCCACAGCGAAAGCCAAACCCAAGTGCTGCAGAAGTCTCGGGATCGAACTGAAGCGAGGCATCATTGAGTTTGAGGCGACCCAGAGAATCTCGTAGCTCTTCATAGTCGTCCGGGTTAGTCGGATAGAGGCCGGCAAACACCATCGGCCGGACCGTTTGGTACCCGGGAAGGCACTTATCTGCCGGGCTCCGGGCATCCAGGATCGTGTCTCCAACAAGGGTATGGGAGACCTCTTTGATCGCGGCCACCAAATATCCCACTTCGCCAGGCCCTAGTCTTGTCGTCGCGACACGTTTCAACTGCTGTATACCTACTTCAGTCACCTCATAAGTCTCTTGGTGCGAACCGAAGGCCACTACCATCCCCGGTTCGAGTACACCATCCACGACCCTGACGGAAGGGACGGCACCGAGATATTGGTCATAGTAGGAGTCGAAAATGAGCGCCCTGAGGGGAGCGTTGGGGTCACCCTGTGGTGTCGGGATGCGTTGGACCACGGCCTCTAGGATCGGCTCGATTCCAACCCCTTTCTTAGCCGAAGCTGCGAGAATAGTGTTCGGATCGACCCCCAGAAGATCCGCGAGTTCAGCCCGCCGGAGTTCAGGATCCGCCCCCGGAAGGTCGATCTTGTTCAACACCGGAACGACCTCCAGGCCGGCATCCAGCGCCAAGAAGAGGTTCGACAAAGTCTGCGCCTCGATCCCCTGGCTAGCGTCCACTACAAGGATCGCTCCTTCACACGCCGCAAGCGATCTCGACACCTCGTACGTGAAATCTACATGACCCGGTGTGTCGATCAGATTCAGGACGTACAAAAGACCGTTCGACGCCCGATAGTCCATGCGGACCGCGTGGAGCTTGATCGTGATGCCACGTTCCCGCTCAAGTTCATTTGAATCAAGAACCTGTGCGCGCATGGCCCTTGGGTCCAGCATTCCGGTCAGCTCTAGAAAACGGTCGGCAAGGGTGGACTTGCCGTGGTCGATGTGCGCCACGATACAGAAGTTTCGGATGTTCGAGATAAGCACGCAGGGGTCCTAGGGATTAAGTTAGAGCAGGAAAGAAGTTAACGCCTCTCGCACGGTCCTCTCCAGAGGTCTGGACCTGTCCGACCAGGGGACGCTGGCGCATCTTGTCCAGCCCGAGCACCCTTCCCCTTCTTCACTCCCGCAGATCAAACTTAGAACCAGTTACTTTGCACGGATTGTACTGGACACCTGCGGCTCTAGAGCAACTCTTTCCCAGGTGAGGCGTGTGTGATCCCCTACGAGAACGTCGATTCTCATTCTCTGGGGTACAATGGTAGCCCCTAGAGAAGGCTCCGGCATGCGCTGACGCCTACCTGTCTCTAACTCGTGCAGGTAATTGCCACGAAAACATTCCCCGGATAGGTTCGGCCCGCCAAATGAACCAATCAGCGACCATTCCGAGTCGGCCATCTAGGCCAGAACTTCTCAACCCGCAGGAGCTTGCGGCTCTGGGAGACCTAGAGATCCGTGCCCGCGCCGTAGTTGAGGGATTCTTTATGGGACTTCATCGGTCCCCGCATCGGGGTTTCTCTGCGGAGTTTGCTGAACTCCGCGGTTACCGTCCCGGTGATGATCTGCGGCATATCGATTGGCGAATGTACGCTCGCTCAGACCGCTTCTACGTAAAGCAATTCGAAGAGGAGACGAACCTCCGCGCGCATCTGCTTCTCGATGTCAGTGCTTCGATGGGATGGAGTTCCAAGCCAACCACACTCCCGACCAAGCTTTGGTACGGACGTACAGTTACGGCTGCCCTCGCTCTGATCCTCCTGCGGCAGGGAGATCGAGCAGGACTCGCGGTGTTCGACGATCAGATTCGTGCCTGGCTTTCAGCCCGGGGGGGACGTCGGGAATGGGTGGAATTCGTCCGCAGCCTTAGTGGTCTTGAAGCCTCCGGATCAACGGACGCCTCGACCGCGATCCGCGAGGTTGCCCTTCGTTTCCACAGGCGAGGCCTGGTGGTGCTCATCTCAGATCTCCTCATCGACCCCAAGGAAACCATCCGGGCCCTCCATTACCTCATTCACCGTAATCATCAGGTGATAGTGTTCCACCTTCTTGATCCGGGAGAGAGAGATCTGTCGGGTACTGGTGATGCACGGTTTCGTGATCCCGAGACTGGAGAGGAGATGCTCGTAGACGTTTCGGAGGTTAGACAGGACTACCATGACGCGGTTGAGAGAGCGCTAGAGGAATGGCGCAGAGCGCTCCGCCCCGTGGGAATCGAATACATGCTCGTCGACACCTCGGCTCCGCTGGCTACAGTTCTTCGGGCATTCCTGAGAAAAAGGGAGAGGCTCGGGTAGGTAGATGACTGTTCTCACTCCCCTATTCCTCCTGGGCCTCGCAGCCCTGGCCATCCCGATCCTCCTTCACCTGCTCCGGCGGCCGGAACGGCGGACGCGTGTTTTTCCAGCCCTCCGCTACCTTAAACGAACGACGCGAAAGCACGCACGAATCATCCGCCTCCGACAATTTTTTCTTCTAGCCCTGCGTCTCTGCTCGGTTCTCCTCATCGCGCTAGCTGGCGCCCGCCTCGTGCTACCGCTTGGCGGAAGCGACGACCCTCCGGCTGGCCTTGCGATCGTCGTCGACAACGGGCTGACCTCCGGGGGCGTGGTGGAAGGAGATCGAGTGCTAGACTCCATCATAGTCCGCGCGTTGCAGGCTCTCGATCGTACCGGTCCTAGGGACCAGGTCTGGATCGTGCCGGCAGGAGACCCCTCTCAAGTATCGGTGCCGCTCTCCCCCGATCGTGCCCGCAGCGTGATCGAAGCTCTGAGGCCCACTCATGTCACCCCTAGCCTGCCCGCAGCGCTCGACCGAGCTGGAAGCCTGCTAGAGGTCGCAGCCCCGGAACTACGCGAACTCGTCGTGGTGTCCGACCTCCGATCCGACGTGATTGGGCCGATTGAGGTAGGATCTGGGCCGCGCTCGACCCGAGTGGTGATCGCACCGCCTCCCCGTCCACTCCTAACCAACCGGGGAGTAGGAGAACTTCTGATCTCCGGAGGCCTCGTTCCACGGGCGGGCGAGCTAGGGGAGATCGGGATAAGAGTCGTGGGCGCCGATGTCGCTGGAGCAAATGTCCGCGGATACGTGGGGGGACGCCTGGTGGGAACAACTAGTGTCGGCGCAGACGGGACCGTAGTTCTTCCCCTCCCCAGACTGTCCGCCGGCTGGGCCGAGGGCAGGGTGGAGATAGAACCGGACGGTCTCCGTGGCGATGACGTAGCATACTTTGCGGTCCGTGCCATTCTACCGCCATCCGTCCAAATACTCGGTCCGATCTCTCCCTTCTTGGAGGAGGCCCTCTTCGTGCTGGAGGAAGCCGGTCGCATCCGGCTCATCCAGGATGGGGAGGCAATGGTACAGGTGATGAGCGCCGCTTCGGTCAACGGACCGTCGGCCGACGCTACAGTCATCGTTGTTCCCCCGGATGAGGCAGCGCTACTTCCCTCTCTCAACCAAGAATTGAACGAACTTCTGCCCGGCTGGAGTCTTGAGGCAGGGCCTCCAGACACTGGAACCGAGTTGCGGGTAGATGAAGGGATCCTGATCGAGTTTCTTCCCTCTCAACCAAGCGTACGTCAGGCGTATACAATCCGAGCAGAGGGACTTGAAACCGGGTGGTCGGAGCTTCTGACACTCTCCGACGGACGACCCTGGATCACTGAATCTGAGACCTCCGGAAGGTCGATCATCGTACTGGCTTCACCGATGACGGTCGAGGCATCCAACCTTCCGTCGTCGGCTTCGATGCTCCCCCTAGTCGAACTCCTGACCAGTCGCTCGTCTGGCTCCATTACAGAGACGAACCTGCGTGCGGGACAGCCCTTCATACTTCTCGAGGGCGCAGCAAGTGTAAGGCTACCCGACGGAACCGTGCGTCCCGTGGTAGATATGGGGGTTTTTCGGGAAACCCAACTCTCAGGGGTGTACCACGTCCTCGATACGAATCAGCAGGTCCTGGCCCTGGTCGCGGTGAACCCCGTCTCTCCTACTTCGGCCGGAGCCCTCACCGCGAGTGATGCCGCCTCGCGCCTGAGCGAGGCATGGGGCAACGTGGACGTCGGGGAGCCGTGGCCACAGGCGGTCCTCCGAGACCGCCACGGTCGGGAGGTCGCGGGTCCGTTTCTTATCGCCCTCTTCCTCCTGCTCATAGCAGAAAGCTGGCTGGCTTCCGTAGACCCCCGAAGTTCGCGAGAGACCGAGGAGTGAGGGCCAGAGCAGACTCGTGAGTAGAACCCACCCCATCATCGAAGCGATAAATCACACACCGCTGGCGAACAAGCTTCGGAAAAGGCTTCCCCGAACTGGGGAGCACCTCATGATCGGAGGAATCGTTGGCGCAGCGGGATCAGCCCTGGTGGCAGCGTTGCATGAGACGCACCTGAGGAGGATTCTGGTCGTTGTGTGCCCGGGGCCGGAAGGGGCCAACCGAGTCGAAGCGGATCTAAAATCCCTACTGGACCCTGGCACGCCCCACCTCTACCCCCAATACGAAACCCGCCTTGACTCGAGGGAAAACACGGATCCCGGGATTGATGCGCTTCGGGTCGAGGCTGTTGAGGCCCTCCTCGGAGGACACGGCCGGATTTTCGTGACGACACCTCGGGCCCTCCAGGAACGGATGGCGATGCCCGACAAGCTCACTCAACTGCACCTGGAGTTGGAGACAGGAGATGAGATCGGCCTATCCCTGCTCATTGAAGAGCTTGAAGCCATGGGATACAAACGAGTTCCGCTCGTGGAAGAGGTCGGCCAATTCGCCGTGCGGGGAGGGCTCGTGGACATTTTCTCCCTTGGGCTCTCCGATCCCATTCGGGTTGAGTTCTGGGGTGACGAGATATCCTCCATCCGATCGTTCGAGGTTACGGATCAGCGATCAACCGGGGAGCTAGCCACCGTCCGATTCCTCCCTGCCGCATTTCAATCTGGCGTTCGGATGACCAGGACCGACAGCTCCTCGCTCCGTAGCTTTCTTGAGGTGTTGCCTACCGAAACTGTGATCGTGGAGATCGGGGAGATTCACTGGGAAGAGGAGTTTCAAAAGAACTGGTCCCATATCAGGAGACCTCTCTCGGACAATGTGCTTGAAGGGGAGACCCTTCCGAACCCGGAATATGTTCTGGTCCCGCCCAGTGAGGCGTCGACAATGCTAAGGGAACTCCCCGTTATTCGCCTCACAGCTGAGGAGGGACACGCATTGTCACTCGAAGCGACTCATCCGCCGATCATTGAGCGGAAGATGACACGCCTCACGGCATTCCTGAGAGAAGAAGCAGCAGGTGGTGCAAGCACCCTCATCCTTTGTGACAACGAGGGGCAGGTCGAGCGACTCGAAGAGATTCTGCTCGAGTCGGGCAGTCCGGTCCCCGGTGTGCAAGTGGGACTGGGAACGATTGAGGGTGGATTCCGAATCCCCTCATCACCACCTCTCAACGTCCTTACTGACCACGAGATATTCCGGCGCCGAAGACGGGTTCGCTCAGGCCGGCAATTCAGCGGTGCTATGGCTTTGGAGAGCATTGCTCAGCTATCCGCGGGTGACTATATGGTCCACATGGATCATGGGATCGGGCAGTTTAAGGGACTGGAGAAAATCGATATCGGTGGGGAGAGTCTTGAGGTTCTCACGATCCACTATGCCGAGGGGGAAATGCTCCGGGTACCCGTCTATCGGCTGGACCTAATCGAGCGCTGGGTCGGAGCAACCGATGAGTCCGAGCCACCGGTTGTGCACCGGATAGGGGGGAAGCAGTGGAAGACCCTGAGACAAAAAACCAAGGCAGCAATCGAGAAGATGACTCAGGAGCTTCTCGACTTGTACGCGGAACGGCAGATCAATAAAGGATTTGCATTTTCACCGGACTCGAAGTGGCAGACTGAGATGGAAGCCGGGTTTCTGTACGAGGACACACCAGATCAACGAAGGGTCACCGGGGAAGTCAAGAAGGACATGCAGTCGCCCCGACCCATGGACCGACTCATCTGTGGAGACGTGGGGTTTGGGAAAACAGAGGTGGCTATTCGGGCAGCCTTCAAATCCGTTCAGGACGGGAAACAGGTAGCGGTCCTAGTGCCCACGACCATCCTCGTCGAGCAGCACCAACGGACCTTCGAAGAGCGACTGGCTAATTTCCCCGTGCGCATCGCCTCGCTCTCCCGGTTCCGGACGCCGCGGGAACAGAGGGAGACGCTCCTCGCTCTCGCGAGCGGGAGAGTTGACGTGATCGTTGGCACTCACCGTCTTCTTTCCGGTGATGTTCGGTTTCGCGATCTAGGACTCCTGATCATAGACGAAGAGCAGCGTTTCGGAGTGAAGCACAAGGAAGCGCTGAAACGGCTTCGCGCCAACGTAGATGTGCTCACGCTTACCGCGACCCCGATCCCACGCACCTTGCAGCTATCTCTCGCAGGTGTACGCAGCTTGTCCCTCATCCGTAGTCCCCCAAGGGATCGGCTCGCGGTAAGCACTCAAGCGATCCCCTGGAGCAAGGCGCTCATTTCGGAGATACTCGTGCAGGAACTCGACCGAGGGGGGCAGACATTCTTTCTACATAACCGAGTGGATACGATCCAGGCGGTCGCAGAGAGCCTTCGGCCACTCGTCCCCGATGCTCGAGTCGAGGTGGCCCACGGCCAAATGAGCCCCGGGGCATTAGATAGTGTGATGAGGGCATTTATCGACAGCGCGGTCGATGTCTTGGTCTGCTCGTCAATCATTGAAAATGGGCTTGACGTGCCGAACGCGAACACTTTGATCGTCGATCGAGCAGACCAATTCGGACTCTCGCAACTGTACCAAATCCGCGGGAGGGTAGGCCGATCAAACCGACGCGCGTACTGCTACCTGATCGCTCCTGAGAAACTTACCGAGGACGCCAGGAAGCGGATTCAGCTGCTGGAACGGTACAGCGAGCTCGGGAGCGGCTATCAGATCGCGCTTCGGGACCTGGAAACCCGTGGAGCGGGAAACCTTCTCGGAGCGGACCAGTCCGGCTTCGCCCACGCTGTTGGGATGGACACCTATCTCCGCCTTCTGGAGGACGCAGTGCGAAGGATCCGAAGTGGCTCCGGGGGCCAGCGTGAATTCTCTGAGCCCGACGTATCACTGCCGGGTGCAGCATACATTCCGGATGGCTACGTTTCGGATTCAGGGCAAAAATTGCATCTTTATCGACGACTTTCGAAGCTGGAGGACCGGCTGGAGGTAGTCCGATTTCGCGAGGAGATGAGGGATCGATTCGGCCCGGTGCCTGAAGAGGTTGAGCGACTTCTCGATGCCCGCCTCCTTCGTCTTCTGGGCAAACGACTCGGAATTGAGAGAATCTTCGTAAAGGGAGGCGGGGCAAGGGTGACCTTTCGGGCAACTGCGAACCCAAGGCTGACCACACTGGAGACCCCATTCAAGGACCGGCAGGTAGAAGTGAAAGTCCAGCGTATGGCCCCGCTCTCTCTTTCCCTGACGCAGGCTGGACCAGAGCCCTTGACGGGCACCCTGATCCTTGCACTCGACGCAGTGGTGCTCGAGAGAGTTCGTGCGGCATGAAGGGTGAACCACTTAGCCGATGTTCCATGGATCTGCAAATATTTGGATAAGGAAGCCATATGCGTGGTGTGAGAAGTGTCTTCGTCCTTTTCACGTTTCTGGCGACCGTTTTCACAGGCTGTGATCGCGGCGTTGGACCGGACACAGCGGCGATTGCAGCCGATTTTCATCTCCTGGTCGAGGATGCCGCACAGATCCTAGCGCCGATCTACGTCCTCCCGAACGACGGGGAAGTGGTAGAGACCACCCTGAACTTATGGATCGACTATACGCTCTTGGCATGGGCTGTGAACCAGGACGGTGCGCTGGAAGAGTTGGACATATCGTTGATTGTGGATCAGGAGGTGGACCGACTGGTCATCGTCCGGCTGCGTGATCAGGTGATCCAGTTGGACACAGCGATAACGGACGCGGAACTGCAGGCAACATTCGAAGAGCAGCGCCCGGGCGAAGAGGTGCGAGCGCGTCACGTCCTTCTTTCGATTCCTCCCGGCGTAGCACAGGCACAGCAGGACTCCGTACGGGCACTCGCGGAGGATATCCGGGATCGTGCTCGCGCTGGTGAGGATTTTGCGACCCTAGCCGAAGAGTACTCACAGGATCCTGGTTCGGCGATTCAGGGGGGTGATCTGGGCTTCTTCGGTCGAGGTATGATGGTGCCGCCGTTCGAGGAGGCTGCATTCGCGCTACCGCCCGGCGAGATCAGCAACGTGGTGCAAAGTACCTTCGGTTTCCATGTGATATTGCTGGAGGAGCGTCGGGCTCCATCTTTTGAGAACATCGCGGACGAGTACAGGATGCAGCTACAAACTGAGCGAATAATGGTGGCCGAATCGACGTATTTGGCCGAACTTGAAGATTCCGCCAACGTGCGACTTGGCGAGGATGCGATCGAACTCGTCCGACGGATCACGGCCGCGCCTGAGGATCGCCTATCTCGAAGTGAGGCATCCAGCCCACTCACGATCTGGGAAGGAGGGGAGCTTCCAGCGGAAGAGTACCGGGAGTTCGTGTCCGACCAGCCCCGGGAAATCCGCCAGCAGATCACAGTAACGGGGGACCAGCAGCTGGAATCCATGCTGTACGATCTGACGAGAAACAGACTCCTCCTAGCCGAAGCTCTGCTAGTGGGGATCGAATCGACAGAGGAGGACGAGGAAACGATCATCTCGGATGTCGTCAATCAATATTTGCTAATCGCCGATTTTCTCGGGCTGGATTCACTACAGGTCGAGGAGGGTAAAACACTTACCGATAACGTGGACCGTGTGGTCCGGGACCTCATGAGCCGTCTCGTCGCTAATGAGCAGGATATAGTCCCACTGGGGCCACTAGCCCTTCCCCTTCGCGCCCAATATGAGCAGCGTGTCGGAGAGGAGGCGGTCGAACGGATCGTAGCACGTGTGGACGAAATCCGGGCCGAGGGAGATGCGCAGACCATCCTCGGCGAGCCACCAGCCATGGCACCTGCACCCCCAAGCGCCGAACCTCCTGGGAATGGAGAGCCGGAACCAGAGCTGTAACGACTCCTCAAGCCGGGAACCCACCTTCGGATTCTTGGTTAGGAGTCTTGTACACCGTCTCGGAGAATAGAATGCGGCTACACCTCCCGATTCTCGCAGCGCGGGTCTGTCTCTCGCTGCTACTGATAGTCCTGCTTCACCTACCCCCACAGTTGGCCTTTGGCCAGGTCCTAGAGCCCCCCGGGTTGGGTGCACTCGAAGGTGATCTGGTAGACCGGGTCGTCGCCGTCGTCGGCGACTCGGCGATCTTTTATTCGCAAGTTCAGGAGCAGGTGCTTCGACTGCAGGCCTCGGGGATGCCCATCCCGGATAATCCGTCGGAGGTGAGCGCCCTCGAGAGGAACCTTCTCGACGAGCTGGTCAACCAGATGTTGGTGCTGACCGCCGCGGTACAGGACACCCTGCTCACGGTCTCGGATGCCCGGGTGGATCAGGAAGCTGAGCAAGCCTGGGAAGACGCGGTCAGTCGTTTCGGGTCGGAGGCTACAGTGGCCCAGGGTTTGGAAAGTGAGGGCCTTACGATCGCTCAATATCGGGCGAGCCAACGTGAGGAAATCCGAAAGGGCCTTCTGATGGAAAGCTACATACTATCCCAGCGGGAGGAGAGCCGACTCATCCCGGTCGAAGAGAGGGAGATCCGAGAATTCTTTGGCCGTGAGCAAGGAAACCTTGAAGATAGACCGGAAACACTGACCTTCGACCAGGTCGTCTTAGCCCCCCAGCCCTCAGATTCCGTGCGGGCGGTAGCGAGGGAGGAAGCGTCGAACATTCTTTCGCTTCTTGACGATGGAGGAGACTTCGAGGACTTGGCGCGCAGATTTTCCCACGATCCCGGTTCAGCGCCGCTCGGGGGCGAATTGGGATGGGTGCGGCTGGGAACAATGGTTGAGGAATTCGAGGCCGCCACATTCCTCCTCGGAAGAGGAGAGGTGAGTGACTTAGTGGATACCCAGTTCGGTACACACATCATCCTGGTCGAACGGATCAGGGGAGCCGAGCGGATGGTCCGTCACATTCTGATTACCGCGGACCCCACCGAAGCCGACATCGAAGTGACCAGGGAGCGCGCTGCCCAGATTCGGGACGAGATCGCTAGCGGTGTCAGGATATCCGATTTCTATGATGAGGGTGAAGAGACAGGTATTCCCAACCCAATGATAATGCCGCGCGACCAGCTCGGACAGCTGCCGTCGGGACTTGCCCAAGCAATCGGAACGGCAGAAGAAGGGGCTGTGCTTGGTCCGATCGAGATCCAGGCCCAGCCAGGGGAGCCCCAGTTCGCCGTCGTTCATGTTCAGGAGATCCGGGAGGCGGGGCAGCTTACCTATGAGGATGTCCGCGGCCAGATCAGAGAACTCCTCCAAGATGAGAAGTTCCAGGAGCAGCTAACGGAGCGCCTGCGCTCTCAATCGTACGTAGAAGTTCGTTGGTGAGACAGCCGCTGGTCTAATATTGTCCCTTGGCTCCCTCTGCTCAGATCAAACCGATTCGGCTTGCCGTCACCCTAGGAGACCCGAGGGGGATCGGGCCGGAGGTGCTGCCGGCAGCGGCCCGGCACTTTCTCGAGGATGAACCCCTGGTGGAAATTGTGGTCCTCGGGGATGAGGAGAATGTCTCACGAGCCCCTAGCGACCTCTTCAAGCATGCGGTAGGGATCTTTACCGGGTCTCTCAAGAGCGCGGGTCTCATTTCTCTTCACGCCATCACCGAGGGAGTCCGGATGGCGGTCGAGGGAGAGGTGGACGCATTGGTGACAGGCCCGATTCACAAGCCAGCCCTTCACGCTGTTGGAGTGAGGCATCCCGGTCAAACCGAGCTGCTCAAGGAACTCACCGAGGCCCCAAGCGTCGGGATGCTGATGCACGCTGAATCAACCAGGCTAGGAGGGCCTTTCCGTGTCCTGTTGGCTACTACTCACCTCCCGCTCCGGGAGGTGCCCTCGCGTCTGACCAGGGCCAGGGTCGAGGAGCAGATTTCCCTCCTCTGGCACAGTCTGCGTGAGCACTGGGAAATCGCAAACCCCAGAATTGCGGTTTGCGCGCTGAATCCGCACGCTTCGGACGGAGGTCTTTTCGGAGACGAGGAATACACTATCCTCGTCCCAGCGATCCGGACACTGAGGGAAGCCGGCATAGACCTTTCCGACCCATTCCCGGCTGACACCGTCTTTCTGAGGATGATAGAGGGACTCGCCGATGCCGTGGTAGTTCCCTACCACGATGTCGGGATGGCGGTATTCAAAACTCTGGCTTTCAGACGCGGGGTGAACGTGACGCTTGGCCTGCCGTTTCCCCGGACCTCCCCAGATCACGGCACGGCCTTCGACCGAGTCGGAACGGGGACCGCAGACCACTCATCTTTCCTAGAGGCTCTTCGGCTTGCCTCAAGACTCTCTTCTCCCCTCCATAGGGTCTCGCTTTGACACGTCGCTCCCGCGTAAAATATCTTTGCCGGCCTTTCACTCCCGGCAGGTGCCGACCTCCCCATGGGTGCCAATTCCAGTCGTGATCAAGCTCGCGAAGGTCTCGAGGGATTACCCTCCGAGAGGACTTGCCCTTGACCGGGTCTCTTTTCACATCGGGAAAGGAAATTTCACCTTTCTGACGGGTCACTCTGGCTCCGTCAAATCCACCGCTTTACGGGCTGATCCACATGTCCAAGAGTCCGTCGGCGGGTAGGTTCAGGGTGAGCGGATTTGCATCCCAACTCGTCTCCCAACGTGAGATCTGGAAGCTCCGGCGACGGGTCAGGTTCGGCTGCCAGGACTTTCGGCTGCCACTAGGAAGGACAGCAGTAGCAAATGTTGCTTTCGCCCTCGAGGTGACCGGACACTTGGATGAACGTGCCTTCAGAGGGGTCATGACCACTCAAGGCTCTCGACAATCCCAAAACCGCAGTAGTAGGGTCGCCCTCTTAACGATCTTTGCGGGGCTTGTCATCGGCTCGTTCGGATGCACCCGAGTTACCCTACCACACACCTCACCTGCGCCCGTGCCCGAGGTAGAATTTCTAGAGGAGGAAAGCCAGCGCACCA
>CAUZHN010000042.1:0-18370 GCA_963579625.1 Gemmatimonadales bacterium UBA6960
CCGCATCGGCCGGATCCAGCCCCGTGAGAAAGACCGCAGAACATAGAATATTGGCGAAGCCCGCAGTGTGGTGATGGAGAGCCTCGCCAGGCGGAACCTCGTACTCAGTATTGAGTTCCAGAGCCAATCCTCTCACAACGATCGGGGAAACCTCTGCTTCTCTGGTCGCGATCTCGGAGGCGTCCGTACCGGGAGGGCCACCCGACTCCCCGCAAGACATAGGAACCAGCAAGAGCCCTAGAGAAAGGATCCGTGAAACGATTTGGTTCTTCATCTCATACCTCCGAAACCGGGACGGGAAGTTCTCAGAACCCTCGTTCGACTGGAACCTCACCATGGAACCATACTCAGTCCATCTGTTGTCTGCTGGTGCATCCACACCTGGTTGACGAAGACCCACCTTCTTTCCTCCCCTCCTGTTACCGGTCCACCGTGTCGTAACAAGTCACTGTTCTGGAGACCGTATCGATGTTCCCATCCCTATCCCACGAGGAAGTGATGACGCGCGCGCGCCCCGTGTTCAGCATATTCCTCTCGCTACTCCTCTTGAAGAAAGCGGCGCTTCCAGCCTCCGGCCAGGACACCCAACAGCTGACCTAGCAGGCGCTACTGCCCCTGAAGCGAGGCCGCGGTCGTCAATTAAGAGAAACTGGGCCAGCTCAGCATTAGCAACAGCGGGACCGAGAACCCACTCACAAGCCGGAACCCCAAGAGTGCAGAGCTCATTGTCGCGATCACCATTCCTGGAGCCGCGACAGGTTTACCGACAGAGGAGAATGACCATTAGCCTTAGCTGATGCGGGAGGAAACCGAGGTGGTTAACGTCATGATCTCGCAGGATTAACCCCGAGTCAGAAACGCGAGATCACAACGCGAAACCCGATGAAACCGCGGCGAACACCGGGATCCGCCCCGCCCCGAACAGCACTACGGATGTTCTGCTCCGTATCGCCAAACCCGCCACCACGCATCACCCAGAGCGCATCGGTCTCCAGGCTCTCTCTGTCATCTGTCTCATCGTACGGGTAGGGCTGATATGGGCTCCGCGTCCACTCCCAGACATTTCCACTCATATCCGACAGCCCGAACGAACACTCCGAACAGTCAAACCTTCCAACGGGGATCGTTCCACTCCCGGCGTAGTTCGCCCGCTCAGGCGTGAATTCATCCCCCCATGGGAAAATACGCCCGTCCGTCCCACGCGCCGCTTTCTCCCACTCCGCCTCGCTCGGCAAACTGACCCGCCATCCATCGACTAGAAGTTGGCGCAGTTGTGGCGATGTCTCAGGCCCCTCTCTGAGCATCGCTTCTAGCCACCGGGAGTAGGCAAGCGCATCCGGCCAAGAGACGAATGCGACCGGGTGGTTAGGGGGTAGGTCGAGCATCTGGTCATCGACCCTGAATCCGGTCGCCTCGACGAACGCCCGAAACTGCGACACGGTGACCTCATACCGCCCGATGTAGAAGGTGGGCAGGTACACAGCCCCCTGTACCTGCCCAGATGCCCAACGCTCACTGTCGAATGCCAGCGTATCTACAGACGGGTCACTCCCCATCAGGAACGGGCCCGCCAGGATCTCCACGAAGCCGTGGAGATCCTCGTCAGGAAGAAACCACGCTTCGGGTCGAAACTGTGGAGGCTCCGAGACAATGGCCCCGCTAGCAGCCGGCGGTGAAACTGCCTGGGCGGCTTCGGCCGCCAGTCCTGATCGTGACATCTGTGTGTAGGTCCAAACTGCAATAAGGGGCAAGAGCACGGTCAGGAGTGCTACGCCTAGATTTCCCTTCGATAGTGCCTGACTACCCATGGTCAAGTTGAACCCACTGCTCTACCGCAGGCGAAGGCCCAATTATGCTCGCAGGCGCGAGCATAAAGGTACGTCTCCGGCATCTCCATCAGATTACCTCCTCCTTCACGCAAGAGTAGCCTCAGATCCAGAACCTTCGGCTCCGACCGGCTGACAATCGCCGGATCCAACAGATTCACGCAGCCCGCCTGGAACCGGAGTTCACACGCCCTTGAGAAATAGACCAGCGCGAGTTCAGAATCGGGCGGAATGACCTCCCCTTCGATGTAGTGTCTACCTAGTTCGTTGCAGGCCCAGGCGGAGTTATCACCACAGTAGGTCAACTCCAGTCTGACCAGCTGCCGGCATCCGTTTCGTAGGTCTTCTTTACAGGCCTGCTCCCAAAAAGGCAAGCTGTCTCCAGTGTGCTTACCATCGGTCCTCCCCATGGCAGTCATGGCGCTGAAGAGCAGGATCCAAACACCCATATACGCAAGGTTTATACGCCTTTGATCCCAAGACAGACGCCAACGATCAACGATGGAGCTCACTCGGATTGAGCGAAACAGGTGATCGATCCACTGAACGCTCAGGTTCAAGAGCGGAACGGCGAGGAGTTTGTCGTAGTATGTTGGAGCCCCGAGGACTCCGAGTAGGGCGTATAGGACAAAGACTCCCACTCCATATCCCGCTCCAAATATGGCCTTTCCCAGGAGACTTCTAGGTGAGGTGGAAGGATCGGTCACCAGCAGATGAAGTCCGAGAAACACCGCAGCGGGGATGTCGGAATCGACGAAGTAGGGAACCCCCTCCCAGGCGAAGTAGAGCCCACTCAGACCGAAGAGCACAGCCGCCGCGGTTCCTGCAACTAGCGTGATCGAAAAGAAATACATGACAACCAGGCCAAGCAAGAACAAGAACAGATAAATCCGGGGTGCCAGGGTCAGTGTCGATGCAATGTCCTGTCCCCAGGTCAGGTCACTCATGCCCGTTACGATTAAAACAAGCGAGAAAAGGCCCAACGAGAATGCGGAAGGGTTGAAGATGTGCTTACGCCTTCCCTCACGATTCCAGCATACGAACTCTTTCCCTAGAAACCCCACCGCAACCATCAGAAACTGCAGGTAGAACCAGTCGTCCCTGAACCACAGGAACAGGTTGGTGCTGAAGATGATCGGAAAAGGACCAAAGCCCAGGACGTAGCTCGCCCGTCGGGACCAAGCGAGAAGCATGTCGAAGGCGTAGGCGAAGGCCAGTTGAGCGACAAGTAGCAAAGCAAAGTCATATACGGGGCGCCAGTACCAACCCCAGTAGGCGAACACTGCAATCTGGACGAGAGCCTGCAAGTAATGCTGTGGGCGCAACTCGATGCGGAGTGACGGAACGACCGACCCACCTTTGAATCGTAGAAAAAGAGCGATCTGCCAAACTAGGAGCACAATGGCTGCGCCCCAGAACGACCCGGAGAGAATGGGGTTGTCCTGCATACGAGGCAGAAATGACAGCACCACCAGAACCACCATCATCGCCACTGGCAGAAAGAACCCTCGATGAGTCGAAGGTGTCACCGTGGATGTGCGCAGCGAATCTTGCTGCTTTTGCTCTCGTCGCTCTTTCTGCGCGCGCCCTCGGTGTGAAGATGACATGGATCCTCGTCCAGAGATGTCGCCTATTCGTGCGCCGGGATCACGTCTCGGATAACCCCGTTCGCCTCGGGTGTCGCTTGATCGGCCGATTCGGTGCTCTGGCTACCGCTTAGCCTTGAAGAATGTGGAAGCGATCCGAAAGGGTCAAATCCATACTTGGTAAGACCGTCACGCCCCCGGCCCACACCGTTTGGTGGTCACCAGACCGCAGAGCGGGATGGAGCGGGAACACGTATCGGAAGGATATCACTTCGTCACCTCACTACGACCCAACCCATCAACCTGGTACATCGGGGGCCACCCTCAGCGATTTCGACCTCGGGTCTTATGGGGAGATACAGAACCCCCACCTGCATAGTGATCTCCACGGCCACGATATTGACCACGTGATCTACCATACGACGCTTGATGCCCCCGCCTTTGGTGCCCGCCGAGGGTATGGAGCGGGCCACACGAGCCTTCCCAAACGTGACCAACCGGGCCAATCAGATGACCCTCGCAGAACTAGCGGATAGAGTCCAGGGGAGGGATTTACCCGACCAGAAGCCCGGTCACGTACATGACCGCCAAACCTGCGAGCACACCGCCGGCAATAGCGGGTCGCCATACCCCTTCCCCACCTCTATTGAACATCCGGAAGAGAACTGCCACCACCTGTGCGATCGCACCAACACCAATAGAAATGAAGAGCGTCGCTAGAGTCGGTGTGAAGGCAAGCCCACCGATCCAGGCACCGATAATCGTCGGGATGCCGGCCAGCCCACCCATTCCAGCCAGAGTCGTGAGCCGTGGCTGATCCTTCGCAACCGGTGCGACAATGGCAAGCCCTTCGGTGGTGTTATGAATCATGAACCCGGTCACGAGAAAGGCGGTCAACGCAGCCTCGCCGATCGCATAAGCCGCACCAACCGCGAGCCCCTCGCCAAGATTGTGGAGTCCGATACTGAGCGCGATGAACCAGGCTATGGATCGACGTCCATCAGCCCCCGATCGGCCAGTGCCAGCACCGCTGAAAAGCTGAAGCACCAGGAACGCTCCGAGTGAGCCCAGCAAGACCAGCGCAGTACCTTGGAAGGCCGCCGGCACCTCCTCCGCCGTCTCAAGCGCCTCAAAGAGGGCATCTACACCGAGAAAAATCAGTAGTCCCGCGGTCAGGGCAAGCATGACCTCGAACCGCTCCGGCGGAAGCCTCCGGATCAATGGCAGGAATAGCAGCCCGATGGCTACTGGAAGAACACCCACGTAAATCCCAATCATCGTGAGCAAGCCCAGGCTTTCAGCGTCGGTTGTCGGTGTCTCGACTGCGAGTTCGATCTCCTGCTCGAAGGTCAGCCCAGTTGAGGTCAGTAATGTGACCAGGTGCGCCTCATCCTGGACCCAGGGATAGGGGATCGTGATCGTCGCGCGACCGTAGCGATTCAGAGTTGTCGAGGGAGTCATCGTGAACTGCCGGAACGCCTCGTCCACAGTCACTTGTGCGACAGTCAACGGTTCCGGCCCGCCGTTGACGACGGCGAGGCTGATCGAGCCCCGTGCAAGTGACACGCGCTCGACGGTGAGCTCTTCCACCGGAGGAAACGTCCCTCGCAGCCGGTCGAGCAACCCCATCTGGGTTACCACGACCACGAGACCAGCAAGAAGCACTAGCGGAAGAGCTCCCCAGATCCAGCGACGTCCGGTCATTCTGCTACCGCTGGCTCCGTCACGTTGAAGACGCCCATCCAGCCTAATTCGGCGAACTCCGCCTGGTGAGCGTGGAACATGAATTTTCCTGTGTCCTCGTACGTGAACTCTAGAATGTGTCGCTCTCCCTGACAGAACATCAGCGTGTCGGTGAATTCAGTCGAAGCTTGCGCTCCGGTCCGAAACACATTGAAGAAGTTGCCGTGAAGATGCATCGAGTTGATGAGGTCAAACTCAAGAACGTTGACTATGTAGAGCCTCTGCAGCTCACCCCTATGAACCGGGATAGGGTTGGAATGATATGCGAATGGTACCGTGTTGACGGCGTAGGTCTCATTCGAGCCGTCGAAGTTCGTGTCGAAGCCGTTCATGACCATCACCATTTCACGTGCGGGAGGCCGTGGCGTCTTGGGATCGACGATGAACGTCCCGTAGAGGCCCTTCGCAAGATGCCGCTTGAGAGGGAAAGCGTGACAGTGGTATAGATGGAGGCCAACAGGGCCCGCGGTGAACTCGTAGGTGTAGCTTTGTCCGGGCTCGACCACCTCATACACCCCATCCATGTTGGCCGGATGAATTCCGTGGAAGTGGGCGGTGTGTGGATGGCTGCCGGCATTCGAGAACCGAATCCGCATCACATCGCCCTCAGTCGCGCGAAGTGTTGGCCCAGGCACCTGGCTATTGAAGGTCCAAGCCGCGTATCTCACGCCTGGCGCTACCTCGATATCACGGTCGACCACTGTGAGTCGGTACTCACGAAGGGTCCGGCCATCTGGCAGCTTTGACGCCTTGCCGTGATCGAAGTGCTCAAGGAAAGCCATCGGATCGATCGACGAGTCAGTCACCATCCCCTTGGTCCCTGTCAGCGAAGGATCGCCGGGGTTTAGCACCGGAAGATGTTCCTGGGTGGCATTCAGCGCTTGCTTTCCCACGACGAGGCCGGCGGCACCTAGCGCGCTCCGCGTAAGGAGCTGGCGCCGGGACATCGAACGGTCATTCATACTGCTACCTCCTGCCCCAAGGGAAAAGACAAAAGCGACTGCGCCAACTCGAACCCGATCACCTGCGGTCGAGCGCCAGTATCCATGAGCCGTACGGTGACCGGGCCGCGGAAGGGCATCGTTTCCAGCACCTCGAACCGAGCGCCAACTCGAAACCCAAGAGACCCGACGTAGCGGAGTCGTTTGGGGTCATCGTCGCTGACCATTCGGACCTCCCCAAGTGTCCCCACCGCGACCTCGCTCATGGGCACCAACTCCTGTTGCTCCACTTCCCCTTCCTTAGTTGGGATCGGCGCACCATGAGGATCGTATCTCGGATCATCGAGCACCTCAGCCATCCGCTCGATCAGCTGATCGGAGGCGGCATGCTCGAGGCGCTCGGCCTCCTCGTGCACCACGTCCCAATCCCACCCAAGAGCTTGAGCAAGGTAGGTTTCAAGGATCCGGTGCCGGCGAATGACCCGGAGCGCTGCTCGGCGTCCCTTCTCAGTCAAACTGACACCACGATAGGCTGCGCGTTCTACTAGCCCAATATCGGCAAGTCGCCGGACCATCCCGCTGACCGAAGCTGGTGATACCTCCAACACTGCTGCGAGCGCACCAGTTTGCACGAACTCCCCCTCGTGCGCCAAGCCATAAATGGCTTTGAGATAGTCTTCGACAGACTGTGACATACTGGTCATTGAGCCTCGCCTAATGATTATATTAGGTTAGCCTAAACTAGTTGGGATGAAGTGGGGGAGTCAAGGCGATGGGGACCAGACAATGACGCTATACACCCACCTGGTGGCCGACGATTTCCCAGCGCCTGTCAAGAATCAGACGGCTAAAAGACTGAGTAAGTTAATGCAACTCCAGAAGACATATGCCCTAAATTACTACTGTACCATCTCTTACAAATCTTGACAGTGGATGTCACGTCGCCCCGTAGAACTTTGGGGAGGATACGTACAAGGAGGGCACGGCTCCAGCGCGTCAATCTCCCGGCCAGGACCCCGTTGGGGAAACTGCGGGAGCGGGACTACGAGGGGGGGGATCACAGGGTCAGACCTTTTGGAGACACGTTTTTCCCCTTGTTCATGTCCACTTCATGCCCTACGGAAGAGCGAAAACCCACATGACGCCCGTTCCCTGTGGGATGTCAATACCGACCAACCCCGCATAAGAAGTCGTCTGCGCGATCCGACCCCCCGAACCCACCGCCACATACTGCCTCCCATCTACCTCGAAGGTGACCGGAGCTCCCGATATGTCCCCGTTTAGACGGGTTTCCCAGAGGACTTCCCCCGTATCGCCATCCAAGGCGAAAAACTCACGATTCGCAGTTCCGCCAAAGACGACGCCACCTGCCGTCACAAGTGCCGAGGCCGTCATCGCGGCCCCGCTGGGGGAACGATACTCCCATACTCTCTCTCCAGCTGCTGGATCGAACGCTACGAACTCCCCAACGTAATCATACCCTGGCGCGAGTTTCGCAGTGCCTCGCATCCCCACGTATCTCTCGCCTGGCTCATACTCCTCCGATCCGAAGACAACGTCCATGCAAGAGTTGTTTATGCCTAGGTAATACCAGTCAGTGATCGGACTGTAGCTCGGCGACTGCACGTTCCTAGCCCCGTGGTAGTGTGGGCATACCTCGAAAACCCTGTCCGAGTCGACATCCTCTGGTGCTGGGATCAGCTCAGGGTTGAAGATGGGGCGTCCTTCATCCGTCCATTCGGTGATGAGATTATCGTAAGCTGTGCGAAACGCTTGAATGAACTCACCCGTCACCCGGTCAAGAACGACGCCCCATCCGATCTTGCTAGTGTGGATGAGTACCCTGCGAGATTCTCCCCCAATGACCAGATCTACCAGCATGCTTTCATAGGGTGTATCCATATCCCAGTTGTCTTCCGGAACAACCTGGAAGTGCCACTTCATTTCGCCAGTATCAATATCGAGCGCCAAAATAGAGTTTGTGTACAGTGCATCACCACGACCACGGAGGGTGGAGGCCCACGGCACTGGCTGGCCCGTGCCGACATAGATCAATCCCAGCTCTGGGTCATAGGTGACCGTATGCCAAGTACCCCCACCCAGGGGTGGCAAGGCGCTGTCGGCCCAGCTCTCCGAGCCGGGCTCGCCCGGAGCAGGAACCGTGTAGGTTTTCCAAATCAACCCGCCTGTTTCGGCATCGTGGGCGGAGATCGCACCCCGAGCTCTACGGTCCCCTCCGTTGAATCCCAGGATTACCTTCCCGTCGGCGATCAAGGGTGGGTGGCTATGGCCCTGGCCCGTTTGGTAGTCACCCGTACTGACTTCCCACATCTGGATTCCTGTCCGGGCATCCAAAGCGACCAGGTGAGAGTCTGCGGTCCCCCAGTAAATATTATTGCCGTAAATGGATACGCCGCGGTGGCGGGCATAGGCCTGAGAAATCTGGATGTCCTCCGGGTAGCTCCGCTCGTGAATCCAGACGACATCCCCACTGGCAACGTCAAAGGCCAACACACGGCCGCTCCCTTCGGAGACGTACATGAGCCCGTTCGCCACGATCGGAGTCGGAACCCACCGACTATTATCCCTCATTGAGTAGGCCCAGACGAATCCTAGCTGGCCGACATTCGTCCGGTTGATCTCGTCCAGTGGACTGAAGCCCATCGCGTCAACTGTCCGACGGTAGTTCAGCCAGTCACCGTCTTCGGGAGTGAGTAGCCTTTGCTCTGTGATAGGCTCCCACTCCCGTGGTGTCGACTGTCCGAGCACGGTGGTCACTGTTAGTACGTTGATCAGTATCGCCCATGAAACCAAGAGGAGCGCACGCCCCTGTCTGACCGCTCGCATCGTCAAGTCCTCCTGTTGATTCTGATTTCTTGGTGTTCGAAGCCACGGGATTGAGTCTCGGCACCCCGCACTGCATAGGGCCTGGGCGGACAGGCTGGTTCGTGAGCAACAGTCGCTTCCGAGCATATGGCTCGACTCAGCTCCCGGTTTCCGAACAAACTTGTCCCCCCAAGCTACTGCTGTTGGAAGCGATTGGGAGGTTGCCCTCTTCATCCCCATCAGGTCAACCCGTCGAACAGATCTGCCATATGCGTCCGAGTCCGCTCGTCAGGCAACTGCCCCCCTCCGGTCCCCCTGTCCCGTCATCGCAACTCTGCCACGAATCCAGGTTCAGGCAGGCGATGGAGTCGGTCATGGTATAGCCAGCTATCTCGGGGGAAGGTGTAGGTAGTCCAGTTTGAAAGGACCGGACTCTAGAGCCCCGGATCCCTCACATCGCCTGGGGCCACCCGGGCGATAGGCTCCTGAGTCATACCGGGGCGGAACGCCTCCCTTGTCAGAAGATCGTACGTGTCTCCGGGCCTCAGGAAGTAGAACGGGCCGCCGACGGTACGCCATGTCTCAGGTGGGTCGGGGGGGATCGTTCGCTGATCGTCGTGGATGATCACGTAGCTCGTTCCTATCACCTCGAACTCGTCACCTCGAACTACGATGGCAGTATTCTCATCTATGGCTATGCCGAGCATGTCCGGATGCGCATTCATGACCCCGATCATGTCGAACTGCCTGTTCCGGACCAACACGTGTACGTCAATGATCACGCCACGCAAAAAGCCGAAACCTCGCCGCCAGTCCTCTTGCGGAAGCCTGCGCTCCGAGAACTCTCGATCGGGTGACCGACTCACATTCATAATCTCGCCTTGCACGTGGGCGCCCGCCGAGCCTCCCCCGATCACCCCACCTCGATCAAGCAACGCAATAAGCTCTTCGTGGACCTTGGTATCAAGGTACGCATCGGTATGGAGCCAGTGGCTGCCACCGTTGAACCAGAGGCCACGTGCCTGGCGCAGTGATTCTACGAAGACATCGGTGTTCGCCACATCCCGATCTCGGGTGTGCATTACACTTAGGTTGGTTGCTCCGGCCTCACGGAATCGGCGTAGGCAAGGACAGAACTCGTGATAGTCCTCATCATTGCGCCCGGACGTGGGAACGACCACGATCGGCGCGTTCGGGCCGCCGGCCAACTCGATGAAGCGGTCGATAATATGGCTCGTGGTCTCGCCTCCACCGCTGATGACGAGCGTACCGCGCTCTGGTCCCACCACCTGTGCGGATGCGACGGCAGGAAACGTCCACAGGAGCAACAGAGAAAGGATGGACGAGGCGCTCTTTGGAGTGCTGGGAATAGATCCGTGAAAAGCCATCAATCCTCCTCCGGTCAATAGTCACAACGTCGCAGTGTGCAGACCCTCAGCCAGATAGACCGTAGCCATCCCGCCCTCGTCGATCTCTTGGTCGATGCGGCAGCGGCTTTCTAAGGCCGCGTTTAGATGGGTGACAGGGTTGGTCATCGAGCAGACCTCGGCTCAGGGGTCCTATCCCCTGCCCCGTAACATCCTGTAGGCGTCTACAGATGCGCAAGCAGATTGGCGGTTGCCGTAGCAGTTGGAGCCTTCCCGCTAAAGCAGTTTCTAGAGGTAACTCATGGGCGTCTCATCGGGTTCGCTTCTGCGCTAGAGGGGGTAAGCGCCATCTATATAAGACAAGTCGCGTCAGTCCTTTGGCAGCTGTTGTGTTTACTATCCAGGTATACGCGAAGGTGGAGGTGGACACGGGACTGCAATTCGAATCGGTGGACGGCGGCAGCGATGTGGCCAACCTTTTGAACTGCCAATCTGTGCCGTCAGACTTGGCAACGGGGTCTCTCCGCGACTACATCTATTAGGTTTTTGGTCTGGCGGAGCGAGCTTCTGTCGATAATGCTTTGAAAACTCCGATCACATTTAGACCTGGAGTTGTCGGCTCTTTCGGCTCCGATTGTCGCTATCGTCTACGCTGACTGTCCGAACGGTGCCACTGCATTGGGTTAGCACCTGTCGGGTGACACAGAATCTTTTCAAGGGAGGATCTACGATGCGCTCAGATGATCGAGTGAATGGTACTCTTAGGATCGCGACTGTTTTTGTTCTTACGGCATGCGTGTGGATCACGGCGAGCGATGCCTATGCGCAATCGGATCCTGTAGTCCATCCGTATCAAGGCGTGGACGACTGGGCACAGCTTCCTGATGGACGGACCTGGGGTGCGCCGGCTGGAGTTGAGATGGACCCCGACCAAAACAGCCTATGGGTATTCGAGCGCTGCGGTGTCAATAGCTGTTCCGGCTCAGACCTTCCCGCCATTCTCAAGTTCGACTCTTCCGGCAGACTGGTCCAAAGCTTTGGCGGCGGAATGTTCATCTTCCCCCACGGTCTCCACGTTGATCATGATGGAAACGTGTACGTGACCGACGGGCGTGGCGAAGGCGCAATCGGCCATCAAATCTTCAAGTTCAGCCCGAGGGGAGAGCTCTTGTTGACCCTGGGCCAGCCAGGGGTGGCAGGCGAAGGACCGTACACGTTCAATAGACCATCCGACGTCGCGGTCGCGCCGAACGGTGACATCTTCGTGGCCGACGGACACAATCCGCTGGAGACGAACATGCGGATTGTGAAGTACTCAAAGGACGGCACCTACATAAAAGAGTGGGGGGGAAAGGGAACGGCTAACGGTAAGCTAAGCGATCCCCACGCTATTGCCTTCGATTCACAAGGACGACTGTTTGTGGCCGACCGAGCAAATCAGCGAATCCAGATTTTCGACCAGGATGGAGGATTCATCGACGCGTGGACACAGTTCGGGTCGCCAAGTGGATTGTACATCACTCCGGACGACATGTTATATGTCGCTGACCTGGGAGAGGGCATTCGGATTGGAAGCGCTAGGGATGGGTCCGTGTCAGCCTTCCTCAAAGCTCCAGAGGGGGAAGATGGGTCCGTGAGGGTGGCCGAAAGCGTGGCTGTGGATTCGCAGGGTAATATCTACGCTGGAGAGAATGCTAACAGGAAACTTATGAAATTGGCCGCTCCACGCTGACAAAGAAAACGGTTCAGGAGATTTGGGGGTGTTCATAGCTTCTCCTGCAACGGCCCTGTGGGCACATTTGATTCAGAGAGGACAGATGGCCCCGGGGACGTACCGGGATCTACAGCAAGGTCACGATCATGGGGAATCCAAGGATGCATAATAATAAGGCAGGAGTAGCCCTGGCTGTATTAATCTCAGCAGTGGCACTACCCCAAGCATTGGCTGCGGCCCAACAGGCTGCCTACACGGCGGAGCAGGCGGAAGCAGGTGCCCTAGTCTACGGCACCGCCTGTGCAGGTTGTCATCTCCAAGACATGCAGGGCTCCGCCGAGGCACCAGAACTGGCCGGACCCAGCTTCCGCAGTGGGTGGGGAAGCCAGCCGATCGGCGTGTTTTTAGACTATACTCGGCGTTCCATGCCAGTGAGCGATCCGGGCTCTCTGAGTGATGAAGAATACGCTGCCGTAGCGGCCTACATCATACAGGAGAACGGGGTAGAGTCGGGCGCCGCGGGACTCACCTTTTCCACTGAGGGGAGGGTGGTACTGGGGAGCGGGACTGACCCGCTCGGTGCCGGGGTTTTGGCGGAGCGTGTACCTATTCCCGGTCGACCCGGAAATGTCCCTACTCCAGGAGGCAGAAACAGCCCACCGGCCGAGGTTGGTGAAGTTGTTAGGACTCCAACTTCCATCACTGAAACCTTTCATTCTGTGGAAGGATTTGCGCCGGTTTCGGATGAAGAACTCAACAACCCTCCGGCTGAAGATTGGCTCCATTGGCGTGGAAACCCGGCCTCTTGGGGCTACAGTTCGCTTAGCCAAATTAATACTCAGAACATACATCGCCTCCGACTCGCGTGGGTGTGGGGAATGGAGGACGGAGACCGAAGTCAACCGGCGCCTTTAGTCCGAGATGGCACGCTCTACCTACCCAACTCGGGGAACGTCATTCAAGCGCTGGACGCGACGAACGGCACTCTTCTTTGGGAGTACCGTCGTCAATTCTCGAGTGGATGTTCTACTTGCGATGCCGGGGCACGGCTTCGTTCTCTAGCAATCTGGGAAGACCTAATCTTAGTGGCCACCGCAGATGCTTACATGGTGGCCCTGGATGCCCGGACAGGCGTGGTTCGGTGGGAAACTCAGATCGCCGAAGGTGAGCGATTTCGGAACAGTACAGGGCCCATCATTGCCGATGGAAAGGTGATTAACGGGATCAACGGCTGCAGCCAGACCATTGAAAGCTGCTTTATCACCGCCCACGATACCAGAACGGGCCGTGAGCTTTGGCGTACCTTTACGATTGCTCGCCCGGGCGAGCCCCATGGGGATACGTGGGGCGACCTCCCCCTCGAGGAGAGAGGTGGAGGAGATGCTTGGAATGGATTAAGCTGGGATCCGGAGCTGGGGCTGGTCTACGTTGGGACGGCTCAAGCGAAACCACACGCTCCGATAAGTCGGGGACTGACTACGGCGGACTCGACCCTCTACACAAACTCGACCCTGGCCCTTGACGTGAATGACGGGCACATCGTCTGGTACCGCCAACATGCTCCGGCAGAGGCGCTCGACCTAGATACGGGGTACGAGCAGGTCCTAGTAGATCTGGAGGGCGGGTTGCCTGTGCTCCTCACCGCCGGTAAGGACGGCGTGCTCTGGAAGCTAGACCGGCGTGACGGGCGGTTCCTAGGTCTGGCAGAGACGGTCTATCAGAACGTCTTCGACGTGCTGGACCGGGAGACGGGGGCAGTCGACTACCGGGAAGATATTCACGATATGCAAGTCGGCGAGTGGCTATCAATCTGCCCGTCGACGGCCGGTGGACACAACTGGCATTCGAGTAGCTATCACCCAGGAACCAGATCTCTGCTCCTTCCGTTGAGCCAGAGTTGTATGGACTACTCCACCAGAGAGCGCTCCATGCAAAGGTACTGGATGGAGATGCCAGGGACGAGTGGAAATTTCGGAAAGCTTGCATCCTACGATGTGTCGAGTATGGAAGAGCTTTGGAGTTTTGAGCAGCGGGCTCCGTACCTAACGGCAATCCTAACAACCGCGGGCGGGCTCGCATTCGCTGGGGACTTCGACCGCTGGATCAGAGCCCACGATGTCGAGACTGGGCAGGTGCTGTGGGAGAGTCGCCTGGGTACAACCGTGGAAGGCTTCCCGATCACCTATGAGGTCGACGGAGTCCAATACCTCGCCGTGCCCACGGGCCGCATAGGTGGGAGTCCCTGGCGTGTTGCCAGCTTTCTTGCCGCCGAGTTTCAAAGCCCTCCAGGGAATCGGCACAACGCCCTCTACGTCTTTCGACTGAGCGATCCCTGAGCAACGCATTCAGGTGGAGACCTCCAGCAACCCCCCTCCTCTGAGGCTAACTGGAGCGGGTCCGCTCTTGAGTTGCGGGCATTAGTTGGGGAGATCATTTGAAGAAGTTATGTCCGTGCTGTCTAGAACACGGCCTCGACCCCAATGGCTTCGGGGAGGGTGTTACTGTTCCCCTGCTACTTCTTCCTCATCCAATGCCTGAAGCGCGATGAGTGAAGCCCCGTGATTACTCCCGATCCAGAACGTCACCGGTGTCGTTGAATCATCTACGAACACGCGTCGGATGTTGACACCCATTTCAGGCATGAGATACTCGATAAACTCCCCTGTCTCGGGAATGAGCCGCACCACTCGATCAGTGAACATCGACCCGGTCCAAAGGTCACCATTCCTGTCCAGGAACGTATCGTACGGCTTGGTATACGGCGTTGGTGGAACCCACTCCTGAAATTCTTCAGATCGGGGGTCAAACATCCCAATTACGCTTGCTCCAAATCCTGCGTACCAAACGCGATCTTGAGAGTCGACTTCGCCTCGGCGGGGACGCGAGTCCAGGGTAGGCGTCTCATAGAGAACGGTTTTTCCAGTCTTGGCATCGATCCGACCAATATGCTCGTTTGAGAAGTCCATGAACCACAAATTGTTTTGTGAATCTGGATGAATGCCGTATAAATTATGCGAGCTACGCGTTGAGTTGAGAAATGGCTCAAAGGTCTCGAATTCACCCGTCGCCAAGTCCAGCCGATGAACCCCAGCGATTGAACGGTTTTGGAGCCAGACCTTTCCATCCACGTGAGAGCTTTCCGGAGCCGCGTGGTTTATTTGAAAGATGCGGGTTCCGTGCGATCCCCGTGGCTGCTCCAGCTCATCAGGAACTTTCCACACCTGGATTTGCTCGGTCTGTCGGTCAAATCTGAAGATGGAGCCCTGGAACATATTACCTCCCCAGGGATTTCCATCTCGGTCCAGCTTTAAGGCCAGGATACCGGTCGGGTTGCCCGGCCTCGCCTCGGGTACCTCGTATTCGGTGACCTCGCCCGTCCGTGGATCCAGCTTACCGAAGTACTGTTGTCCGAAGTCGACGTACCACACCATGCCATCCGGATCGACTTCCGCATCATGCGGAGCAGTCGATGCGTTCGGAAGATCATATTCCGTAATGATGACCCGAGTAGACCGACCCGTAGGGCGAGGGAAGGTTTTGAGTTCGTAGTTCCGTTCACCGGAACTCAAATTGATGCTGGCCAAATATTCGGCCTGTTGCCGCCGGGACTCCTGCTGTTGCTCGCTCCGCTCGGCAAACGGGGTCACCTGATCAGCGGGACGCCTCTGAGGGTTGCCTGGAAAAGCCGAGGTTACATAGCCATCCATTCGCTCCAGGACACGCAACCAATCATCCGCATCGTAGTATGATCGCATAGCTCTATCGATGGTGTGGCAGCGTACGCAGCCCTCAAACATCCTCTTTTGTCCATCCGTCCCGGGAATGCTCTGAAGCCATTCCGCATTCGTGAGCTGAGCCTCGAGATTCTGGGTCGGGCGAAGGGCAAGATCAGCCGTGGTAACGTCAGGTACTCTCACTTGCGCGTGCCGCGGACCCTCCAGATCATAGCCGACCGCACGGATGCTGAGCGTGTGACGCCCCGACTCCAGTCTATCTATAGGAAAGTGATATCTGCCTTGAGCATCGCTGATCACGCTGACCGCGATCGTAGAACCTTCCCGCTTAGCGGTGACGACCACGCCTTCCATCGGACCTTCTTCCACGGAGGAAACCTCTCCGGTCAGTGCACTCTCCAATTGCCCATTTGGAGCGTCTGTCTGAGAGAAGAGGGCGAACAGACTAACGGAAAGGACCGCCAGACCCGCAGTGACCCCCAACAAGATCCGTCTTGTCAACATTGAGACCCCCTTTGTGCCCACTGTGTGTGGTCCCTATTCCTGCTGCCCCGGCAAATCGGAACCGCTCGACGTACTCATTGTCCCGGTAAACGGAAGACATAGAGCGCATTGTGCCCTTGTCCGGCAGGGTTGACCATTTCGGTCCCCAGAAAAGTCGGGATCCGCCAGGGGCTTCCGCCCCCTTGCCCGGATGGTACGGCCACGTACTGAATACCGTCCACCTCATAGCTGATAGGAAACCCTTCTACGGATCGACCGAGTCGAGTCTCCCAAAGAGTCTCACCCGTCTCCACGTTGAACGCTCGGAAGCGCCGGTCGTAGTCCCCGACAAAGGCAAGATCCCCGCCCGTCGTCAATACGCTAGTGAGAAAGGGAGCTCGCTGTTCCACACTCCAGACCTCTTCCATCGTGTCCACGTCATAGGCGGCAAGCTTTCCGAACTGGTCGGTAACAGGGCTCTCTCTCCACATGCGCCTACCACCCGACCCTCCTGCTCCAGACTCAAGGTCAACCTCCAACGGAAGCATATCCATACAGCTCTGGCTCAAGGGAATCACGAGCCGCCCCGTCCCCGGATGATAGGAGGTGGCATGCCAGTTGTGTCCACCCGCTGTACTGGGACAGACAGAGAGCCAATCTCCGACCCTCATGCCCTGGATGTCTTCTCGATACTGTACCCGGCCAGTTTCCGGATCGACATCATCGAAAATATCCTGATACACCGTCTCCTTGAGACCTAAGAATTCACCGTCTCTCCGGTCCAACTTCCAGAGGATTCCGTTCTTACCGATACTAAGAACCAATGGCCGGCCCCCCACGTCTACGAGCACTCGCTCAAAGGCCTCATCTAGATCCAGGGACTCACCGGGTACGTGGGTGAAGTACCAGACGATCTCCCCGGTTTCAGTATCAAGGGCTAACGTCGAGTTCGCATACAGAGTAGAATCGGCTGTCGTGAGTCCCTTGTTGATGGCCATCCATGGCTTGGATTGGGCCGTGCCGAAGTAGACCATTCCCAGCTCTGGATCCCAGCTTCCCGGAATCCAAACCTCGACTCCACCTCGAAGCTCTGGGGGAAGATCGCCCCACGTATCCCCTCCTGGCTCCCCAGGGTAGGCGATCGTGAATGTGCGCCAGAGCTCCGTGCCCGAGCGAGCATCGTGAGCCGTGATCAAGCATCGCCCCCCCCCTCTACATCCCCTCGAACCCGTGACAATTTTGTCGCCCGCCACGATCGGTCCGGACGTGTAGTTGAACCCTGCCTCCCAGTCAGCTACCTGCGTCTCCCAGCGGGGGATTCCGGTTCGGGCGTCCAGCGCCACCAAGGCAGCATCCCGGGTAGCGACGATGATCAAGTCCTCGAACATCGCGAGGTTACGGAGGCTCCTTGAGTCAGATCCCCCCCCCATTCCTTCGGGAAACTTTCGACGATATTCCCAAAGAAGGGTCCCTTCCGCAGCGTCTAACGCCTGGATCACGTTATCGTGATTGGGAAGGTAGAGAATCCCATCCCTGACCAGGGGAGTGGACTGACTCACACCATCCTCCATACCCCAAACCCAGGCTAGCTGAAGGCGGTTGACATTCGAAGTGTTGATCTGCGAGAGGGGGCTATAACCATGCCCATTCGGTGTCCTTCGCCAATGCAGCCAGTCCTCGTCCGGTGGCGAGGTCAGATCAGCTACCGATGCCGGAGTAAACCCCTCGACCGGACCAAAACTCTCGACACGGGCCGTCACCGTTTCGGTCAACTCGCCGCGCACAGGTGGTGGACGGTCGAATGCGTTGGCCGACGGCACGTTTCCCGGGATGCCAGGGACCGGTGGCCGATCACTCTCCACTAACTGTGCAGATTCCATCAGTGCGAGAACTTGTCCAGAAGATGAGAAAGCAAGCGGTGTCCCTGCAGCTTCCACTCCATTCTGACTTAGCAGGTACGCCACCACCGCCGTGTACTCCTCATCCGAAAGGGATCGGGGAGCCGTCGGCGGCATAGACGCCGAGACGAGTTCCAGTAATTCGGTTACAGGTTGAGGACCCCAGGTATTTAGGAAGTTGGGCCCAGCCAATGCAGGAGCCTCAGCGGATCCCTGGAAATTTGTTAGGTGGCAGCTCGCGCACGTAGTCAG
>CAUZHN010000043.1:0-17977 GCA_963579625.1 Gemmatimonadales bacterium UBA6960
ATGCTCAGATCTTTCTCAACGTGGTTGAATTCGGAATGAACATGCAGCAGGCAGTCGAGATTCCCAGAATTAATCACGGAGGCGGTCTCAGTGTCACCGTTGAACCCGGTATCAATGAAGAGGTGCTGACCCAACTTGAAGCGTGGGGTCACGAACTCAGAAGAAGAACTACTAGAGGGGGGGTGGGGGGTGCCCAGGGGATAATGTTCAATATCCTGACAGGAGTGATGATAGGAGGTTCAACCCCTCACAAGGATGGTATGGCAGTCGCGTACTAAGAACGGGACCAGACCAAGATCGAAGAGGCTCCACCCTTAACGGGCGGAGCCTCTTTCTTTTACGGAGGGGGTCGGCTAGTTGCCGCCAAGACAGCCACTCTAGGACTAAGGCCCATCCTACTACTAGCCTCCAGGGCCGCGAGTGGGGATCTGGGTTGGTGCCAATGGATCCATTGGGTCCGAGTGTTCACCAGCTGGTGTTTTGATATCTTCTACATCATCCTCCACGATTACTTCGCTCATAATGTTAAGCTCGTCACCGCCTAAAATCCCAGTGAAGTCTAGGGCACCCCAATCATTGTGATCCGTTAGTACAGTCCAGGCTTCGATGTGGATTGTCTCCGTTTCGAGCTTGCAAAAAGTGCCAGCATCCTGGCAAAGAGTCGAGCCGCCGTGATCCCGCCATCTCCCATCAATATTCATCGCTAAATTCGTGTCTTCGAAGTCACCATCATCATTCCAGTCTGTCCCCTGAACTTTCGACCCACAAATACCGTCCTCTTCAACAAGAGCATTCTCGTCAAGGCTAGGACGCGTACCGTGTGAGTAGGCCAATACCCCATTCCCTGGTAAGGTACAGTTATTATCTACACCGTCTTTTTGGTAGTTATAGTTCATAACAGAATTATAGTTTGGCTTCCGATTCTGCCTTTCATTCCCACCGTGGTATAATCCCAAGTTGTGCCCCAACTCGTGCATTATCGTGCCTGCCATCCACTGGTACTCGTCGTAGTGGTGACGGCTCGCGATGAGGAGGTCGTTTCCGGGTCTCTCAGCTGTTCCTGAGCCGGTTCCGCCTTCATAGGAATGCGGATGCATGGCGTAGTGGAAGTATCCGTTACGGTTCGAAGCAAAGTTGGCAGCCTTATATGCTAGAAACTCTGCGGAGCCTGTACCGCCCAAGTCCCCATCGGCGTCACTGATCAGATTGCCACCATCGAACGGGGCACTGCCCTGTCCGTAGTCATTGATCAATTGGATCCCTTCTCTGTCGAATGCCGCGATGAGTGAGTCCATCATTTGTGCTGTAGGCCGGTGAGAGTGCGAACTTCCGCCGATATCGTCGTCGAACCAATTGTACTCGACCAAGATGGTCGGTTTGTTTGGGTCAGCCCCTAACCCTGGCAGATCGAGGCCACCGGAAGTTCCTAACACCTCGTCTCCGTCATCAATCGAATCATCGTCTGAATCTGAGTCCGGTTGGACGTTTCAGCATGAAACAGAATCTGGACAAAGAGGCCCCACCCTGACGGGTGGAGCCCCAGAATATCCTTTACGGAGGGGGTGGGATTCGAACCCACGAGGGCTTGTGCCCGCCGGTTTTCAAGTTTGACTCAGCGGGTCGCCAATCAATGATAATATCCTAGAAACCCCTGCACTCACTAGGGTTTGGGTTGTCGGTCAACTGCTAACATTTACACGTATTAACATCGTTCTACCGTCAAATCTGGACAAAAACTGGACCAGACTGGACACCTAGGATAAGCGCTGTTTCTATGAGACTTGCCATGCCCAGATTCTGCACCCTCACCCCGCAGGTCCGCAACGTAGACGGGAGCACCATACCGGATACGCAAAACAGTGTTGTATAGTCCAGCGGTGGGTGCGGTGAAATAGGGGGGCTACCCCACTGGGGGGGTCGCTTTGCTGGCGGTTCTCGACAAGCGCATCGCTTACGATGAGTTTCGTCAACGAGATTCCAGCGGCGATACCGTACTCTGATAAGTAACGCATCTTATTCGCACGAATCAGGCTTTTCGTTTATAGCATCAATATACACCGCGTCTGGAGTGTGATCACGTTCTAGCTTCAGAGACGCATGTAGACATGCTAGCCCTTTCGTTATGGCGTCAGGTTGCTCATTCTAAAGGATAAATTTGGACCATCCTTAGGAGCGGTAATAAGATGCAAAGGGCACCTGGGCCGCCTCGAGCACAACAAATCTTAATTCTTACTGGTGCTTTACTGGCCTTTATTCTAATGGCCCAGAGTAGAGAATTGAGAGCTCAACCGCAGTTGTCTGCAACACTTGAAGGCCAGGTCGTAGACAGTATCACCGGCAAGCCCATGGAAGGCGTCCTTATTCGCATCGACACGGGCCCGGAGATACTCTCAGATGTAAATGGGCATTATCGCCTTATGGGCCTGCGTCCTGGACGTCATACGCTTGCCCTACTGACTGAGGATTGCCGAGTAAATTGGGGCTCAGTCGACTTGGTCCCTGGTGTTGCTACTCAGGCCTCGTTCAAGATTTCCATGCCAATTGGCATGGAAAAGCAGGCCCAAAGGGAAGAGGTTGAGCGCCGCCGTTCTTTTGGAAAGCTGATAACAAGGGAAGAAATAGAGAACTCCAACTCGCGAACACTAGTGGATGTGATTCGCCGCCATGCACCAAGGATGGTCAGTGGAGAATCCTGGCAAATTGGGGCAGCCACTGGCCTCAGGCAAAGAGCTCCAAGTTCGTTTGCCGGTGCCCTGGAGCCTGTGGTTGTCATCGACGGAACGCGCGTGAGTGATGGGGCTGGGGCCATTGACATGATTCGCCCAGGCGATGTCGAGACGCTTGAACTTTTGCCGAGTTCATCTGGCGGTTGGGAGTTTGGTTCATCGGGATCGGCGGGCGTAATAAGGATCACTACTCGGAGGGGTGTAGAGGATCTTGAGGACAGCAACGTCTCAACCTGCAGAGTTCAAGATTTTCCAGCCTTAACCGGCTCAATCAGCAACACACCGAAGCACTAGAATCCGGATAATCCTCTATCGGGAGCACCACACCGGACACGCAAAACAGTGTTGTATAGTCCAGCGGTGGCTGCGGTGGAATGGGGGGGTGGTACCCCACTGGGGTCTCATTGCTGGCGCGGGTAGAGAGTAGGAACACATCTTCAGAACATGCGCTACGTCCGACTCTCAGCGGTGCTCTTGCTCGCGGCGTGCGGGGATGGCGGGAGGGTCCACCTACGCCTCCGACACCCGTAGCGACCTCGATCAGTCTGTCGGCGGCGACTTTGAGCTTTTCGTCTTTAGGGGCACAACAACTCTCCGCTACGGTCAGGCGCGACGATGAGCGGAGCTACGGTGACGTGGGCCACAACGGAGGCAGCTGTCGCTACGGTCTCGTCTTCTGGGCTCGTGACCTCGGTCGGCAATAGCACGGGCTCGATCAACGGAACTGCTACCATCACCGTCGCTCAGGTCGCATCGACGCTGGAGGTGTCACTGGGTACGACCAACCTGTCGTCATCGGGTGACACCATAACGTTGAGTGCGACGGTGAAGAACTCGGGCGGGTCGGCGATCCCGGATGCCACGGTCATGTGGACTACGTTGGATACGCTCATCGCGACGGTTTCTGCTGCTGGTCTGGTGACGGCGGGTGCTCGGGGGTCGGCCACGATCACGGCAACCGATATGGCTGCCGAACCTGTCGTCCTCCAGCTCACGTAGAACCCAGTCAGTGCCACCACGAGTTGCAGGCACCAGTGCGATGATCCATTTTCTCTGACCGCTGGTCAAGTCACGAACAAACCCCAGGCACGCTGGTCATGAGAAAGGTCGCTCGACTCCTTGTTGTCACAGTCATTGTGCCGTTCCTGGTCAGCTGCATGGCCACACTTCCGCAACCCATCCCCGAGCCGGCCGCAAGACCCGACACGGGGATACGGGGCTTGATCCTCGGGGGCACCGAGTCAGCGGAGCGCATCGAGTATAGGGAGACGCAGTTCGTCGAATGGACGGACTCCACGGTAGCGATTATCGGAATCGTGCGGGGTGAGGGCCAAAACGTGACCACTCGGACCTATCGGATTAGCGATGTGGAAGCCATCCTCGTGCAGCAAGTCCACCCGGACCGGACATCTATGCTCGTGGCTGGAGTTTTCGTCGGGGTTGGCGCCTTGGCAGCCATCCTCTTCACCGGAAAAACAAACTCCGAGACCATCTTCCGGATGACCAGGTAAGACACGCCTCTCTGTGCACATCTGGATGGCTTCAATGTCTCTGTGATCGACTAAGGCGCACAGTAGCAAGCCCTCTTCGGATCAAGGTGATTTCTACTCCCTGGGGTGGGTCGTAGCTGAACAACCCGTTGAAGCCAATCGTCAAGTCCCGGTCCACCTTAGATGTCTACACTCCTACCCGTAACCCAACCTCCAACGCACGTTTGGCAGCCGGAAATAGGAGTACCGTCTTCCTGCTTCCGGGGTCAAGGAAACCGGTGGTGCTGTATGCCCTGTTGAAGAGATTCAGCAGTTGCAGAGAGAACTCAAGGTTGCGGACGGAAAGCGAGGTGCGGGTATCAATCCGAGTGAAGGCAGGAAGGCGCTCTGTGTTCTCGTCGTCTAACCACGCGCTGCTGTGGCGAGTCAAGTAAATGCCCAGTTCAAGATTTCGCATAAGCATGCCTGATGCCCCACCCGACAACGTGTGGTGTGGGATCGCTTTCAGGAAGTTTCCGTTGTTCACACCCGACTGTGCGGTGACATTCTGGAGTGCGTAATTGACGAAGAAAGTGCTGGCCGACGGTCCACGCACGTTCACTCCTGCCTCGACACCACGGTGGCGACTCTCGGCAATGTTCCCGTAGGTGAACGTCCCAACATCAAAGTTGATTTCATCCTCCATGTCGATCTGATAGACCGCGAGCGACAGGTCACCCGTCCACGAGCCGGGTGAAATCACGACCCCATGGTAGGCACCGGCCTCAAGACTCACACCGTGCTGTGGGCGAAGCAGGGGGTTTGAGACTGGAACCTCAACCGTAGGCAATACTGGGACTGAGCGCTGGTCGAAGAGCTGGTCGGGGTTGGGGGCCTTGAAGGTTCGGCCAACCGTCAGGTATATGTGCCCTGTCTGCCTAGCTGATTCAATCCAGCTCAGGTTCACCCCTGCCTTGGGACTGAATGCAGTGATCTCAGCGGTTACGCTGACGTCTGGGCTCGGCTCATCGGGCCGGAAGGAGTCACTAAACACGTCGAAACGGCCGCCCACCGAGATCCGGAGCACGTCGATCGGGCGAAACTGGTACTGGCCAAAGCCAGCAGCAGCGTTACGGGTACCCTGTCCGCTCGCTACGAGCGGCCTCGTAGGGGTTCCGAACACGTAGGTCAAAGGACCACCAGTGACCACGTTGTGGTGCTCAGACTCAAAATGACCTGTGGAGGCGTCAACGCCGATGATCAAGCGATCTGACCAAGGGAAGCCCAGATCGTTCTTCTCGAGCTTCACCGTGCCGAAAAGTCGATTGGTATCTATGAACCGCTCCTTTGTGTAGCCCTTATCTAGAGAAGGCTGGACCGTTCGTATCTCATCTCGCCGCCTCACTTCCGTGGACAGAAAGCTTGAGAGTTGGGATCCCGGGGAGAGTTCGATAGAACCCTCTAGGTCCGCGCGAGCGAGCCACTCCTGCGTGCCATCATAGCTGTAGAAGATTTCGATTGGTCGTGGGTCGGCTTCGACTTTGTTCTCCGGCCGTGGGCCAGGCCTCTGGACGTCCCGCCACATCCAGTGTGCGGAGAGCGAGAGGCTGCGCTCCTCTCCGGACACGATGTCGACCCTTGCACCTGCATTACCCACGGTTCGTGCTGCGTTCTTCCTGTATCCCTCAATACGGCGCGCCTCGGCAAAAACCGTTACCGGCCGACTGGCAAAATCCCCAACGGCTCGTACACTGCCCCGGAATGAGCGTGGATCGCCGATGCCAAAGTCCCAGAAGCCGCCCTCAGGCGCATTATTCGCCGAGATGAGGTTGATTACGCCGGCGACAGCCCCATCACCGTAGAGCGCCGAAGAAGGGCCACGCACAACTTCGATGGCCCCGATGGCAACAGGCGGAATGAGATCCCAGATCATCATACCCGCCTGCAGGTTGTTCAGCGGCCTGCCGTCCAACATCACCGTGACGTAGTCAGTTTCGCCACCCCCATAGAACCCCCGCACTATCATCTGCGGGTCTTGGCCCAGGCCGTCGAAGTCCACCAGGGTGAAACCGGGCACAAGGCGGAGTACCTCCGCGAGGTTGGCCACGGGAAAACTGGCGAGTTGCTGAGACGAGACGAGCGAAACTGCGGAGACCGAAGAGCCGATGGTCGACTCAGCGCGGTCGGCCGTCACCACCTGCCCCTCAAGCGTGAATACCCGCGTAGTGTCGTCCGCTGCACCCGGAGGCTGCTGTGCCAACACTTTGGTCGATGCTGACGCGAGGACTACGGTCAGCAAAACAACCCCCGTGGCTAGACCGTCAATGCTCGACGCTTTGAAGAAGCCTGCCACATCCTCGGCCAGTGCCACCTAGCACGCTCCTCCGGTAGTGGCGCTGAAGTCGAAGTAATGGACCGAGAGGCCGCTGGGCACGGCAGCAGGCACCAGGGATCTCAAAGCCTCCGGGGCGGCGTCGGGGTCGGCGAGTGCGTCTCGCACGAACGTGAGGATCAGGTCGACTTGCTCGTCTGTGAGTTCCTCGTCCGGCGAGTGGATGAACGGGTGCAGCCGTTGGAGTACCGCCTCCTTGGGTCCGACCTTCTGGAGCGTGGCCGGGAGATGGTCGGTTCTATAGTTGCGCACTCTCTCCTGAGCGTCGAGGTGGTGGCGGATGGCGTCGCTCAGACACCGGTAGGCGCCGTTGTGCATATAGAAGGGCTGGTACGCGGCGTTGCGCAGGGGATGGGTCCTGAACTTGTACCGGTCCTGCTCCCTACCGCTCTGCTGCTCCAGCCCGTAGTCCTCATCCGCTCCCGGACCGTCGAACGGCTGGATCCCGTTGGACGACACGACCTGCGGAACTCCGAGCACATGGGGCTCGAAGTCGCTGAACATTTCGTTGGCAAAGCCCTTCACGATGTGGCACTCACCGCACTTCGAGCGGATGCTGAAAAAGAGGATCGCCCCGCGCTTCTCATCGGGGGTCATCGCCTCCGTATCACCGCGAGCGAACCGGTCGATGGGGGCGTCAGCCCGGACCAGAGTGAACTGGAACTCCGCCAACCCGCGCGCTACGTGCTCAAATCGGAGCGGAGCCCCTTCAGCGATCTCGGGGAAGACCTCGGCGAAGCGCTTCCGGTACTCGGGGATGTCGTCGACCCGCCTAGTAACCTCCGCCCTCATGGTCTCGTGGTCACCATCGAAACCGCCTGCCATCTCGAACCGATTGATGATCGGCGTGAACCCCTGGGCACCTAATAGGTGCTGCATGTGCGAGAGCGTCTGGCCATCAGGTGGAGGGAAGTTGAAGCCCCTACCGTTATCGAATGGGTCGATGGTGGCTGACGCAAACCGTGCGTCCCACATCAGTCGGGGAAAGAACGCGGCGTTAAGGATGCTGGGCGCCCGCCGTTGATTGTGCGGTCCGCTGCGGTCGGGGCCGACAATCCCGTTGTTTCCGACTCCGATAGCGATAGGCTGCGAGCCGCTGAAACTCACGTTCGGCCCGTGGCACCCGGAGCAACTGTTGTCTCGAGTCAGAGAGAGGATGGGATCAAAGAAGAGGAGTCGTCCTGTCTCAGCGAGGTCTTGGTCCACCGGCCTGCCGAGTCTCTCCTCTAGCGTGGACTCGATCCGGCCGGTGAATGCACGCTCCTCCAGATGCCCTCGGAGCTCCTCATTAAGGGCTGCTACGACCGCCGGACCAGAGGCACGATCGCAGGCGGACCCCAGGATGAGGGCGACCAACGCCGCCGGACAGCAGTATGATGATATAATCCGCATGGTTTTTCAGTCCCCTCTAAAAGGAGTAGCGATAGCGTTAGATCTGTGCAATGACTATCCGCATGACCGACTGCACGCGGGGGGGCTCAGCTTCCGAGGGAGAGAATGCGGCTAGACTGTGGTTGACCTTAACTACCAGTTAAGAACACTGTTCTCCTGCGGAGTGTGGCTGACCTCAAGGCCAAACAAGAAAACCCCTTCAGAGAGCCTCAGAGCCCATGGTTACTAGACGTGACGTAGCGGGGTCCGGCACCACCTGGAGACTCGCGCCCGGACGGGCTCTCCTGATCCCCTTGGCCTTCGCAGTCGGGGCGGCGGCACCTGCACTAATTCCGGCGTTTCGCGCTCACGTAGTTCTGTTGCCCACTTTCCTGGGGGCGGGAGGCGCTCTTCTGGCGTGGACCGTGTGGCTCTACATGGCCGCCAGGAGCGAGGACCGCACACTGCAGCTCCAGATCTTGCTGAAGAAGCCCCACTGGGTGCAGACGGGCGCTCAAACCGCACTGCTCCTCTACTGGGGATGGCACGTACCACCCGTGTTCGCCAACCTGCCGTTCCTCTTCGGGCAGCTCCTTTTTGCCTACGGACTCGACGCGCTACTCCAGTGGACCCGCCGCGGCACGTACCAGCTTGGCTTTGGACCCATCCCTATAATCCTAAGCATCAACTTTTTCCTCTGGTTCAAGCCCGAGTGGTACTACTGGCAATTCGTCATCATTGCGCTCGGATACGCAGCGAAAGAGTTCATCCAGTGGGAGAAGCAGGGGCGTAGAACCCATATCTTCAACCCGTCCTCCTTTCCCTTGGCTGTCTTCTCTCTGGTACTCATCGTTACGGGCGCAACAGACGTGACCCTTGGGCTGGAGATTGCTCAAACACTCTTCAACCCGCCTCATATCTTCTGGGTGATCTTCCTGGTGGCTCTGCCGGCCCAAATCCTCTTCGGTGTCACGACGATGACTATCGCGTCGGTCGTCACCGCCTACGCCTGGGCACTCCTCTACTTCTCCATCACCGGCACCTTTTTCTTCAGGGATGCTTTCATCCCGATCGCGGTCTTCCTGGGGATGCACCTCCTCTTCACCGACCCGGCTACGTCTCCGAAAACCGAGATTGGCCGAGTCATATTCGGCGCCCTCTATGCAATGTTCACCATCGCCTTCGCCGCCATCCTCGAGGTGGGGAATGCGCCCGCCTTCTACGACAAGCTGTTGCCCATCCCAATCCTGAACATGATGATCAAGCGCATTGATCGGGTAGCGGTGGCGGCAGTGGACTGGATCCCGGAGCTCCTGCTGGCCTTCAACCAGTCGCTCGGCGCAACTCGGCACCGCCTTGCTGTGGTGGCGCTCTGGGTCGTCACGTTCCTCGGGATGAGCGCCAGCGGGGGCGTAGGAGACGACCATCCTGGGCAATACCTACCTTTCTGGGAGGAGGCATGCTCCGGAGAGAACGAACGCGCCTGTGAGTACGTTGTGGTTATGAAAACGAACTTTTGTGACAGGGGCTCAGGGTGGGCATGCAACGAACTGGGCATCCACCGGGCAGCGCTAGAGGGCGACCCGGCTGGAGCATTGAGGGCCATGAGCCGGTCATGCGACCTGAGCTTTTCACCGGGGTGCGACAACGTCCTGCGCCTTACCACGGGGGAGACTCCGCTGGCCCAGGCCCAACCCCAACTCGAAGACCTGCCCATCGTCCTCCGGGGCAGCAAGAGGGCTGTTAAGGAAGAAACGCCGGCGGAGCTGTATGCACTGGCCTGCAAGCGAGGATGGGCAACCATGTGCGACAGGTTCTCGGACCAGACAGCACCATAGGGAAACGACCACCACACCCGCATGCTGCGACCGCCAAATGAAGTGCACAGCGGGCACTGGGAGAGAGCTTTGGGGCCCGATACACGTTGCCCCCGCCGGCTGTTGAAGCCGACGGGGGCAACCCGTACTCGGCGGTGCCCAGCAAACAGTGCTAGACCACGTGCCGCTACCGCTGACTCACCGTTTCACGCCATCAACTGCAGGTGTGCGTCCCGCTCCCTATACCCGTGAGAAGTGTGCTGCCCAGGATTTCTTGGTTCAGCGTGCACTCATCATCTGGAAGTGGATAGCACGAAGCCCTTCTGGACTCGGTATCCCAAAAGACGACCCCACCGTTCAAGAAGGGATGGTCCCATCGGTGGAGGTCCCATAGCCTGCGCGCCTCACCGAACATCGTGAGGTGACGCTCACCGTCGAGGATCGACCAGGCGTCCACACCCGGATCACCCACGTTTCCTGTACTCGCGTCGTATGCGTTGTGCAACACACGCTCGAACGGATTAGTCGGACTGTTGTTGTATTCTAGTGCACCAACCGTTGCCGGCACAGCAATAGGAGCCAGGCCGTGGTGACTGCGCACGTCGTTAATCCGCGCCGTAAACTCCGTGAGGTTGTTGGCCAGCATAGCGGCCTCGGCCTCGATCAGACGCATCTCCGTGCCCTTGGCGACGGGGATGTCAGACCCCTCGTTGGGGTACTTCGTCTGCCTCACGTGCGCGGTGACGCCGTCGGCCCCGTTCTCGGAGTTGCACGAGCCTGTACGCGAGACAGTCGAGTTGAACGGGTCCGTCGGGACATCAAATGTGCCGCAAACGTCGTACGGCACTCTCGGATCCGGCCCGCTCGCCAGGTTAAAGCTATAAGTGTTGAATAGCCCTACCTCGTTCCGGCCAATCGTCTCCTGCCACACGACGTTGGAGTTCGAGTTCATGTTGTACAGCGCCGAGTACACGAAATCCGTTGGCACCTGAGTGGACCATTGGGTGGCACTCGCGAAGTCATTCAGACCCACGTACGCCTGTGCTATTCCCGCTCGAGCTGCCATGATAACGTCATCCGAGCCACCCGCAGCCTGGCCGAGTGAGATTGCCTTAGTGAGTGTCACAATGGCGCTGTCGAACGCTGCCGTACGCGGCTTCACCGTGCCCTTCTCCGGTACCGTGAAGTCCGAGCCTATGCTGTAGACGACCTGACAGTAGTTCTCACCGAACATCCGGTGCGCCAAACCCATCAATAGCCATACCCTGGCTGCATCTTTGCTCGTGTTCTGATCATATTCCTCTAAGTCTGTCATCCGGTACCAGGCCGCCAGCCCGGTCCAGATCGTCTCATGGATCTGGCCCCACATGCCGTTCGTCTCATCCCACTCCAGCGTGCCCCGGCGCAACCGGCCCGTGCCGTTGTAGCTCCCGTTCCCTGCCGCCTGATCCGTCAGGCGCAAGATGTCGAGCGCCAAATTGTCGGGCAGCGAGTTGAACTCGTTCGCCACACCAGCCGCCACTACCGTCATCAGGCTGGGGTCATTGAGTGCTTCCTCCGTAATGGCACCCGGGTTGAACACGTCGAGATTGCACGTGGAAAAGATAAGGATGGAGAGCCCTGCCACGAGGAGCGCCCTGAAGCCACGCCCCACTCTCTTGGTCTGTTTGCTCACCGTCTTTTCCCCCCCCATCAGAAGTTCACCGTTATGCCGAGCATGAAGATTTTCGGCGGTGCGGTGATGTAGTAGTCGTAAGGTGTTTGGTCGCTGGGGCCGTTGTCAGCCGACTCAGGATCCATCCCGATGTAGTCGCTGAACGTTAGCAGGTTCTTGCCCTGCAGCATGATCTGGATGCTCTGCGTGGCCGCTGGCAACCAGGACTGGGGCAGACGCCACGCCAACGTGGCGGAACGAATCTTGAAGAAGTCACCTTTCCCGCCCTTGGTCAGCCACACGCCATGGTCAGAGTGTTTTGGAACGCACTCGACGACCTGCGCGTTCGTGAGCGTCCTGCGGTCTCCGCTGTTCCAGACATCCAGGTACTGCGCGCAGTACGGCCACACCGGGTTATCCATCTGGTTACGGCGCATAGTCTGGAACGCGTAGCCCGGGTTCTTGACAAACCCATACTGACCCTCACCCAGCACGTCCAGCGTCAACGTTTGCCACAGCGTCATCCGTGAGTTCACGCTGAGCATCTCCGTCGGGTACAATCGTCCGAGAAAGCGTTTCGCAAGATCCGGCTCGTTGTTCGGATCGTACATGCCATTCGGATCCCAGCACGGGTCGGGGATGGAGGTGTTAGCGTCCGCACCTCTTATATCATTCGTATCGCATGTGATGAGGCGGTCGTCGTATCGAATCCACAGCGGCCAGCCTAGCGTACGCGAGCTGCCCAGATCCACGAGCGGACCCAGGTCCGTGATCTCGCTGTCGTTGGTGCTGTACTGCCCAGTCAACGACCACTCTAAGTTGTCCGAGCGCACAGGCACCACTGTCAGCGCGGTCTCCGTGCCCCAGTTCTTCACCTCACCCAGGTTCCGGAGCACCGAGTTGTTCGTGCCCGTCGACGCCGCCGGCTGCACGCCGATGAGTGCGTCCTTGGTCACCTGATCGTACTTCGTGAACTCGGCGTATACCCGTCCTTCGAACGCCGAAAGCTCGACACCCCACTCGAGTTCCGTGCTCCGCTCAGGACCCAGCTCCGAGTTACCGAAATTGTCTAATACCACGGCTGGCTGCTGCTCGTCCGAAGACGTCGCTGCCCACAGCTTCTCGGCGGCGAAGACGCCGGGCGCCTTGCCCGACTGACCCCACGCCACACGCAGCTTGAACTGGTCAAATAGCCCCTGCGGAAAGAACGACTCGTCCGAGAGGATGTAGGAGGCCGACAGCTTCGGGTACCTCGCCAGGCCGAAGCCATCACCGAACGTGCTGAACCCGTCATAGCGTACCCCGGCAACCACGAAGAGGCGGTCTCGCCAGGCCAACTGCTCCTGCAGGAAGAACCCGCCGCTACGCACGCGCAGACGGCTCTCGCCCGTGCTTTGGTTCGTCCCGTCGCCGATCAGCGGCTCTCCGGGACCCGCAAATCTCTGGTCGTCGGAGAAAAGGCCATAGTTGAACATCTCGTACACCTGGCCACCAAACGACAACACCGACGACAGGCCCTCGAACAAGCCGTAGCTGAACGACCCGCTGTAGTCCGCGGTCAGGTTGCGGTCCTGGTCGTGGTCATTCTCGCGGTACCCCTCGGGACTGGCGTAGTAGTCCCAGTACTTCCAGTCGACGAAGTCCTGGACCGTGTAGTCCAACCCGACGTTCAAGCGGTGCGCCCACGAGATGCTCGGCGAGTACGAGATGCCCGCGGTCGTCTGGTACTGGCTGATGTTCGAGATGATGTCGTTCTCGAAGACCTTCGAGTCGTCGTTCCTTGGAGTGTAGCCCGCCTCACCGCGGACCACGTTCAACATGAACCCCGACGCGTTGTTGCCGTCCGGGATCCACGTGATGTTTTTGCGCTGATAACTGTTGGTCATGGAGATGTCCAACCCTTGAAGCGGCTGGAACGAGACGTTGGCTCGTATGCCGTACGTCCCTGCACCCTGCTGCGCAATGTTGCCCTCCTCTTCATCCCAACGGCCCGATACGAAGTACGTCGCAGTCTCTCCGCCACCACGAACGCTCAGGTTGTAACGCTGCATGTGCCCGTCATGGAACCAGCTCCCGCTCTCCGGGCAACCGGCCTGGGCGCTGTCGATGGTGACGAAGGTCCCGCCGGGTTGGTTCGGGAAGAGGGGGTTGAACGAGGAGTTGTAGGCCCTGTGGACCGAGCAGTCGTTCATGTAGTAGCCCGTCGGGTTGATGTCCACGTCGTTCATGCCTCCGAAGCCGGCCAGCAGGGGCATGGTGCGCACGCCCTGGTCTACGCTCAGCGTCCACGCAGGCGCACCTACGCTCCCGCGCTTCGTGAAGATCTGGATCACGCCGCCCGCAGCCTCCGTACCGTACAGCGTCGTCGCCGCTGGTCCCTTTATGATCTCGATTCGCTCGATGTCGTTCGGGTTGATGAAGTCCATCGCCATGGGCGACGCACCCGCCTCGTCATCCACGTGGATGGCGCTCGCTTCCATCCGCATCCCGTCGATATAGATCAACGGATCATTGCCCGCCGTCAGCGAGCTGTTACCGCGGATGCGAATCTGCGCTCCGCCCCCAACTTGACCAGTCATGTCCTGGATCTGCACACCGGTCGAGCGGCCATGTAGAATATCCGAGACGCTCGTAATCGCCGCGAGCTCGATATCGGCACCCGACACCTGACTGACCTGGTTGCCGATCTCACGCCGACGCGCCTGCCCGGCCGTACCGGTCACGACTACACCCTCAAGTGCGAGTGCTTGCTGGCGCAGCCCAAAGTCCACCGTCACGGTTTGACCCGCCTCAACGGTCACCGTCTGAGAAGTGGTGCCAAAGCCGAGGCTCAGCACCGTAACGGTCTGCTCCCCGGCAGGCACATTCAGCAACAGATACCGACCGATGTTGTTGGTCAGCCCGCCGATGGGGGTGCCATCGATGGTAACCTGTGTACCCGCGAGCGTCTGCAAGCTAACGGCGTTTCGGACGAGACCGGTCACGGTTCCGGTGTTCTGAGCAGCCACTTCAGCTACACCGAACAACGATAGACCGAACAACGATAGACCGAACACCGCCACAAGCCCCGTAAGGCTCCTCACTATCGCTCGACCTGTATGACCGAACCTTGAACCACTCATGGGCCCTCCTGGTGTGGGCGTTGAGATTTCTTAGGTCCTCCTGACGGATTAACATAAATCCGTACGCGTGTCCTATACTATCTGCAACTTACCTACTCATTTCATTCTGCATCGCACCGGACGAGCACTCGCCAGACCCCTCATCCCGTCCGAAGCCAGAAGACAGGTGAATATCAAACTCATGCTCTTAAATTTGTCGAACACAAGCTACAGGTTGTGTTGTGAGCGGGAAAGTCCAAGCCTAGAAGAATATTGTGGCACACATAGCAACCACGCCTTGGTAGTCTACTTATAAATTCTCGGGACTACCCTTAGGGAACCAGTCCCCTTACCGCTTCACTGTCGGCGGAGAGGCGAACTGCTGGGGGTACAATGGCTATGGACAACTCGGTGACAATAAAACTACCGAATATACCCCTAACCCTGAGCCCGTACTGGTCAGTGGCGGGCATCCCTGGGCATCGGTCGATGGCGGCGGGTTACACACCTGCGGAGCCTAGTAGAAGAGGCGGACGACAGTCACGATCCGGTAGTCGCCGCTTCAGTAGATCGACCGGCATGAAACAAAATCTGGACAGAATCTGGACAAAGGGGCCCCACCCTGACGGGTGGAGCCCCAGAATATCCTTTACGGAGGGGGTGGGATTCGAACCCACGAGGGCTTGCGCCCGCCGGTTTTCAAGACCGGTGCATTAGACCGCTCTGCCACCCCTCCTTAGAAAAAGATGAAGCTGACCTTAAGCTACTTCAACTGAAGGCTATCCCATCATAAAGGATAGAAAGCCCGATACCTTGAAACGCCGATCGTTTTTCTAGTGGCGGAAGAGTCTACGTCCGGTAAAGACCATCGCGAGTCCGTGTTCGTCAGCCGCGCGAATAACTTCTTCGTCCCGGATCGAACCCCCTGGTTGAACAACCGCCTTAACTCCAGCTTCCGCAGCTGCGTCAACACCATCCCGAAACGGAAAAAACGCATCAGATGCAAGGACGGAGCCAGTTATATCAAAACCAGCTTCAGCAGCTTTGCGCACGGCTATCTTAGAAGAGTCCACTCGACTCATCTGACCAGCTCCGATCCCCAGGACTCCACCATCACGGGCAATCAAAATCGCGTTTGATTTCACCGCAAAAATAGCTGCCCAAGCGAAGCCCAAATCATCCATCTCAATTTCAGTGGGGTGACGTTGAGTTACGATTTTCCACAATGTGTCAATTGACCCATAAGACGGTGGCTCAGAAGGTGTTTGTGCAAGCAAGCCTCCATACACTGACCTCACCGAGCGAGCTTCAGGGATAAGACCATAGGACGCGATGAAATCGGCTGCCCCTTCCCCATTGGATATGCCAGGAAAGGTGAGTAGTCGAATATTTTTCTTCTGGCTCAGAACCGTCATGGCCTCATCCGAAAAACTTGGAGCTACGAGACATTCAATAAAGAGAGCGGACATCAGTCTTGCTGTTTCCGCATCAACCTCTTGATTCATAGCAATTGCAGATCCGAACGCGCTCACCGGGTCAGAGGCCAGTGCCTTTTCGTAAGCATCTGAAAGCGTATCGCTGACCGCGAGTCCGCATGGCGTTGTGTGCTTGATGATGCAGACTGCGGCACCCCTAAAATTTGCAAACGGGGACAGCGCGAGTAGGGCTCCGTCTAGGTCTAATAGGTTGTTATACGAAAGGTCCTTACCATGAAGTTGCCTGAGTGTAGAAAGTCCCACTGGGTTTTCATGACCGTAAAAGGCTGCCTGCTGATCCGGGTTCTCTCCATACCTGAGTGTCTGGATCCGCTGCAGGGACATATCCAGCTTATCCGGCAGTGATTGAGGTTCCACGCTACCGGTGAGGTATTCCGCTATAGATTCATCATAGGCACTGATGTGACCGAACACTTTCGCGGCAAGTTCACCTCTCAACTCCGAAGCCTCACCCCCATCGATCGCGGTGATGACCTTGTCGTAATCGTTCGGGTCGACAATGACCCAGACTTGTGTGTGTGATTTGGCAGCGGCCCTGATCATGGTAGGACCACCTATGTCGACCTTATCCATCGCCTGAGACATCGTCACATCACTAGCTGCTATGGTCTCCCGGAATGGATAAAGGTTCACAGCAACCAAATCGATCGGCCCATAACCGTGTTCCGTGAGAGCTTTCATGTCCTCTTCATTATCCCTTCGAGCAAGAATCCCAGCATGTATAGCTGGATGAAGAGTTTTCACACGTCCGTCCATCATCTCTGGATGTTTTGTGACCTCAGATACGCTGGTCACTTCAAGGCCACCTTCACGGAGTGTGCGGGCTGTCCCGCCCGTGGATAGAATCTCCCAACCGCGATCCTTAAGTGCGGTAGCGAGTTCCAGGATTCCGGTCTTGTCGGATACGCTGAGAAGCGCCCGCTTCATCCTTACTCCTACTTCTGTGTGTTCTAGGTCAGTGGTTGCAGTACTCGATAGTTCGGGCAAGTCGAGTGGCCCAGGATCTCGGCCTTTGATGAGGGCAGAGCAGACGTGCTCCGCGGCAAGAGGATATAGCTGATGTTCGATCTTCAAAACGCGGGCAGCCACAGCTTCAGCAGAGTCGTCAGGTTCTACTGGTACCCTCCACTGTCCTATGATTGCACCCCGGTCATATTTCTCATCGACATAGTGGACGGTAGCGCCAGTCATTGACTCACCAGCATCGATTACCGCTTGATGCACCCTGATCCCATGCATGCCCTTACCACCAAATGAGGGCAGCAGTGCGGGATGAATATTGAGGATCCTACGCCTATATCGGTGAACAACCTCACTCGGAATAAGTCGAAGATAGCCAGCAAGAAAAATAACCTCGACCCTGTGAGCTTCTAGTACTGAGAGTATGTCTTGCGCGATATCTGAGGAAGCACGCGCTTGGACGGGAATAATGGCTGTACTGATCCCTGCAACATCGGCTCGCTCAAGGACTCCAGCATTCTCGCGGTCCGTGACGACAAGTGACAATCTCCAAGGACACAGCTTGTCTTGGTAATCGAGCAGCGCTTGAACATTCGTCCCGCCACCCGAAGCAAATGCAGCAGCTACCAAAGTAGGGCCAGTCTCTACCCCTTTTTTCAAACGTGTCCCCCACCATAATGTTGGTTTAAGAACGGGTTGCTCCGACGCTCCTGCCCCACAGTGGTCGGTGGTCCATGCCCCGTGAAGAGTTCTGTCTCATCGGGGAGCGTCAGTACCTGCTCTCGGATAGAATCCATGAGTGTACCCATGTTGCCACCGGGGAGATCTGTCCGACCGATCGATCCTGAAAACACCACATCCCCTACTAAAGCAAAGCTCTCATCCGGGGCAACAAAGATCACGTGACCCGGTGAATGGCCTGGCGTGAAGCGCACATCGAGCGCACACGAATCGAATTCGTATCGCTGTCCGGCTACAAGTTCATTTGTAG
>CAUZHN010000044.1:0-17055 GCA_963579625.1 Gemmatimonadales bacterium UBA6960
GTACCGGAAAGTCCGACGGCGCTAGAAAGACGGGGACCGGCTCATAGCCGCCCCATCCCCACGGACTCTCCCACACATGGGTTTCTTGCGTCTTCACCGACCCCAAGAGGAGTCCACCCCTAATGCGGGTGATGGTATAAGAGTCCACCCAACTTCCCAGCGGCATCGGGCGTTCGGCCACGGCAGTAATGGCAAACTCGCTAACAGGTGCATCCCCGCGAGTCCGCTGGATAACTTCGGAGGGAATGGCGTGGCCCCACGCATCAAGGCGTTCCTCCCACATCTCCTCTAACACACCGAAAAATTCCTCGTCAGCCGATTCCCACAGCGGGAGAGTAGAGTCGTCGCGTTGAGCCTTCCATTCTTCGTAGAGCCGGCGCGCCCAGACCGAACCGGAAACCCCGGCCTGTTGCCATCGGTTGATCCAGTCGTCAATTCCGTCCATCCGCAACATATCCCGCGTGTTATTCGCATCCTCCAATCCTTCAAAAATTCTCGCCACCAGAATGTCCTCAGAAGACCACACGTCGGGGGTACCCTTCGGCCACGGGAACGGGAACGCGCCGTCATCAAACTGCGCCTCCGCCTTGGAGACCAGCTCGAAGCACCGCTTTTCAGCTGCTGCCAGGTCAAGATTCAAGGGTTTGCAGATACGCATCTTGGTTTCTCCCGATCAGCGATGCTACCAACAACAAAAGGGTCCCGTACGGCTTTCCGCACGAGACCCTTCCGAGCGGTTTAGCACCTTGTTAACCCGGTTGCAATCGCAACAACTCGCCGGGGTGCAATGTCATTATGCACGCTATAAATATAGCTGAATGTCGGCCTTATTTCAATGTGAAAATAGCACCGATTAGGGCAACTCAGGACGCGCAGAACACTGCTGGATAGCTGGGTGTGGCTGGGTGCCACGGAGGGGGCTAGTTGCCGCTGGGATGCGCCTCTATCCACTCTAGTACCGCCAATCCTTCAGTGTGGGCTAACCTTGAACCCATGCCCCCAACCAACGGTAGGCTCCCCGATTCTTCGGGCTTTCCCAGTTCGGGGATCCTGATCATTATTGCTGACCAAACGTTATTCCAACCTGGGGAGAAATGTGATGGGGCGCTTATTAAAGATTGGCGTACTGCTGATAGTTGTCTTCGCTGGTTTAACTCTCCTCACCTTGCGCCTGACCGGCTTCGACCCGCCCTATCTGGATGCCCGTAGTGAAGAATTTTCTGAAAGACTGAGGACTGGCTATCCCGGATTATGGCTGAGCGGAGAGCTTGTACAGGAACCGGTCACAAACTGGGATTGGGTCAATCAGGTCAATGATCCCGTTCGCGGCAACACCATCATGCTGGAGACTCGTACCTGGTACGGAATTCCCCACTCAGTGGTTATCAATCCAACCCCACACGGCGACAAATTTTACATTGGCGGCAGCGAACAGGATTTCAGGCTGGAACGAGGATTTCCTTATTCTAAGAGGTGGTGGGCGAATATTGAGCGCGATCCACGCGTACGCATAAAAATCGATGGCAAAATTTACGAAATGACAGTAGCTCACGTGGCTGATCAAGCAGAGGTTGCACAGATCATTGGAAGAGATCCAGTGGCGCGCTCCTTCGGCGAAGACGGTACGGAACAAATCACAGGAATTAGACATTACTGGCGCGTGTTTCAGCGCAATATCCCGGACTATAACAGTGCAACAGGAGCGCTCACCCTCTAGTAACAGACCCGCAACTCAGGACGAGTGAAACACTGTTTGTAGGTTCAGCGTCAGCGACGGTGGAATAGGGGGTGCCCCCCGGTACTGGGGTCTTGCCTGTCGGCCAAATGGACCCGCCCCAGCTACCAAATATTTTTCGGGGAACGGTAGTGCAGTGGTGTCGATGTGTGCCGACCTGTACCAGTACACGCCCCCCACTGGGGATGAAGGGGGGGCATATCAAGGGCTGATTTACCCCTCGAAACAGCCCTGTTGTTTGCTCATCGTTTGCTCGAAGCAGACATACAGGGTAACAGCAAAAACCCCACAACCACCGAAGTGATTGCAGGGCTTTTAGTTACTTCAGTGGGCGCTACTGGATTCGAACCAGTGACCTCCTGCTTGTAAGGCAGGCGCTCTAAACCAACTGAGCTAAGCGCCCGAAGACCATTCATCCCTTTCTTTACTGGGGACCGATCGAAGATCAGGCCGTTGATCTGTCCCCAACTGCGGCACCACCTACGGTGTTAGTCCAACCCCCCCTCAAAAAGCCGGCCAGGAGACCCACGGAGCAGGAGGAGATCGAGTAATTTAGGATCGGGCCGCATCGCGGCCGAGGCTGGGGGATCGTAGCTCAAAGAGCTGTGGGGCCGACCGGCATTGTACTCTCACCGGCACTGCCCGACCAGCACTTTCGCTTCCTCAAGCGAATAGAGAATGATACGCCTCAAGAGTTCCTCCCTGAGCGTCCCATTCTCTTTGGAAGAAGTTCTGGACGACGACTTGCCTTCGGCTATCACCACTCAAGGCGATACCTACCAAAATTCCCAGTTGAAGCAGGTGGTTTCCGATCCATGACCGGGTGTGCTGATTAGCCAGAGGCCCAGCATAACTTCTTGAAATAGGCCCACCTCATAGGTTGGCGGGAGCACGGGTGCCCATCAGATCCATCACGGTTGAAATATCGTCAACAGCCTCCAGATTCTCCAGAAGGCCTATCAGTTCCTCGCTGTCCTGATCGGAGAGTGCGCGTTGGCTAACGCAGTAGCGGAACTTGTCCAGCCGCTCCTCGCGAGTCATTGGGTTGCCGCAGGAGCCCCGGTAGTGGATTAACTCCTCGCTCACGGTGCGCCCGTCGTTCAGTAGTGCCGTGGCCCTCGCACCTTCGTCATTCCTAGGAGCAGACGTAAGGCTCACCTTTGGAAGCATCGCCTCCATGTCAGGGGCGAAGCGGCGCTCATCTCTGAAACTCTCGATGTCCACACGGCCGTCTAGCAGTGCAGCCGAGGCACAGTACCGTATGCTGAACTTGCCGTCCAAGCCGCTCGGCGGAGTCGGACGTCCTGGCCCCGGCCTTGAGGTCTCCATGGTAAGATGCTGCACCTCCTCCGCACGGAGACCATGGGTTTCACGCAGGTTAAGAACGGATTCGATGGAAGTCTGCATGAATATCTGAGCGGGATAACGCTTGATATTGAAACCAGGATCCACGAGGCGTGGAATGAAGTCTGTTCCCAGCCCACCGGTCACAAGGTCCCAGTCTATATCGTCGGACATTAGGGTAAAGACGTAGCCAGAGCGTGCCTCCAGGATATTCGGATTGCTGGTGTAGCCGGTCTGAGCCAGGAGGGCGGCCTCAACACCCATGCGGGCGGCGTCACCGGGGTGGGTGGACTTCGTGAAGGTGCCAGTGTTGGCGCTCACGCCACCGGCTCTGGAGGCGGCGTAGCCCAAGGCCATCCTAGTCTTCTCCACGTCCAGTCCTAACACACTGGCGGCAGCCGCGGCGCCTCCCATGGGCCCCACCACTCCGGGAGGATGAAACCCCTGAACCTGACCTCCGGTCGCCGCTGCGGCAGCCCGCAGACGCCACTGTACCTCGATCCCCAACACGTACGCCAGGATGATATCTCTTCCCGAAGCACCGGTGTCTTCTCCCAGAGCCAAGGCTGAGGGCAAACAGGCGGAAGTGCCATGGGTAGGAGCAGCACAGGCCTGTATTTCGTAGTCCAGGGCGTGGCCGAATACACCGTTGGCAAAGGCCGCGAAGGGAGGGTTGGTCTGAAAACCCCAGCCTGCCACGCTGGACCGGGGAGCGCCACCCATCTCCCTCACGTAGTTGGCCATCACAGCAGACAGGGGTTGGTATGTAGAGCCTGCCAGTATGACTCCCACACCGTCAAGAAGGCCTATCTTGGCCGCCTCTATTGCTTGAGGTGATAGGTCTTCATACCTGAACTCGGATATGAAGCGTGCCAGAATCTCGGTAGCGCCCATCTGACTATGTCGAGCAAACCGCTCCTCTCGGCTGGGCCTGTCGGCGTCTGGACCACCACCGGGCTCATGCTTGAATCGTGAGGGCGATAGCGCGTACGCGGCCCCCGCAAACCCGGCTCCCAGGGACGTTTCAAAGAAGCGTCTTCTTTTCATGATGCTCTCCTCTTAATTCAGAAACTCCAAACCTTCTACGTTGTGATATTGGCAACTATCGGAAGCACTGGAGTTAACTCGGGTCGCACACGTTGCCGAGGACGCCGCCACCACCGCAATAGGTCACATCTTGGAGTTGGAGCCCGACCCCGTCGGGAGCCTCCACCAAAATCTCCGGTGTTACCCCTTCCCGCATTCTTACATGAGCCGTCACTCCATGCTCGGCAAGCCCGTCCATGACCTGGTCGGGGTTGAACCCCTCCACGCCTAAGCCCACATGTGGACGAAACGCCTCGGGACCGTTTCCTTCGATCAGGGCGATATGCTGAGGTCCGGACCCTACCCTGAGAACGGGGATCGGAGGTCCTTCATATCCAGCTGTCCGTGGTCCCCCTTCAAGTTCCTGGTACGTCTGAATCTGCATATCAGTCAGCTTCTGATACCACTCAAGTGAGCGCTGCACATTCGGAACGACATACTTGATGTGGTTCAGCGTACGTACTTGGATCGGTGCTGGATCGCCCCTCCGCCGAACCGTAACGGCCGAAGTGTCACACACCTCACCCAAGAAACCCACTCCGCCGCAGGCGATGACGGGATTGAACTGGAGTGGCGAACCATCTGGATCGTCGAAATTGACACCATTTACCGTTGTGCCTTCTCGAAGAACCGACCGTGCTGGAGCACGCATTTCGGCGAGGGCCCTTAGAATCCGGTGGACGTTGAAATCCTCAATACCCCAACAAAAGTGTGGACGGCGGGTTTGGGGTGCCTGGAAGCTTTCCGGGTCCCTCGGGGACAAGGCCATGTAGGCAGGTGCGGGTCCCTCCCCTATTCGGAGAACGGTTTGACCTCCCCCGTAGTCTTGAAAAGCATGAGCCGGAATACCCAAGACCCTCTCATACCATTCCACGGTGCGCCGGACATCTGCGCATCCGAAGCTTACGTGGTTCAGCGAACTAACTCGGACTGGCAGGTACGACTGGACCGACTGCGCCATAACCCGAGCTTGCCCCATCGCTAGCCGAGGCCGCCACATCGCCACTGCCAAGAATGAGAGGAGAAGGTCTCTACGGGTGATCTGACCACCTTGATCTCTTTTCTTGGTTTCTTTGATCATCATGCTCATGGATGTCCTCCTGACTTCCATACTGTGGGAGAACTCTTTGGGGAGCCTGGGGATCGCCGAACGTATTGCTGACCGCACGGTGCTGCAACGGGACTTCGCCTCATTTTGACAACACTTGCCTCAATATCCGGGGCCGTTCAAATCGATGAGACCCGTCGGCCACGGATAATCGCCCGGGTAGATCATTATCCACTCATCGCTCCACGGATTCGTATCGGGAGCCACATCATTCCTAGGGTTCACAAACTGATTCACTACGGTGGCTGCCCCCAATCTCTCGTAGAACGCAGGAATAGTGGTCTGAAACAGAGAAACGGAAAACTCACCACTGTCCACCCGCTGGAACGCGGACCGGACGATTTCCGCTCCGACTCCCTTTCCTCTGTGAACAGGTGTTACACAGACTCTCGAAAGGGCCATGACTGGTATCTCCCGATCCTTAGAAATGACTGGGCGTTCGAAGGTAAGAGCATGTGCGATAAGCTTCCCGCCATCCCATACGACATGCCGCTGTGATGTGCGAGTACTCCCTGGATACGAAACACGGTAGTGCCGTTGCACTTCGGGGAACGCCTCCACTAGCTGAGGAAGGGTCTTGTCCTTGCTCGGCCAGATGCTACTGAGCAGGGACAAGACAGCAACGATCTCCTTCTCCACAAGCGCTTCGTTCTGGATCTGGGTTACAGTCAGCATGGTTCCCAGCTACTCCTAGGCGTAGCGGGCTTGCTGGAAGCAACCTCCCCTGGCCTTTCGGCACAGGACCAAGACGAGCTCGGGAGAAGAATTGCGAGCGGCAGCCTACTGAGTATAGACCTCCAAGAAACATTCACGCTGATCTGAACTGAACTCCCGAAATCGTCAGCAACACGGAGCCCCTTGTTGTTGTCCAGTGAGTCTGGAGGCGACTCTCTTCGGGGAACCACACTCACGGACTTTACTCTAGCAGGGTTTCAATGAGGTCCGTGAAACCCGTGTCAGTCTCCAGGACCGGACCGAGCCTGAACAGCCGGAGCACCCCCTCCGCATCAATGACAAAGGTTGCCGGTAAGCCGAGAACGTTGTAGACGTCCATCGACCGTTGGTCGGGATCGTGGAGCTGGATGTAGGTGACGCCGTGCTGTGCGAGGAAGTCCAGAGCTAGGTCGATGTTCCCCCGTGAATCGATTGAGACGCCGACCATCTCGAGGCCCTGCTCCCGGTACTCCTCGTAGAGACTCTGCAAGTGTGGAGTCTCATAGCGGCACGGTCCGCACCAGGTGGCCCAAAGGTTCAGGACCACCGGGTGACCCCGGAGGGACTCAAGCGAGACAAGGTCGTCCGTCTCAAAGCGCGAGGCGATAAAGCCCGCGATAGGCTCTCCCACTTGCGGCGGGCCAGGCAGATCATCGGAATAGCGGAAGGGCAGGTAGAGGGCAAAGAGCGCTGAGCCGACCAGAAGTACACCGAAAACCGATAGGGCCCAGCCCCGCCGGGCTCCTAACCCATTAGGCCGTTCTGGTCCGTCCCCATCGTTCACTATGGCTCCACTTGTACGATCGCGGTGCGAATACCAAATGCTCCTGCTTCCACGTGCGTCCAAGCGAACAGAAGCTCACTCTCCGAGAGTACGAGCATTACGGGAAAGCCACTTGCTCGGCCCCTATCAAAGGCCGTAATCGTTCCCGACCTCGCAAGTGAACCCGTGGGACTAACCCCCCGTACTCGAACCTCTGCCTCATCCCCTTCCATACGCTCGATCCAGCTAACCCAGGCGGAACCGTCACCCGCCAGGGCGACATCCACCCGACCAGCCGGATTGCCATCGTCCACTGTGATGGGTTCGGCAAAGGTCACTCCCGCGTCGGTCGATAAAGCGACTTTCACCCGAGGTTGTTCATTTGCGCCCGTGAACCATGCGACAACAACCGTCTCTCCCGCTGCGTCGATAGCGGGGCCGTTCACGGGACAGGCGTTGATACGCCAACCATCCCGGTGGACGGGCTCGCCTTCCGTCCAGTGCCCATCCACAAATCTCGAGACATAAATGTCGCGGATCTCCTCGTCGGAGCGATCACGATACACCACGACCGGACCGGTGGACGCGATGGCTGCATCGGTCTGGCAGCAGTCGCAAACCCGTCCGTCAACCACTACCTCAGGCCCTGCCGGCCCATGATCGTTCAGTAGACGGGCACGCAACGCCATCTCGCGACTGCCCGGTTCGCCATTGGGTTCCGCAGCGAACGCACGCCCGTCGAGCCAGATCAACCCAGCCCCGGATTTGCTTCCTTCGCCGTCAACCACCGGGAAGATCGAGACGAATCCGTGCTCGGTTGCCGTGCCGTCCTCGTGCGGGATCCACTCTGTCAACCAACTCCCACCTCCGTCAGCTGAGTGTACGATCCGTACCCCGTAATCGTATCCTCCACCAGCTCCACGCTGTAGCCAATGAGCGTAGAGGACCCCGTCGATCTCCTCCACCGATGGGAAGTCCGCCCAGTTGACGAAAAACCCGTCGCTCGACGTCACGGTCCTAGCGTCCGACCAGGCTTTGTCCTCGAGACGGGTGAAGCGGAGCTGGTAATCGTTTCCCTCCCCCGACGGCTCCAGCCAGCTCAGATAGGGCCCATCCTTACCATGGGACAGGTGTGGCTCCCCACTGCCCTCCAAAACGGGTGTCGGCAGAAACTCTGGAGAGAGTACCATGACAGCGTCCGAATCCGGAGGACCTACGCAGGCCACCAGAGCCATTGCTACCGGAACAGCCAAAAAACCGCGCGCTCTCCAGCGTAAGAGCTGATGCATTCGGGAGCGCGTGGATCGGCTGAGGGAATTGTCCCTGGCGCTTCTCATAGTCCCGTGGCCTAGTCGAATAAAGGGAACTGCGCCCAACCGTGAAGCCAAGCCATAAAATGCTGGCAGGTTAGACGGCTTGCAAGAAAATAGTGAGTCTGGCGCACTCGTGCGCGTTTGGGACAAGGAGGCGATAAGTGTAAGGCTCAAGAACAGTGCACGGTTTCTGCCCCCGAATGTCAAAGGTGAAAGATTGTTGGTTGGCTGTGACCAGACTCCTAAACAAAGCAGTTTCACCCAGGCCACAATTCTCTCTTTTCGTCAACAGCAAATCGAGGGTGAGATCCTCCAACCGTCGGGCCCTAACAACTTTCCATTTGCAGCAACTTGCGCGGACCAGAGCGGGATCCTACCTATTTTCACTGGTCGAACACACCACATTCCTTCTCTCTATGAAATCGAAGGTTGAATCATGACGATTTCCCGACGTGAAGCAATCCGGATTTCAGGGGCAACTCTCGCGGGTTTGTCTATAGGCACTCTGGCTCGGGGTGATGTTTGGCCGCAAGCCCCTGCGAATCAGGTATGGCCTGACGATCTGGTTGAGAGGCCGACCATAACTAGCGACCCTGCCCTAGAGAGAAACGGAGGCAGGTGACGCCCGGCTCCGGACCCCGCACGCGGGGCCCTTTCGCAAAGCCCATTTTTAGCTCGTCCACTGTCTCGTCGAGCCACTTGGCGACCCCCCAGCTCACCGTCGCGCGTGCCGGGCGAGTTTTCCCTCCCCCTCCTGGCCTTCCGATCTCTTCTCCCCCCCCTGGAGACCTAATGCATACCGTGGCCTCTCCCGCCTTCTAAGCGCCAACAGGCACCGACCGGAAAGGAACACCTCGTGAGCAAGAGACCGGAGGCCACGACAAGGCCTTTCACACCGACGAAGCTTCCTCATCTTTTGGCAGGACCGATCGTCTTCGCGGTCTTGCTGCTCATGCCTTTAGGTGGGCTTCCATTTGAGACTCGCGGCGCCATGGGTCTGCTGGTTTGGATGGCCTGGTGGTGGATCGCCCGGCCTGTACACCTGGCAGTCACGGGACTCCTTCCGCTCGCGGTTGCCTCGGTCTTCGGACTCGCTCCCATGGATGAGGTCGCGACCTCATACTCGCAGGATACGATCCTTCTCCTGTTGGGCGCGAATGTTATAACGAGCGTCTGGAAGCGCTGGGGGCTCGATCGAAGAATTGGCCTCGCCTCGCTTCTCGGGGTCGGGACCAACACGACCAGGCAAATCCTCGTCTGGTTTCTGGTCAGCGCGGGCCTCTCGGGCATCCTCCCGAACACGATCGTCGCTGCTACAATGATTCCGATCGTCGTCGCGATGTTACGCTCCATCGGTATAGAGGACCTCTGGGACAGCCGCGTGGGCACACTACTGGTCATTGCCGTGGCGTGGGGCACCAGTGCCGGGGGAGCCGCGTCACCACTTGGTGGCGCCCCTAATCTTTTGACCGTCAGCTTCATTGAGGAGTCAGTCACCGGTCAGGAATTCCTTTTCTTGACCTGGGTCACGCGACTTGCCCCCATCACCGCGGTGATCGTGCTCTTGATGTTCTTCTTCCTGCGGTTCGCGATGCGGCCGGAAGTCGCCGAGCTACCCGGCTCCAAGAACTACTTGCAGGAAGAGCTCCGGACGCTGGGGCCCATGAAGATGGAGGAGAAGTGGGGGCTTGCCCTGTTTGCAGTGGCAGTAGCCCTCGCGTTCGGCAGGCCCCTGTACGCAGATCTGCTTCCTAACCTCACGCCCGCGTTTGCATTTGTTACGATGGCCGTGGTGAGTTTTGCGGTTCGTACGCGAGAGGGACCACTCATCACCTGGGACTTCGCACAGGCGAACATGCACTGGGGCCTGTTCTACCTCTTTGCTGGAGGAATCGCACTGGGCCGGATCCTGAGTGGGTCAGGTGCGGCAGAGGCCTTCGCGAAGGTGCTGGTACCGTACGCCGGCTCGGGTGGCTTCATGGCCGTGTTCGTGTTCTCTCTCTTGACGATGGTGCTTACGCAGGTAACCAGTAACACGGCAGCCATCGCAATCGTCGTCCCTGTCACCATCAGTACGTTCCAGTCGCTCGATCTGAATCCGATCCCGTTCGTCTATATCGTTACGGTGATCGGAAACTGTGGCTTTATACTTCCCTCTTCGGCCGGCGGACCCGCGGTAGCAGCGGGATATGGGGTGAACCTGCACACGATGGCCGTCAAAGGCCTCATGGCTTCACTTCTGGTACTCGTCACTTTGGTCGTGTTGGGATACGCTCTGGCCAGGTGGTGGCCCGCGTTCGGAGTAGCATAAGAGACGGCTGGCGGTTGGAAAGTCGAGTCCCGCCGAGGTGAAATCCGACTAAAGCAAAGACCGTCGTATCGCACCTCCAACACCACAAACTCATCCAAGAGATGTATAACCGATCTCCAGTATCTATCCCTCGCTTGCGTCAAACCCTGTTCGAATAGGATGTTGAGCCTAGTCCGATACTCCCCCACCGAGGATTGCTGCCGTCCAGTCACCCGAGGAGACCAAGAAATGTTCAACGATAGTGGTCTTGATCGCAGAGGGTTCTTGAAGCGGGCCGGAATGACGGCAGTCCTGGGAGCAGTCGGAGCGAGAGACGCCCTTGCATCCCAATCGTCGGATGTTCTTCCCCCACCACTGATCCAGGACTACAACTTCGACGAGATCTACGACCGGGTTGGCACCGATAGCACCAAGTGGGATGGTGCGATCGCGAACTTCGGCGAGGAAATCGATGTCGGGATGGGAATCGCCGACATGGACTTCCGAGCGGCCCCTTGCATTACCAGGGCCCTCGCCGAGCGCTGCGAGCATGAGAACTGGGGCTATCTGAGGAGGCCTCAGGCCTACCTTCAGGCTATCGTGGACTGGAACAAACGACGTTACGATTTGGACATCGACCCCGACACGGTCGAACTGACCACAGGTGTCCACCCTGGTCTTATCGCTGCCCTCCAAACCTTCGCTCCCCCGGGAACCAGGGTACTCCTGACGGCGCCGGTCTACAGTGGATTCTACAGTGACCTCCGTTTTACCAGGACGGTACCGGAAGACAGCCCCATGCACCTAGTCGATGGACGCTACTCCATCGACTTCGAAGACTTCGAGCGTCGCGCTAGGCGAGCTAACGTATTCATTCTGTGCAACCCCCAGAACCCTACGGGCAACATCTGGTCTCCCGAGGACCTTACACGCATGGGCGAGATCTGTCTCGACCACCGCGTCATCGTCCTAGCTGATGAGATTCACTGCGACTTCGTGACCAAGGGAAACAAGTACACACCCTTCGCAAGTCTTCCAAACAGGGAAATCGTTAACAACAGCATCACCTTCAAAGCAGCAAGCAAGACCTTCAGCTTGGCTGCGATGAAGGCAGCCTGGTACTTCTCGACCAATCTTGATCTCCTCGAGCGAGTGAGAGCAAATACCCGAGCCGACCTGAGTACACTAGGTATGGTGGCGAATCTGGCTGCCCTGACGGAAGGTGAGGATTGGCTGGACCAATTGTTGCCATATATAGATGGCAATCATGACTTTACCGAGACCTACATCACAAACAAAATGCCACTCGTAAAGTACAGGAAAGCCCAGGGAACTTATCTGGCATGGATAGACGTGAGCGAGGTCATGGAAAGAATCGGTGCGAAACAGACAGCCTCAGAGGAGGCCGATACCTCGGGAAGACTGGTATCGCCCGAGCAGATCGTTCAGCGATGGTTTGCGGAGAATGCAAGAGTCGCGCTAAACCCCGGGCATTCCTACGGGACTGGGGGTGAGGGCCACATGCGAATGAATATCGCCTCACCCAGAAAGCTCCTCGAACGAGCCTTCGATAACATGACAAGTGCGCTGGAACGAGTGTAGCGTCGTACTATAAATAGCGCATGAATTCGAGCAGATTACCGTCGGGATCACGCACGTATATACTTTGACCGCGGGTGTTTCCCCCGTCGCGGCCACCGTCCCGTTCGCCCTCGGACTCGATCTCAGCATGGGCGCGGTCGAGAACCGTAACAAGCGCCTCTCGCGTGCCTTCCCACACCCAACAGAAATCACCGCAGGGGGGCACCGCTCCAGGCGCCCGAAGACCAGTCCCACTCTGCCAACTAGAGGGACGGTGGAAGTTGATCTTCTGGTCACCGAAGTGAATCGAGACACGTCGTTCCGTCTCTTTCACCACAAACCCGAGCGCTTGGTAGAAGGCGACCATCTCCTCGACCCGTTGGATTGGGATCGCAACATGGTCAAGAGCCCCGATTCCCGTTGCCTGCTGCGCGGACGCCTTCAAGGGACGCACGATCGCGGCTGACCCGGAGGCCACCGTGCTGGCTGCAATCGCTCGTTTGATGAATGCCCGTCGGGAATAAGGCGTATTCGACATCATCCCGCTCCCATTCAAACTCTCAAGGAAAGTTTCATGTCCTCAGCTGAGGACATCACGGAACACTCGGACCGCTGTCTCCATCTCTTCGCCGGTCCCTAGCGAAATTCGGGAGTGCGTATGCTCCAAGGGTGGGAAGTCTCTGCCCACACGCACACCCTGTTCCAGACATGCGTCCCGGAACTCGCTCGCCGGCCGTCCAAGGTTGACGAAGATATGGTTGGTGTGGCAGTCGGCCACCTCGAATCCCATGTCCCGGAACGCCGAGACCGTAAACTCGCGAACCCGAGCGTTCTCCTCCCGTTCCTCGGCGATATGGCCCTGGTCCTTGAGCGATGCGATCGCTGCCACAGCAGAGAGCGTGTTCATACTTCCGAGATTCCACGCCCGGCTGATTGCACCGACGGTATCCTCTTGTCCGATGGCATAGCCAACCCGCAAACCCGCCATCCCATGCGCCTTGGAAAACGACCGAGTGATGAACACCCCCGGAAACTCCTGGGTCAACGCGACCGCGGTCTTGACGGCCGGATCAAAGGTGTAGTCGATGTACGCCTCATCGATCAGGATGTTAGTGCTCGGGGAACTGTTCTTCACCCGTCTGACGAAGTCCTCCACCACAGATGCCGGGTGCACCGTTCCGGTTGGGTTATTCGGGTTGCAGAAGAAGACCATTCCGGCGCCGTTGGCGGCATTAGCCATTGCATCAACATCCAGCCCCATTGAGCTGTCGACGGGAATGAACTTGACCGGCGCACCAATGCTGCGTGCCGTCTGGTCAGGCCTCCCATAGCTCGGGGCACCGGTGACCAACGGCTTGCTCGCTGAGCAGAAGGCGTGAGTCGCCCCCTGGAGGATGGCACCCGAGCCCGTCCCCACGATGATGCTACTGTCCTCTACGCCGTATATCTCTCCAATGGTGTCGACTAGCTCGTTCGTGTGATCCGGTGGATATCCCCTCCCTGCTCTCGGAGAGATGGTTTCGTGCAACGCCCCAATCGCTCTTGGGCCAGGACCCCGGGCGTTCTCGTTCGAGCTGATCCGAATGACGCCGTCGTCATAGGGCTCCTGCAGAAGCTCCGGCTCGAATGCCGCCGCCTCCCGACCACGGCCGATGATGAACGAGTTGGACAGAACGCCAGCGGTACCCAAGCCGACCGTTCGAACGAACCCACGACGTGTCAACGACATGACGTCCTCCCTAGACTGGGCGAACCCGTAAACCTGCTGAGACGATGCTGACTGACTTTTTTCATCATAGTGCCTTGGCCGCGGGAAATCCAAGAACGTCGAGCACTCCAGGTTGGTCGAACTAAGTGGAATTCGTTGCGTGACTAGAAAGTGCCCGGCATTTTCCTCAACCATGAAGATTGCTTACGTGGACGGCCCCCGTCTCCGCCGCTCTTTCCTCGCGGCAAGCCAATACGTCCAAGACCGGAAAGCCGAGCTGAATCGGATCAACGTCTTTCCGGTCCCTGACGGCGACACAGGGAGCAACCTGGCTCTCACTGTGCAGGCAGTGTCGGCCCGTCTGGAGGGAGTACGTGAGCGAGATGTTTCCACTGTCGCGCACCAGGCAGCCGAGGCTGCAGTACTTGGCGCCCGAGGCAACTCTGGCATGATGCTTTCGCAGGTCCTACTAGGGTTCGCAGAGCATCTTCAGGGCCGAACCAGGGTCTCCACTGTCGATCTAGCCGAAGCACTGAGCGCGGGAGCCAGGCGTCTCCAAGCAGCCCTGGAAAGTCCCGTCGAAGGTACGATCCTCACGGTCGTCCGCGACACGGCTCAGGTGGGAGTAAGGGCCAAGGCTGGGGATGTCTCGGCCTTTGTGTCAGAACTCGTTGAAGAAGCGCGTGAGTCGCTCGCCAGAACGCCCGATTTGCTGCCGGTTCTTCGGATCGCTGGGGTCGTCGATGCGGGCGCGAAAGGGTTCGTTTCCGTATTAGAAGGGGTTCTCCTATACATGGCGGGAGACCCCCTATCTCTCGGAGAGGAGAAAAGGGGAGACGAGACTAGCGAAGGAACGATTGCTCGAGTGGATCTCTCCGAAATGAAAGAGAGATTCCGCTACTGCACTGAGGCCCTTGTTCGGGGGGAGACTCTTCCCGGCGAGCGGCAGGTGAGGAATTTGCTTCGAGAATGGGGTGACTCCCTCGTCGTGATCCGGACGGGGAACGCCCTGAAGGTGCACATCCACACCGACGAACCGAACACGGTCTTCCAGATGCTTGGGCATATGGGTCGGTTGATCACTCGCAAGGCGGAGGACCTAGCCGCCCAGCGACAGGTGCTAGAACGGGCTGCAGCCGACGGGCGGCAGCTGGTTCGCCGACCGTTGGGGGTTGTGACGGACAGCGCCTGTGACCTGCCTGAGGAAGTCGTAAGAGCGCACGGGATCCGGATCGTACCTCTCGAGTTGATCGCGGGGGATCGAACGTACCGAGACCGCGTGGATATTTCGGCGGAGGAGTTCGCACGGTCAATGGAAAGCGACGAAGTACACTTCACGACTTCACAGCCATCCCCTGGAGCCTTCCTGGAGGGCTTTCGTGACGCGGCGACGGACGCGGAGAGACTCGTGGTCGTCACCCTGGGATCCGGGCTCTCGGGAACCTTTGGTTCGGCCGAGGTAGCCGCCCGTATGCTCGAAGACACGCCCGTCCATTTAATGGACTCTCAGGGCGCGAGCCTCCTCCAGGGGCTTCTTGTTGTGAAAGCTGTCGAATTGGCCGAGCAGGGCATGCGGCCGGAAGACGTAGTCTCCGAACTGATGCGGATCCGGCGACAGTCGGGCGTGTTCATTACGGTTGACCACTACGACCGTCTGTTGGCCTCCGGAAGGATCGGCAGGGGGATGGCACTGGTGGGAACGGGACTCTCGGTCAAGCCGATCCTCTCTGTTAACTCCGAAGGAAAGGTGATCCGAAGTGGACAGGCAATCGGGCGGAAGCGGGTGCTATCGGCAGTCATTGGTCTGCTCGAGGAAGTGATCCCTAACGAGGTGGATCGGGTACGATTTGGCATTGTGCACGTTGCCTGTCCTGAGGTCGTTGAGGCAGCCTCAGATGCACTTCGCTCTAGATGGGGAGATGTGGAAATACTAGCGGGGCCTGCCACACCCGTGATCGCTAACCACGTCGGCATTGGCGCATGGGGCGTGGGGTACATGGTGGAAGACTGAGCGTAAAATCCATCCATCCATCCATCCGGATGGATGGATGGATATCACATCGTCCAGCGCATCACGGCGGTCACTGACAAGGCGTAGGTGAGTATCATCAACCCGCTCGTTACTCCTCGTGTCCGCTTCGCGCGGACAACGATGGCTCTGAGGGCGAGAGCCATCATGACGATTGAGGCTACACCTGTAAACACGTGTATGTGGTCAACCGCACCGAGTATCGACAAGGGTGTTGACGGTCTATAGAGCAAGTCCAACGGGAAGAACATCACCATATTCATCGCATTGGATCCGAATAGGTTTGCGACGGCAAGATCGTAAGCCTTGATCTGGAGCGCGGCGAAAGAGGCCACAGCCTCGGGAAGCGAGGTGGCGATCCCCAGGGCGAGGACACCAACGAAGCTCTCGCTCAACCCGCTAATCTCCACCGCGCTCTCAGCAGATATGGCAAATAGCGGCGCCGTGACCGAAACCACCACAGCACCGAGCACGAACTGACCGACAGCTCTCCGCATGTTAGGCGATGGCTCAGACGCTCTACCTTCCTGAAAAGGCACGTGCGATGTGATCTCGGTCTTGGCCGCGGTTGCCTGAACCATGGTGCTGCGCCAGAGGACCACCCTGCTTCCCAGCAGGTACGCTACAAGCAAGAGCAGTGAGCCGGGTCCCAAGATCCCCAATATCGGCGCTGCTGAAAGGAGCACGAACCCAGCTGCGATGCCGGTGAGGAAGATGGCGAACACGGCAACCAATGCCTGTTCGCTTGCCACTCGCCGAAACACGTGAGCCCGCGGCCCAAGGGTGATCAGCGCCAGGATCAGCATGTTCGCCATGTTACTCCCAAACAGATCTCCGGCAGCAAGATCGGGCGCGCCGATTCGCACCGCTGTACCCGCCGTCACAAGCTCAGGGAGCGAGGTGGCGAGCGCCAAGAGGACCATCCCGAACCAAAGGCCTCCGAACCTTGTTCGCGTGGCGATCACATCGGCACTTCGAGCTAGGGCCACCCCTGAGAACACGACTCCCACTGCTCCCACGACCAAGCCGGCGATTGTACTGGCTAAACCGAGATCCGATCCCATGGGACCTGCCTTTCGGTCGGTTGCAGGAGACCTGTCAGATGGACGTGACAGATAGAGGAAACTACTTGACGAGAGCTAGAGGAAAGAAGACCAAAAACCCGATCAAGAGGAGGACTGGAGCCAGGTTTATGGAGCCTTGGGCGAGGAGGATAAACCCAAGTGTTGCCGACAGCATTCCCGCTCCCCCGAACACGCCCGTCCAAACCGTAAAGTGAAGACCGTCCCGCCCCCCAACCTTTTTGGTTGGCGGGCGGTTGGCCTCAGCGTCCCGGTGTCGCTGCCTGTGTCTCCGACTCATAGTGTCGGAATGCTACCCCTAG
>CAUZHN010000045.1:0-17033 GCA_963579625.1 Gemmatimonadales bacterium UBA6960
GCTCTCGCGGGAGTCGGCGTTTCTTATGAACAACCTCATTCTTCTAGGCGTGACCTTCGCCGTGATCTGGGGCACCATGTTCCCGCTGCTCACCGAGGGGCTTACCGGGTCGAAGATTTCGGTTGGCCCGCCCTTCTTCAACCAGGTCAATATCCCGATCGGTCTCATTCTGCTCTTGATGATGGGGATCGGGCCAGTCATTGCCTGGCGGAAAGCGAGCCCGCGGAATCTGAGGCGGAACTTCCTCTTCCCGGGCGCTGTGTTCCTCTCAGCTGCCGCCATCCTCTTCGCAGCCGGGGTCCGGCACACATATGCCCTTTTGACCTTCGCGCTTGGCGCCTTCGTGCTCACGGTTATCGTGGTCGAATTCTGGAAGGGTACCCGTGCTCGGGCTCGAATCGAAGAGGAGCCCCCGTTAACGGCCTTCCTACATCTCGTGCGGAGGAATCGAGGCCGGTGGGGCGGGTACATCGTGCACGTCGGGGTCGTGATCATGTTCATGGGCTTCGCCGGATCGGCCTTCGACAGGGAAGTTCGCCAGAGCATGGTGCCTGGCGAGTCTGTCTCGATCGAGTCGCCCTTCGGGCACGAGTACACGCTCACCTACCAGGGCCTCTCCACCAGCCTGGTTCCGAGCATGAGACAGACCATTGCCCTCTTCTCCGTGCAGAAAGACGGCGTCGACATTGGGTCGATCACCACTCAGCGCCAGCTGGTCCTGGCGACGACGCCCCCCCAGCCGATCAGCGAGGTCGGAATCCGGTCGACGTTGGTGGAAGACCTGTACGTAATCCTCGCGACCGTCGACGATGCCGTGCTGCTCGGGAGCAACGATCCTCAGTTACAGCGAGCCACCTTCCAGGTGCTCGTGAACCCGTTAGTTCCATGGATATGGTATGGCGGTTTGATCATCGCCACAGGTGCCCTGATCGGCCTTTGGCCGGGCGCTGGTGTACCCACGCGAAGCCGCCGGATGGGCTCTGGGTTTAGAGCGGGAGCGGCCGTTGGCGCAGGAACTAGCGGAAGGGAAAGCGAAGCCTCCACTCCAGACTCGACGACGAGCGCACCCACGACTGTGGGATGAGCGCTCTCATCCCCGGAGTTCTTATCGCTCTAGGGGCGGTCTTCTTCGTCTTGTATCCCATCGTTGCGGGGCGCGAGGCGGCCATGGAATGGTCCGACGAGGAACTCACCGAAGCCCAGCACCGACGCAACGTAGCTCTCCTGTCTCTTCGCGACGTCGAGTACGATTTCCACGCAGGAAAGTTGGACGAAACCGACTACCGTGCTCTGAAGCAACAGATTTCCTCCGAGGCCCTTGAAGCGATCGATGAGGAAGAGGCCGAGTGGCTCGGGCGGCAGGCGGTGGGGAGTGCCCAAGGGGGGACCACAACGCAGACCGGTGTGCCCGATGACCTCGAGGCCGAAATCGCCGCGCTCCGCGCTTCGATTCGCGAGGGAGTCGTCTGTCCTCAGTGCGGTGATCCCAACCCCCGGGGAAGCCGTTTCTGCGGTGACTGCGGATCGGCGCTTCCTGTCATGACGGACACTGCTGGGGGCTCGTAAGAGTTGGCGCACGTTCTGGAAGCTCGCGATCTGGTACGGCGGTACGGTCCGATTCGGGCCGTCGACGGGATCTCTTTCGGCCTTGTCGAGGGCGATCTTCTTACGGTTCTGGGTCCCAACGGTGCGGGGAAGAGTACGCTTCTCGGGCTCCTCGGGGGATCGCTACGGCCCTATTCGGGAGAGATTTGGTTCAGAGGTGAACTGCGGGATCCGGGTGTTACGGACTGGCGGGCGGAAATCGGTGTACTCTCCCACCGGACCTTCCTCTATGGTGCCCTCTCCGCCCGTGAAAACCTATCCTTCTACGGCTCCCTCTACGACCTTCCGGATATAGCTGAGCGTGTTGATGCCCGTCTCGCCGAAGTGGGTCTGAGCGAGGCCGCGGGCCGTTATGTACGGGAGTTCTCCCGCGGGATGCGCCAGCGCTTGGCGCTGGCACGAACTCTCCTCCACGACCCTTCGCTCATCTTCCTGGACGAGCCATTCACCGGGTTGGATGTGCACGCTTCAGCGCTCCTCCGAGAGGTGTTGGTGCGACTCAAGGATGGTTGCCGTACGGTGATTCTCGTCACGCACAACCTGTCCGAGGGTCTCGCTCTCGCCGATCGGGTGGCGATCCAGGTCCAGGGCCGCTTCGCTTTTCTGGGAGCCCGGCACGAGATCCCCGACGGAGCCGAAGAAAGGTTCTATAGGGAATGGGTGGAGGACTTGTGAGCCGCTATCTGAGGCAGGTGTGGGCGCTCGCCGCCAAGGACCTTCGGGTGGAATTCCGAACCCGCGAACGGTTTGTGGCTATGGCTGCGTTCGTCGTTCTCACGTCCCTTCTTTTCAACTACGCCGTGGACTGGACGCTCCTGAACCCGCGGGACATAGCCTCCGCACTGATCTGGATGATCATAGTTCTCGGTGGGTTGCTGGGTCTCGGTCGAACCTTTGAACTCGAAAAGGAAGATGGTGCAATGGAGGGGCTCCTCGTGGCTCCCCTGCCGAGAGACGCTCTCTTCCTCGGAAAAGTCATCGCGAACTGCGTGCTATTGGGCCTGGTAGAGGTTCTCGCTGTTCTTGTGGTCTCTCTCTTCTTCCAGGTTGACTTCACTCAGAACTGGCTTGCAATAGGTGCAGTCCTCCTCGTTGGAACGATCGGGTTCGTATCGCTCGGGACCCTTTTTAGTGGCATCACCGCAGGCACGAGGATGGGCGAGACGCTGCTCCCAGTCCTTCTCTTTCCGCTCTTAGTGCCGCTCGTTGCCTTCGGTGCATCGTCCACGGCCAGTCTTCTCGCGGGGTTTCCTCCGGCTGTAGTTTATGGCAGTTTGAGAATCCTGGCGGCGTTTTCTATACTTGCCCTCGTGTCAGGAGTAGGGCTCTTTCGTTTTATCGTGGAGGAGTGATGTCTCTCAGGTCAATCCGACAGAGTGTGCTGATTCTGGGATTCCTTGGGGTCAGTTTGACCCTTCTGTTCCATTGGATGGTGTTCTTCTGGGTTTCGACGGAGGCCACTCTTGGGATCAGCCAGCGGATCTTCTACATACACGTCGCGGGCATGTGGACCGGAATGCTGGCCTTTATCGTCGTCGCTGTGTGTAGCGCGATGTACCTCTGGCTTCGTGACGACAGATTGGACCAGATAGGTCGGGCGGCAGCAGAGGGTGGGCTTGTGTTCTTTGCGGTTGGACTGACCGCCGGGCCATTGTGGGCCCGTCTTGCCTGGGGAACCTGGTGGACATGGGAGCCGAGGCTGACCCTCAGCTTGCTCGCCTGGTTTATCTATATCGGTTACCTGCTGGTGAGAGGTGCGACCGAGAATCCAGAGAAAGGGAAGACATTCGCTGCTGTGATCGGGGTTATTGCTGCCGTGAACATTCCACTCATTCATGTCAGCGTACTGTGGTTTCGTTCTCTCCACCCGGAGCCGGTGGTAGTTCGACAGGACGGCCCGGCCCTTCCACCTGATATGCTGATCACCATGTTGACCGCCCTTCTCGCCTGGACGATCCTCCTTTTCGCCCTCGTGTTGCTCCGCTATGGCGCTGCCCGTCTCGAGGCCAGAGCGGAAGAACTCGCGCTCGACCAAGGAACGACTACTTGATGAAAGCGAAACTTCTCATTGCGGCTGCGGTTTTCCTGCCTGTCATGGCGCTTGGCCTACCTGCGGGTTTGCTTGCTCAGGAGACCCCCACCGCGACTCCGTTAGAAATGCGCCACTTCTGGCATGTATTTGTCGCTTACACGTTTGCCTGGATTCTGTTGTTCGGGTGGGTGGTGTCGATTCTGAAGAGATTTCGCCGGGTCGAAGAGAAGCTGAATTAGCTGCCGGCATAACGGTCGAGGATGCGATTCGTCATATCCAACTCGGCGAGCACACCTCCCCGAGTCATTTCCTATGTTTTTTCCCCGTGCCGGTAGTGTCAGGACTCGCTTGGGAGATCCTCGACGCGATCAACGTCTGCGAGAACTGAGAGTGACTCGACCTTGAGTCCGAGCCCGTTTGCCTGTTTCATGCTTTCCTCCAGAACCCGGTCCGTACTCCACGGAATCCCCTTGAAGAGGTCGGGCGTGGGTCGCCGTAACGCGAGAAGGTAGTATCCTCCGTCCACCGCGGGCCCGAAGACGGCGTCGACCCCCTCAGGGTCTGATAGAAGGGAGAACGCCCTCTCGACCCGATGGCGATCGAGGCCGGGTATGTCGGTACCAACAACACAGACCAAGTCGCCTTCTCCAAACCCCCATTCGACGGCGTGGGTGAGCCGCTCGCCTAGGTCACCGGACTGCTGGGGAAGGTACTCGTGTTCCTTTTCTCCCAGCCACTTCCGGATCTCTGGTTCAGAGGCCGGTGGGTCGTAGCAGATCACCGTGCGGTAGTCTCCGCCTCGAAGCTGCTGCACTACCCGTCGACCGAGTCGGCGATAGATATCGGCGGCTTCGACTTCGCCAAGCTCCTTCGCGATCCGGGTCTTGACGCGTCCGGGGACTGGCTCTTTCGCGAAGACCATCAGGACGCGCCGGGGCGTTTCAGGTGCCATTTATCAGGGATGAGGAGGCTACGCTCGCCAAATCAGCTTCAGACCTGTCCGTGAGGCTTGTACCAACGGGACAGAACCCGCGGCGAGATGCCTAGCGAGTAGAGAGAGATCAGAGCTACGTTCCGAATGAAAGCACGAACGGGCCCCTCTCTCCTGTAGCGTCGGGCACTCGTGATCACAGGCGCGTCGATGCGGTCCAGGCCGCCATTTCGCCGTAGTCTCCGCACGATTTCGACGTCCTCCATCAGGGGGATCTCCGAGATTCCATCCAGCTCTTCGTACAAGGAGCGGGAGAGGACTAGCCCCTGATCTCCGTAGATGAGTCCGGTCAGCTGTTCGCGGATGCGTTGGCCTCGCTCGATCAGGCCCCACCAGAACCCTTCCTGGTCCAACCGGAAAGCGAAGTGGGCCGCCCCGCAGGATGGGGGAGCGTCGAGCCAGCGGCGGAGAGCCTCTTGAGTTTCCGGAGGAAGCCGGGAGTCGGCATGGAGAAAGAGTACCCAGGGAGCTTTGAGAGAACGGGCCCCAGCATTCATTTGCCTTCCACGGTTGGGTCGAGTGCGTACCGTTTTAGCACCCTCGCTTTGCGCGATGTCCAGAGTCCTGTCCTTTGAGCCTCCATCCGCTACGATAATCTCTAGGGGGAGCTGAAGGGAATTGAGGTCGGCTAGGAGGAGGGGAAGTGTTTCTTCTTCGTCTAGGGTTGGAATCACGATTCCCAGTCGTGGTCGTGTCCTAGGGGAAACTCCGGTCACCGGGGCACATCGTTTAAAGTCCAGTCGTAGTCAAAAAACGCAACTTCAGTGTCACTGGACTGCACCAGGCGTAGTTGTTCTCCTTGAAGGTATCGTGAGAAAAAATCCCTGAGTCCCGGAATCCCCCCGAAGTCGTCTCGATACCAATACATCGCTCTGTTCAGGTAGAGAGTTGAGGGATCACCAGACTCCAAAGTGAAGTGGGACCGAACATCGATGAAGCCCTCGACCGCTGAGTCCAGCTGAGCGTCAAGACGGTTTGCCTTGTATGCTTCCGGCCAGAGAGCGGGACAGCTTCGTGCTGCACAGTTCACCGCAAAATGGATCCGGGGCTCACCGAATGTGGGCCGGATGATCTCGTGCTCGATCTCGTCCTGGGAGCGGTCGCTTCTTGCTATCCGGCAGTGCTTCTGAGTGAAGGCGTTTCCAATCTGCCAAACTGAGTTCGCGGGATACCCCGCTAGTTGGTTTCGAATCCTACCGAAGAGTCCGATGCTGCGACGCCCGATTGGATAGTGATCGGCCACAGTCTTGAGCATGCACGCGTTGTATGCGTTAATCCAAAATGCAAGCTGCTCTTCCCGAGGTGCCCGGCGGAGCGCCTCTGGGTCTGTGGCGCCCAGCGACTCGATATAGAGGTCTAACTCACCGCGGATCTCAGTGAGCGTCCTATAGTCCACGAGCGGAGGGTCCACGACTTGTTCGAGCACATGGTCGAAGGCCTCGTGATTGGGGATGTCCTGAGCTGCGAGGGGTCCCGATGTCAATGATGCACCCAAGACCATCATGACTCCCGTCGCCCCGGGGAGTGAGATCTTCATCTTCTTCAGTAGGACAGGAATGAATGTGAGAGCAGCAAGCATAACTCCAGCGAGTAGGGCGCGGAGGAAAGCCTCACGAGACGCCTCCTGTGATCCTTGCAAGAGTGCATCGGCGAATAGGGTGTACACGACTGTACCTGGCAGGATTCCAATGGCCGTTGCCCCGGCATATGTTCGCCAGCTCATAGTGGTAAGGCCAGGCCCGATATTAAGAACATTGAAAGGAACGGCGGGAATAAGCCGGAGCACAAGGAGGCCTCTGAATCCGTACTTTTCCGAGACTTCATTAAGCCTGCTTATATGTCTCTGTATATCCTCACCACGCAGAAGGTAGCGTACTCCATCGCGCCCCAGGATTCGGGATACGATAAAGGCTAGATTCGCTCCGAGGTTCGCACCAATCGAGTTGAACAGTACCCCTCCCCAGAAGCCGAATACAGCGCCTCCGATCAGTGTGAGAATTGTGCCAGGAAGGGCCAGTGTTACTGCACCCGTATAGAGGATCACAAAGAGGATCGGCGCCCAGGCTGAAGACCTCAGGTAATCGATCACGTCGAGTGCTCCCTGCCGTGACAGAACATTTCCTGCGGGGGTCAGACAGAGGATGAGGAAACCAGCCAAGAGAAGGAGCCCGAGCACAACGAGTCGGATCTTTGCCTGAATCCGGCTCATGTTAGCCATCGAACGATACTACGAAGAAGGTGCCCAGCAGCGCCTTCCAGACGCGTACGCTGGTACGCGTCTGCGGTCCGTTTCACCCCCTCGACCATAGTCGGATAGGGGAATATCGTCCCCGATATGTCTGCTAGCGAGAGTCCGTGCTTGCGTGCTAGCACGATGGGCATAAGCAACTCTCCGGCTCTTTTCCCGACAATCGTGGCCGCGAGTATCTGGCCCTTACGATCTGCAGTGATCTTGGTGAATCCAGTGGTCTCCTCGTCTGTGATAGCACGATCCAGATCCGAGAAGTAGTACCTGAAGGGGATGCCCCCTTGCTCCTTGGATTCCGCGTGTGAGAGGCCTACGTGGGCGACCTCCGGGTCAGTGTATGTGACGCGAGGGACATTCGATAGATCCACTCTAGAAGAGAAAGGAAGAAGGGCGTTTCGAACGACGGTCTTCGCCATGACGTCGGCCACATGCGTGAATTGGGGGCCGCCGGTGACATCTCCTGCAGCCCAAACTCCCTTGGTCGTCGTCCTCAGACGCTCGTCGACGTCGAGGGGGTCAGCAGTTATTCCGACGCGCTCCAAATCCAGTCCCTCGGTATTTGGTCGACGGCCCGTGGCCACGAAGAGGAGTTCGCCAGAGAACCGACGGCCATCGTCTGTCACGGCGACTCGCTGAGTACCGTCAATCTCTATCGCAGATGTCTTTGTGCCTAGGGAGAATGTCACCCTCTCGGACTCGAGCGCTGAGCGAAGGACTTCGGCCGCCTCGGGATCTTCTAGAGGAAGGATCTCTGGGAGGATTTCCAGGACCGTGACGGCGGCGCCCAGGCGGGTGTACATTTGGGCGAACTCGAGGCCGATGGGTCCGGCTCCGAGGATCAGTACGGATTCCGGAAGCTCGTCCTGCTCAAAGGCCTGCTCATGGGTCAGATAACCGGCTTCTTCTAGGCCAGGGATGAGGGGAGTCACCGGTCGGGCTCCCGTGGCGATCACGATCCGCTTTGAGCCGAGAGTGCCGACCCCGTCAACTTCGAGTAGCCCGGGTCCAGAGAAGTGCGCGGATCCGAAGTGCACGTCGATTCCTCGCTCCCGGATCCGGTCTGGGTCATCGTGGACGGCGACCCGGGTACGGGCCGCCCGGACTCTGTCCATCACCTCCCGAAAGCTCGGGGATACCTCGAGCGGTGGAAGTCCGAACCGTGTGGCGGTGCGGATGTGTTCTGCCGTGTGAGCAGCCGCGAGCATGGCTTTTGACGGGACACATCCTGTCCAGAGGCAGTCGCCGCCAAGGTCGCTCTTTTCTACGAGAGCAACATTCGCACCCAGATACGCACCTCCGGTTGCGGAGACGAGTCCGGCGGTTCCTCCGCCGACGGCAATCAAATCGTATTCCTTAAGAGGCATGGGGCCCTCTGCTTTCATTTGGTCGGTGTAGCCCACCTAGCCAAGCCCGTCTGACAATCCACCCAACCCGATGACTCCGCCTGAGGTTCCTCCTTTGCCGAACTTGGGATCTCATGAGGCCATTTTCATGACCCCTTCCACAGTCTACAATTGAGGCCCCTAGACCGAACCCCTTTCGCTTTATCTTCGGGTTTGGTATTTTCGGTTCAGGAGTAAGTCGTAACGCTATAATTTGAGGTGACCTGCGGACAGAGACGAGTTGGCTACACCTAGGGCCTACGGACAGGGCGGTGACGCGTCCGACGGGGAGACATATGACGATGGCTATTGTGGAGTTGAGTGAGAAGAGAGAGAAGGATCTGGCGACGGCCCTGACTCAGATCGAGCGGTCGTATGGGAAGGGGGCGATCATGCGGATGGGCGTGGACGGTGCCGAGATGCAGATCGAAGTGATTCCGACCGGCGCGATCAACTTGGATGTGGCGATCGGCATTGGAGGAATCCCCAGGGGTCGCATCTCGGAGATCTATGGTCCGGAATCATCAGGTAAGACCACACTTTGCCTCCACGTGATCGCGAACGCGCAGAGGAAGGGTGGGATCGCGGCATTCATCGATGTCGAACATGCCCTCGACATCCAGTATGCCCGTAAGCTCGGGGTCGACGTGGAAAACCTCCTCGTCTCCCAGCCGGATACGGGCGAGCAGGCACTCGAGATCGCCGAGGTGCTCATTCGATCCAATGCCGTGGATGTCGTCGTCTTGGATTCTGTCGCGGCGCTAGTGCCCCGCGCTGAGATTGAAGGTGAGATGGGCGACACCCACGTCGCCCTCCAGGCGAGGTTGATGAGTCAGGCGTTGAGAAAGATTACCGGGGCAGTGAGTCGGTCTCATACGTCCATGGTCTTCACCAACCAGATCCGGGAAAAGGTTGGTGTGATGTTCGGCAATCCGGAAACGACATCGGGAGGAAGAGCCCTTAAATTCTATGCGTCGCTTCGCCTTGATATTAGGAGAATTGGCGCGATCAAGGACGGGCAGAACATCGTCGGGAATCGGACCCGTGTAAAGGTCGTCAAGAACAAGTGTGCACCACCCTTCCAGCAGGCCGAGTTCGACATCATGTACAACGAGGGGATCTCCCATTCGGCTCTCCTAATAGATCTCGGCTCCGAGTTCGATCTCGTGCAGAAGTCCGGAGCGTGGTACTCGTACGGGGATCTTCGCCTCGGTCAGGGGAAGGAGAACTCGCGCCAGTTCCTCATCGAAAACCCGGATGTAATGGAGGAGATCAACGAGCAGATCCTGGAGGCTCTTGGTGTTTCGGATGGGTCCGATCGTGAGAGCCACGAGGTTCCGGGGGCAGAAAGCCTGGCCGGTTAGACCAAAGTCTCCGGGCGCAGAGTCTCGTGGGGTGGCTCCTTCGGTTGAGGTGCTTCCGGTGGCCGGGTTATACTCCTCCATGGCTCTCCGATTCCAGAGAGCCCTACAGATGGCAGGAGGGGACCGACCAGCGAGTACCGCTTCGGCACGCAGGATCCTATGAAGGCTTCCGAAATCAGACGCCGGTTTCTGGACTACTTCCAGCTACGGTCTCATGAACGCGTTCCCAGCGCGTCACTCGTTCCCGCTGATGATCCGACACTGCTGTTCACGAACGCGGGGATGGTCCAGTTCAAGAAAGTGTTCCTCGGGGCTGAGGAGCTCCCCTACAAACGAGCGGTTACGGCGCAGAAATGCGTTCGGGCGGGCGGAAAGCACAACGATCTGGAACAGGTCGGCACCACAGGGCGGCATCACACCTTCTTCGAGATGTTGGGAAACTTCTCCTTTGGTGACTACTTCAAGAGCGAAGCCATCCTGTATGCATGGGAGTTCCTCACGAACGACCTCGGGCTGGAGCCAGCACGATTCTTCGCCACGGTGCATCACACCGATGACGAGGCCTGTCAGCTCTGGCAGGAGATGGCAGGGCTAGACCCTGCTCGCATCCTCCGGCTGGGTGACGAGGAGAACTTCTGGCAAATGGCTGACACGGGTCCGTGTGGGCCGTGCTCAGAGCTACACTATGACCTCCGCCCAAGAACTCGCCGTAGCGTGCCCACTCCCTCCGAATTCGAGAACTTGGGTGAGGCGGGTGAGATCATCGAACTCTGGAACCTGGTCTTCATGCAGTTCGACCGAGACGGAGAAGGGAATCTAAATCCCCTGCCGGCTCCATCCATCGATACGGGGGCAGGGCTGGAACGGTTGGCTATGGTTCTACAGGGGGTCAATTCCAACTACCACACCGATCTCTTTCAACCCCTTCTGGAGAGGGTTGCCCAGATCGTGGGTCGCAAGTACCGAGCTGAGGAGCGGGGAGGTGTCAGCTATCGAGTACTAGCCGATCATGCCCGTGCAGTGGCATTCCTCCTCGCAGATGGGGTGCTCCCTTCTAACGAAGGCCGAGGATACGTCCTTCGCCGTATCCTTCGACGCGCAGTTCGGCACGCTTGGTTACTTGGTTTGCGGGAACCAACGCTCGGTGAGGTCGGGGCTGAGGTCGTCTTACTCATGGCGGATCAGTACCCAGAACTGCGCGACAACGAGACCCACATCCTAAAGGCGATCGGTCAGGAGGAAGAGCGCTTTCTCGTCACGATAGAGGAGGGTATGGACAGGATGGAGCAGATCGCCCCCCGGGTTGCAGTTCAGCCGACCTCAGGACAGGATGAATCCGGGGCGAAAAGCCGGCCGTCGATCTCAGGAAAGGAAGCATTCAAGTTGTATGACACCTTTGGTTTTCCGTTGGATCTGACCCAGGTCATTGCTGGTGAGCGCGGATATGTTGTAGATGAGGAAGGGTTTGAGGATGCCCTTGAAGAACAGAGGGTTCGTAGTCGTGCAGATCGATCGGAGGCAGACGCTGGGTCGATGCGATACGAGGATCTCGGTGAGTGGACCGTCCTTGTCCCAGGAGTGGAGCAGGAGTGGGTGGGGTGGGATGCGATGCGTGCGGATACAAAAGTCATAGCTATGATCCGTCAAACTGATAGGGTTGGTCTGATCCTGAGGGACAACCCTTTTTATGCAGAGGCAGGGGGACAGGTGTCGGACGTGGGTGTGGTACAAGGGAAAGGGTGGACGGTTCGTGTCGATGAAGTCAGGAAGATCTCAGGCCGGACGGCCATATTCGGGGAGTTCGAAGGCGAGTTTTCGGAGGATCGGCCAGCCGCTGGAGTCGCCGGAGGGATCCCGGCCCGTGCCCAGGTGCTCGAAAGCTTCCGTCGCGACACGGAGAGGAACCACACGGCAACTCACCTCCTCCATGCTGCTTTGCGGAGGATCCTCGGAGGTCATGTCACCCAGCGCGGTTCTTTGGTAGCTGCCGATCGGCTCCGCTTCGACTTCTCCCACCCTCAGCCTCTCACAGCTGAAGAGATCTCAGCGGTGGAGCGTGAGGTAAATGAGGCGATCTGGGCTAATCACCCGGTGCGCTGGGAGATCACTTCCCGAGACGAGGCGATCAAGAGTGGGGCGATGGCCCTCTTCGGGGAGAAATACGGGGCTGAAGTAAGGCTAGTGGAGATTTCAGGAGTGAGCCTGGAACTCTGTGGGGGAAACCATCTAAGGCACACGGGAGAGGCTGCTCTCTTCGTCCTGAAGCGGGAGGGTGGTGTGGCGGCGGGTGTTCGTCGGATTGAGGCCCTGACCGGACCAGCGGCCTTCGCCCACCTTAAAGAATGTGATAGAGTGCTAGAGGTTATATCTGATAAGGTAAAGACAACAAAGGATTTGATAGAGAGTAAGATCGATGATCTCCTGAGAGAACGGGAAGAGATTGGGAGCCTCCTGAATGATCTTAGACGGGGAGGTAGTGGTGGAGAGATTACGGTGCATGAAGCTGAGATTTCGTCCGCTGATGGAAACCTGGTCAGGTATCGGGCGGTCCGTATGAGAGTGAAAGATGCGGAGGATGCGCGCACTTTTGGAGACGCCTTTCGGGAACGGGAATCAGGAGCGGTGGCAGTCCTTGCGACCGAAAGCTTAGACGGGAAGCTAAGCCTCTTCGTCTTCGTTACGGACGACCTGGTTGGTCGCGGAGTGAAGGCCAGCACGCTGGTCAGCGAAATCGCAACGATCGTCGGTGGGAGTGGTGGAGGAAGGCCGCACATGGCACAGGGCGGGGTCGAGAAACCCGAGCGATTGGATGAGGCACTCCGGTTGGGTGAAGTGGCACTTTGCCAAGCGTTGGAGAGGGCGCTACCGGCATGACTTTGCACTCCCTTTCTCCGCGAAGAGCGCCTCCTGAACTCGTTGAATGGATGAAGCGATTCGGCGGCGTGGCTGAAGAAGCTGAGCAAAAGGACTTCGTCGAGGCAGCGCTCCGAGCCCTAGAGGTATCGTTAGCCCGGCCGGGTCGAGACCGAGAGGCTGCCTATGCACTCCTTGCAGCCGATGGCCTGATGACCTACGCGGTGGAGCTACTGGCTGTGGCTGAGGACCCTGAGGCAGGACTCTGGGCACTGGTTGAGTCGATCGCCACAGGCTCAGCGGGAGGCCAGGAATGAGTTCCGCCCCCAATGGCCAGTTCATTGTTGACCTGCACTCGCATCTGGTTCCCAGAGTCGACGATGGTTCGACCTTCTTGGACGATGCCTTGGAGGGCCTGGGCCGGATGGTGGAGAGAGGGGTCCGGACCGTTGTCACCACACCCCACTTGGACGGGAGCTTAACACTCGAATCTGAGGATATCGCTGCCAAATTGGCAAAGGTCGACGAAGCGTTCCTACGTGTGAAAACGGTGGTGCACAAGAAATATCCGGCTCTCTCTTTTATGCGTGGGCACGAAGTAAAGCTGGATCTTCCGGTTCTCGGGCATGACGAAGCCTGAGGCGCCAGATGAGGTTTGCTGGATTGCCCAGACTCTGGAAGAGGTGGGGTTTGAGACTTGGACGGTAGGCGGTGCAGTGCGAGACGCGCTCTTCGGTATCCCATCCGAAGACTGGGATCTCACCACCCGGGCCACTCCCGCCGAGGTAAAGCGCGTATTTGGCCGTACGATTCCCATTGGGATCGACCACGGCACGGTCGGCGTTCTTTCCCGAGATGGAGTGCTCTACGAAGTCACTACATTTCGGCGGGACATCGAGACGACTGGGCGACGCGCAGTCGTGGAGTTCTCGGACACCCTCGACGAGGATCTCGCCCGGCGGGACTTCACGATCAACGCTGTGGCCTGGCATCCGCTGAGAGAAGTGTTCCACGATCCTTTCGATGGGAAGGCGGATCTGAAGCGGGGTGTCTTGCGAACGGTGGGAGACCCCGGAGATCGGTTTACTGAGGACTACCTCAGAATCCTTCGGGCCCTCCGGTTCGCGGGCGCGTATCAGCTCACAATCGAGAGGAAAACCTGGCTGGGACTGACCGCGTCAGTGCACCGAATGGACATACTCTCTCCCGAGCGCCTTCGCGAAGAACTGGAGAGGGTCCTGACAGGCGAGACTCCGCCCTCTCGGTCTATAGCCCTGTACGCTGCCTCGGGAGTACTCGGGTTTCTCTACCCAGAGTTGGATGTTCTCGTGGACTTTCCACGCGAACCGGGGAGCGATTGGTTCGCACACTCACTCCGGGCGATTGATCTTTTGTCCCCTCGCCGCCCGGTTCTGCGGTGGGCAGCGCTCTTCCAGGGAGCCGGTGAGCACGAGGGCTATCCCGGGGCGGGAGAAGAGGGGACTGAGCCCCATGATCTGGCCCTCCGTCGGTCTACCGCGGTCCTCGAACGCCTTCGCTCGTCCAACGCGATAGTGAGCGAAGTTCCCGGTTTGACCCAGTGGATTGCTCGGCCTCCTGAGCCTGAGGCCTCGGACGAAGAACTCCGACGCTGGCTTTCGGCCGTGGGCCGCAACACGCTCAACTCGCTCCTCCGGATTTGGATCGCCTGTCTTCGGGCCGACGAGGTGTGTGTGGGCAGCTTGACCCGTTCGCAGTTCATGGAATTGTGCCGACGCCTCCGGGCGATCTCTCAGTCGGCTGTGCCTCTCACGGTAGCCGAACTAGGGGTTTCGGGGCGTGACCTCATCCGGATGGGATATGCTCCAGGTCCTCACTTTGGTGAAGTTCTCGATCATCTCTTGGACCGAACTCTCGAGGATCCCTCGCTGAATCAGCCCGCATTGCTTCAAGCAGAGATACAAGAATGGATGCAGCATAAGGAGAGCCACCGCCGGGATCACGAGGATCCACGGAAACGAGACCCCGGCTCTTCCTTCAAGACAGGTACGCTCCCATGACGGACGATCTGGAGCTTTTTGACCGGTCGCAAGGAGACGCTAGCACGGACGATCCGCCGGGACATCCCCCTCTAGCGGCCCGAATGAGACCTAGGAGCATTGAGGAGTTTCGTGGGCAGGAACACCTACTCGGACCGGGAAAGTCACTAAGGAGAATGCTTGACGGTGTCGCACTATCGAGCTGTATCCTTTGGGGGCCCCCGGGGAGTGGAAAGACTACTCTTGCCCAACTTATGGCTGAGCGAGGTGACGCCGTATTCGTTTCCTTCTCAGCAGCGATGGAGGGTGTTTCCCGTGTCAGGGAAGTCATTGCGGAGGCAAAGACAAGACTCGTCACTACGGGTCGACGGACCATCCTCTTCTGCGACGAGATCCATCGGTTCAACAAGGGCCAGCAGGACGCCTTTCTTCCTCACGTCGAGGATGGCACGATCGTTTTGGTGGGGGCCACCACAGAGAACCCATCTTTCGAAGTGAATCGGCCGCTCCTTTCGCGGGCCCCCGTGTTCATCCTGGAGCCCCTCTCAGAGGACGATTTGCGCATAATTGTCGAGGATGCTCTCGCTGACAGAGAACGGGGCCTGGGAGACTCCGGAGTAGAAATAGAGAACGATGCCCTATCTCTCCTGGCCCATGAGGCGGATGGTGACGCGAGGAGAATCCTGGGGGCGCTCGAGGCGGCGGCGGATCTCGCTGGGAGCCAGGGTACAATCGACGGTGAAATTGCTGCAGAGGCATTACAACACCGGTTTGCACTTTACGACAAGTCAGGCGAAGAGCACTTCAACCTGATCTCGGCGTTCCACAAGTCGATTCGGGGGAGTGACCCACAAGGAGCGATCTACTGGCTGGCCCGGATGATTCGGGGAGGTGAGGATCCACTGTATCTTGCCCGGCGTTTGGTCAGGATGGCCACAGAGGACATCGGACTCGCGGATCCGACTGCACTATCGATGGCGGTCGCCACCTGGCAGTCGTACCACTTCCTAGGCTCTCCAGAGGGCGAGCTGGCGCTGGCTGAAACCGCCTTGTTCCTGGCCACCGCTCCGAAATCGAATCGGGTCTACACCGCCTGGAAGAGGGCGCTTCATGCTGCAGAGTTGTCGGCTTCGGAGCCGGTACCCATGCACATCCGGAACGCTCCGACTCAAGAGATGAGGGAGTGGGGCTACGGAGCCGAATATCTATATGACCCCGATGAACCCGAGGGTTTAGCCTGCCAGAACTATCTTCCCGATTCCATTGCGGGAAGCCGGTTTTACGAGCCTGGCACATTCGGTTTCGAAAAGGAGATCGCGAAGCGACTGGAGTGGTGGGAACGGCAGAGATCGAATAGAAGAGTGACTGAAGATAGGGCGGCTGCCTCCGGACACGAACCCGAGAGATCGGGGTAGTTCTGCGGACAGCGCGGATGAGCCTGGAACTCTGAAGGAGGACAGACACCATCCCAACTCAGCTCTTGGACAACCGACACCCGGTTGAACAGACCATTCTCGTGGGTGCTCCCAGGCGGTCCCTGGACGAGAAGATTGTGGGTGAGCACATGGAGGAGCTTCGGCACCTCACGATCACGGCAGGAGGCGAAGTAGTTGGGACGATGATCCAAAGGTTGAATGCTCCGACGGCTCAGACCTACATCGGGAAGGGGAAGGTCAAAGAACTGAGGGAGTTGGTCATGGCGAGCGACGCCGACTTGGTGATCTTCGACGAGGAGCTCAAGCCGGATCAGGCACATAACCTAGAGGTGTCTCTAGACGTGCGAGTAATGGATCGCTCCGAACTGATCCTGGACATCTTCGCGTCGAGGGCCCGTACCCGGGAAGCCAAGGTGCAAGTGGAACTCGCACAGCTTGAGTATCTCCTCCCACGGCTGGCACGGATGTGGGCACACCTTTCGAGAATCCGGGGGGGGATCGGGCTACGGGGTCCAGGTGAAACCCAGCTGGAAACTGACCGTCGCCTCATTAAACGCCGCATTGGGGAGCTCCGCAAGAAACTGGTGAGTTTGGCGGAGTCTCGGACGATCCAGCGGAGGCGCCGTAGCCGACACTATCGGGTGGCCCTCGTCGGGTACACCAATGCGGGTAAGTCATCGGTTCTTCAGGCTCTCTCCGGTGACAATCTGTTCATTGAAGATCGACTCTTTGCGACCCTGGACTCGGCCACTCGCCAGGTTGATCTCGGTTCTGGATACGAGGCACTTGTCACGGATACAGTCGGGTTTATCCGAAAGCTTCCCCACCACCTCGTCGCGTCCTTCCGCTCTACTTTGGAGGAAGCTAGGGAGGCTGACCTCCTAGTTCATGTCGTCGATATCTCGCACCCGGATTGGGAGGAGCAGAAGCAGGTAGTGGAGGAGGTGCTCGAAAATCTCGACCTAGTAGCCGGGCCGCAGATTCTGCTTTTCAACAAGGTTGATCGGATTACCCACGATGAAGAACAGGTGGTGCGTGCCCGAGTCCGGGCCTTGGACGAGACACCCTCCGTATTCGTTTCTGCCCTTCAGAATGGTGACTTGG
>CAUZHN010000046.1:0-16837 GCA_963579625.1 Gemmatimonadales bacterium UBA6960
TCTCGCGGGATCCCAAGAATCGTACCTCTCTCCGGGGAAGCGGTTTCGGTCGGCAGATTCATGGAGGGAAGTCTGCTCGGGTGGCTGAGATCAGGGAACCTTTGTGATACCCCTAAAGCTCAAGGGGGCTCCGGCGTTACGCTACGATCCACTCCGGGTAGCACTCGCCCAACCGCCATTCGTAACAATCATGTGATTAAGCACTGCGATCCCTGACGAGGACTCTGACAGCAGGGATGAAGCCGTACAGATCGACGCCGAGGATACCGGAGAGGTCTCGGCTGTGTCTATTGAACCGAGAACGTGAAGATTGTCGTGGTCTGAAACGGTGTGCCCGGTCGCACGATCGGCGACGGAAAATTCTCGTGGTTAATGGCGTCGGGATAGGTCTGAGTTTCTAAGCAGAAGCCGACTGAGTTGCCCGTGTAGAGTTGCACGGCGGGTCGATCCGTTCGCACTTCCATGACGCGGCCACTTTTCACTTCCCGAACGCGGGCCACAAGAACAACACCTTTTCCACCGGCATTGAAGACAAAGTTGTGATCGTAGAAGTTCTCGATGGGCTCGTGAATCTGATCGGTACGCGCGCCGATGAATTCTGGAGTCGTGAAATCCAATGGTGTGTTCTTCACCGACAATACGTCACCAGTCGGAATGAGTTCGCTATCGGTGAGCGTATAACGATCAGCGTTCAACCACAATTCGTGCGTTGACAGATCACCATCACCTCCTAAGTCGAAATAGGCATGGTTGGTCATGTTGATGATGGTGGGCCGGTCGGTGGTCGCTGTGTAGTCCAGTCGTACCTCATTGTCATCTGTCAGCGTATAGGTCACCGTCGCAGTTACATTGCCAGGATAGCCGTCCTCGCCATCGATACTCAGATGCGTCAATCTGACTCCCACTTCGCTCTCAGTGACCGGGAGCGCCTCCGCATCCCAGACCACCTTCGCAAATCCTCTATCACCGCCATGAATATGGTGCTTACCGCGGTGGTTGACTGTGAGGCGATACTCAATGTCATCGATCGAGAATCGTGCGTTGCGGATTCGATTTGCAACTCGGCCAATGACCGCCGCAGCGGGAAATGGATCGAGATACGGCTCGAGCGTGTCGGAACCATAGACCACATTGATCGTGTTTCCTTCTCGGTCTGGAGTCTGAATCTCTATGACAATCGCGCCGTACGAGATGATCTTTACGGTCATCCCATTAGCGTTTCGTAAGGAGAACTGCTTCACAATCATTCCATCCGGCATGCGCCCGAAAACGGTTTCCTCCAATCGTTCAGTCGACACTTGAGCCGAGGAAAGACCAGGGAAACACAGTGCGGCAAGGAGCACGAAGAGATAGAGCTTCATTGGTTCTGGTCCTCCAGCCCAGGAGTTGTGTCGCGAAACGACTGCCTGAGCTTACGAACCACCCCTCGACGGGAGAAGACGACTGCACACCAGTAGAACTCATCCAGCATGTGAGACAGATCAGCGTGTTCTTATGAAGCGGCCGCTGGTTGTTGTACTCAGCGGTTGCTGCCGCAGAGCGATAGCTGTCAGTTCGTCGACTCCACCTTCGAGTACTTCCTCAAATAGTGGCTTCGATTCGAGGCGGCATAGACATTCCCGGTCGGGTCCACGGCGACCCAATGGATGCCTTCTGTTCCCTCAATAATACCAAGGAGCGTCCCATCGCTGGCGTCAGCGATCCATACTTTGGCATTGACGCCATCAGCGATAAAGAGCCGGTCATCCTCGGTAAGGAACAAGGCGTAGGGGGTACCCAGGTGGGTCCACTGGTCCAAAAAATTACCCTCAAGATCAAAAATCTGCACCCGCGCGTTCCCGCGGTCGGCCACCAACACCCGATTCCGCGAATCGATGGTGATACTGTGCACCGTGTTGAACTGGCCCGGTTCCGTACCCGGGTCGCCCCAATCCTTGATGAACTCTCCAGTCCTATCAAACTTAGCCACTCTCGTGTTGACGTAACCGTCCGATATGAAGAAATCTCCGTTCGGAGCAACGGCCACATCGGTAGGCCGGTTGAACCTGTTGGGTCCGTCCCCGGAAACGTCGTACCTGCCGAGGGTGATCAGGAGCTCGCTCGCGTCGGGGCTCCACTTCTTGACCTGATGGGCCTGACCGTCAACAGTCCAAATATATCCTTCATGGTCGATGCGGATGCTATGCGTCCACATAGCAATGTCCTGGCCCCACTCCTTCACCAGCTTACCTGCCAAATCGAGGTTCCAAACATTGTTGGCGTCGCGTCTGAACGCGTAGATATTACCTTCATCATCGGTGGTTACCCCGGACACTCCACCGATGTCTTCCGGCCCGGTAATCCAGTCTTCGACCATGTGATAGCTGCCGCCGGACACTTGATCTTGGGCCGCATAATCCGCTGGCGCGTCAGTGCTCTCCGCTCGTCCAGAGCTTACTCCACACAGAACAACCACTCCAATAGACAGCAACCACATTGATACTCTCTTCATAGGGACCCCCAAAGGGTCAGCACCCAGTTAGCAGTACCTTCTCATGTGCGGCATTAGTGGTCGGGCTCGTGGGCCAGCTTGTGATCCTCGTAAGCCCTTTCGTTGCGGAGCTTTCTAAGTCCGCTTCTCGGCGCCACACAAGGTCCGTCTATCGAAGCAGACCGGCCTCAGCCGTCGTGATGGCGCCCTTCCCGACAAGAAACTCCACGACCGAATCGTACTCCAGGGCGATTGCAGCCTCAAGCGCTCGTCTCGCGTCAGCCACACGCCCATTTTCTGCTTGACCGATAGCGTTGACATCGACACCAGCATCCACCAACAGCCTGACGGTCTCCAGCACCATCGCCTCGTCAGACTCAATAACAGTCCACGCCCTCCCGGTACCCATCTTAACCGCTGCCATCAAGATCGAGGTAATTTCCTCCAGGCGTTGAGACAGATTGCCGCCAGGAGGCCCCCCGTAGTACACGCCGTGATGCACAAACGACGGATCGGCCCCGTGCTCCAGCAGACGACGCACAATAGCCGGAGTGCTGAAACGGGCAGTCAGCCAAAGTGGAGTGGCTCCCACCCATGCCTTGTGAAGATAGAAGTCTGTGGTCGATCCACGTTGGTGGGGTGTGAAATCTCCGAGCGGGAGGTTGGGATCGGCGCCGTGCGCAAGGAGAAGCCCCACTGTCTCCTCGTTCTGACGTAGAACTGCGGCGATCAAAGGAGTAAAGCGGTGCGCTCCCGCATTCGGATCGGCGCCCTGCTCAAGCAAGAACTCTACGAGTTCGGTGAATTGCCCAGGAAGAATCTGATCACGATCGAAATACACCAACTGCCTGGTTGTCTGCTCCCGGATCACGAACTGTTCTCCAAAGTCAGCGTAGGTCGCGATAGCCAACGGCGTGGACCCCCAGGCGGATGGCGCGTCCACGTCCCCACCCGCGGCTACAAGGTGCTTTGCGGACTCAAGATCGCCAATCCGTACAGCGAACATCAGTGCGGTATTACCCCCATGCATAAACCACGCCTGATGCTGAGGATGAGCATGTGGACTCTGAGCCATAAACTGGTTCCAGGCATCCGATTTCGCATGCACATCCGCACCGTACTCCAGCAGCATCTTCACCACATCCGGGTGCCGCTGACCTGCCGCGAACATGAGTGGCGTCTGGCCCCGTGCCCCACGGACATTTATATCGGCGCCCTTCTCAAGCAGCATCCTGACAACCTCGGAGTTGCCCGAACGAGAAGCTGTCACGAGCGGAGTCTCTCCAAGCAACAACGGTGCGTCGGGATCTGCTCCAGCCCCCAACAACTCGTTGGCCATGGCAGCGCTCCCGTTCCGACTGGCAGCCCAGATCGGTGTTGCGCCGAGGTCGTTGGCGATGTTCACGTCAGCCCCCGCACGAATCAGGATCTCCGCGCTCTCAAGATCATCTCTGTAACTCGCCCAGAGGAGAGCGGTAGAGCCGTCAGCCGTCTGCGCGTTGACGTCGGCTCCTTCGTTCAAGAGTTCCTGCAACGCGTCCCTGTCATTGTTCTTTGCTGCGTCGACCAGCGGGTCATCACTCCCACCGGCCCCGACGAGGATCAGAGCTAGCCCGAGTAAGAGCAGGCGTTGCCACCTCAATGTCATCCACATTCCTTCACCCTCATTAACCCTCATTTCAATCGGTTTCCTTGGACTGCGGTGGGCCCTACCCAGCCGCAATCTCTGGTGGCTGGTCTCCCTACATCTCGGCAAGCGTATCTATCTCGAGTCGGCCGGTGCTGCCCCCAACCCGATCGATTGGCAGGTCGAGCTTATCCAGCAGTGTAACATGCAGATTTGCCATCACGGGCGAGTCGGAATAGCTCAGATGCCGGCCACCGTTGAGACGTCCAGCCCCACCACCGAGCAACATCAGCGGCAGGTCTACGGGCGAGTGACGCGTACTATTGGAAATGCCACCGCCATACAGGATCGTCATGTGGTCTAGAAGTGAGCCATCACCGTCAGGCGTCTCGCGAAGTTTCTCCAAATATCGGGAGACCAACTCGACGTGATACCGGTTGATCTTGGACATTCGCTCGATTAACTGGGGAACATTGTTGTGGTGCGACAGCGGGTGGTGCGCGTCAGGCACGCCAATCTGAGGATACGGTCGAGCACTCTGTTCCTTCCCAAGCATAAATGAGCTGACCCGCGTCAGGTCAGCCTGGAAGGCCAGAAACTGCAAGTCGAACATCAACTTCATGTGCTCTTCATACACAGCCGGGGCACCTTCAGGCGCTTCGAAGAATGGTAGCTCGATGTCGATCTGTTCCTCAGCCATTTGAATGCGCCGCTCGACGTCACGGACAGCCTCTGAGTATTCATCAATTTTTAGATTATCCTGTGGCCCAAGCTCCCTCTTGAGGGCTGCCACCTCATCCCTCACCGAGTCCAGAATGCTCCGTTGCTGCCGTAGCCGCCGTTCCCGCGCCCCCCGCTCCGTGCTACCGCTATCGCCAAATAAACGCTCGAACACCGCTCGCGGGTTGGACTCCATCGGCAACGGTTGTGTGGGGCTTCGCCACGAAAGGGTATGTGTATAGACGCAATTCAGGGTTAGATCACAAACTCCTGCATTGGCTGGCTTATCCATCGAAAGCTCTAGTGATGCAACCTGCGTATCCCGTTCGAATTTCCTGGCTAGCAATTGGTCCATTGAGACATCCGCCAAGGTCTCCGTATTGTTCCTCCCATGAACTATCGTGCCCGTTAGGAACGACCCGGAGGCTCCGGCGTGGTTACCAGCCCAGGTAGCCTGGAGGCCGGAAAGCACCAACATCTGGTCCTTGAACGCTGCCATCGGTTCTAGAATGGGTGAGAGCTCGAAGTCCCTTCCCACTCCCTGTGGAGTCCAGTACTCCATGGCCATCCCATTCGGCACATAGATCGTTTGGAACCGATGTATGGGCTTGTCTTGGACTTGCCCGCTTAGGCCAAACCTGGTTGGCGACATAGCTTCCAGGAATGGCAGCGCTAAAGCCGCCCCCACACCCCGCAGGACAGTTCGACGAGAAAGCGGTTTGCCAATGATAAATGTCATCCCTCTAATCTCCTATGCTATGTAACCGTTTGACCACCTACTGAATTGAGCGGGCCCGCATTAAGAAGCCAGGACTCTCGACAATTCCGACAATAATTGAAGACCAGTGGTATTCATCCTGCTCAGCATTGCTCACAATCCTGCGCACCGCGGGCTGATCGTAGTACTCAAGTCTGCGCCCCAGAGCGTAGGTCATGAGCTTTCCAGTCACGGTGTTGACAAACTGCTCGCTCTGATCGAGTAACATCGCACGTAGACCCGCAAATCCATTCACCTCCAGACCACTCGGCCAGGCCCCAGAATCATCAACGGGGTTGCCCTTTTCATCTCTTGTCCGCAAAGCCCCGACAGCATCGAAGCTCTCCAGCGCGAAACCGAGTGGGTCCATGATCGAATGGCACGTGGCACACACGGGATCGACACGGTGTGATTCCATCCGCTCGCGTATCGTTGCGGTCGGAGAAGCCCCATCGCTCTCGATATCGGTGTTTACACCAGCCGGAGGTGAAGGGACAGGCGTACCCAGAATGTTATCAAGCAGCCATTTGCCACGCAAAACGGGCGACGTTCTGTTGGGGTATGACGTCAGTGCCAACAGCGCACTTTGCCCGAGTAATCCACCCCGCTCCTGGAGGTTAGGGAGAGTGACCCGCCTCATACGGCTGCCGTAGACGTCGGAAATACCGTAATGCCGTGCGAGCCGTTCGTTTACGAATGTGTAGTCCGCTCTCAAGAGGTCGAGGACGCTCCGGTCCTCCCTGATCGTGCTGGCGACAAACATCTCGGTCTCAAGCCGCATCGCCTCCAGCAGGTTCTGGTCGAATACAGGATATAGGTCCTCATCAGCTACCTTGTCCTGGAGGACGCGCAAATTCAGCCACTGACTCGCGAAACCCTCTGTCAGCGCGACCGCAGCTCTTGGGTCAGCCAACATTCTAACAACCTGCTGTCTCAGAACAGGGGGATCCGTAAGCCTTCCCTGCTCCGCCAGATCGAGCAGGGTTTCATCGGGAATACTACTCCACAGGAAGAAAGATAGCCGCGAGGCGACCTCTAGGTCGCTGAGGCGATAGGAGTCAGCTGCTCCCCGAGCCCCATCCTGTCCATCTCGGTCTGAAAGGGTGACCTGCGACGGCGGATCACGATAGACGCGCAATAGAAACGCCGGGTCAACCAGCATCCGTTCGAGAGCAAACTGAATTCCCGCCTCGAAGCTCTCCCCATCTTGCCTGCCCTGATCGAAGAACTCCATCAACGTCTGGATGTCCTCTCTCATGACCGGTCGCCTATAAGCGCGTCGGGCCATCCGCTCAATAATCCTGCTAGCGCAAGCCTGCTCCTCCGCTTCAGCCTCTGGCTCACAAACGAAGATCTCCCGATGACTAGGGGTGTCATCCGTCGATTCGGAGATCTGATACGGTCCTTCAATCATGAGATCATTCACGCCCTGATAGTCCATATACCTGGCGTCATCCTTTAACGTCTTCCCCCATTCCCGCAGCGGTGGTTGTGGCAAAAGGACTTCTGGTTCCCACATGTACATGGGGAATGCAACTCCTACTACATGTGGTCCGCCCGTGACGAACGTGCGAATCTCCAAGTGATCGTCCGCCATGCCTTGCATGTACTCTTCCCACTCCCAGTCACCCTGGAACCCAGGCGAACCGGCTCCTTCATAGCTGGCCGCGGCGGGTCTATACGCCGAGGCCTCTCCTCCCGCTGTAAACCGGCCCATTAGCTCGCCATCCAGACGAAACTCTATCTCTTGTGGCCACCCCATCCCCTTCAGGTATTCCTGATAATTCGCTGTCAGGTTGACCTTGATGAGGTACTCGCCATCGGACGGGAAGTGATGATGGATTGCCATGCCACCACGAGATCCAAGCGGTAGATCCTCGTCCATCAGATCGGTCTGTTTTAGGAGTTCGTCGACTCGGAAGATCTTGAAATCCGCTCCTACGGGGGGTAGACCCGTCGCCAAGCGCGTGACCTGACGGGCCACTGACACATATCGTTCCAAATGGGCTGTCGAAATCGTGAGGGAGGATGCGAGGTTATCGAAGCTGCCATCTGCCGTCTCATCCCCGGGTAACAGCTCCCTCACATCGATATTGAGCCCTAACAGGTCACGAATCGCATTGTTGTATTCCGTGCGGTTGGCTCGATGGATCGCATTGATCCTGCCTGGATACGGATCGGCCGCCCAAGTTGCGTCGAGTTCCGTTTCCAACCAGCTCGCCACAGCCTCATAGGTCTCCGGATCGGGCCGCCGCTGTCCATCTGGTGGCATCGTTCCCGTCCGAAGTTTCGTAATCACCTTCTCCCACGTTGCGGGATGGGTGCTCGGCTGCGACGCATCCAGTGTGTCGAACGCTAAGCTGGCAGTACCCAGTCTCTCATTATGACAGACGACGCAGTATTCGTTCAGGACTGCCTGAACATCGACTACCTCCTGATGGAGTCCCGGCTGGATGACATCGAAACCGGGAGCAGTCACCAAGCGCATCTGTCCTAGTTGCGCTTGCCCGTGCGATACGTCGGCACTCCACAGGAACACCCCCACGATGCCAGTGCTCAGCAGGAGAGCGTAGCGCGACGCAGATCTAGCGCGCGAGCGATCCCTCGATATCCGTTGAGCGTTTGGCCTGATAAACAGCATTCGGCCTCCAAGGCAGGCACCGTCTAGGGAACCTTTCGATTCTCCTCACCCAACAAGCAACGTAGAAGCGTGCGCTGAGGGCTGTCAAGCAGGTTTCCGGTACTGCCAGATCATCTGCGGAAAGCGCATGTAAATCGCTACTGTGGTAGTCGTTAACGGTAATATTATAAGTGCTGGTAAACCGTTGTCCTCCATGAAAGAGAATGCTGTACTGGAGGTACTTGGGAATTAATGGAGCAAGATCTTCGATAGACTTCCTGGCCAACCCTGGAGATCGGCCCTTCACCGTCTACGGGTGGCTTGCCCTTCGGCCTGCAACTCAGCAGAGAGATCGGACGAGCACAAGAACTGAAACGTAGGCCGGCGTAACGCTATACTTGGCAATGACTTCTGACAAATGGGCCTGGGTAGACTCGAACTACCGACCTCACGCTTATCAGGCGTGCGCTCTAACCACCTGAGCTACAGGCCCCGCAAACGCCGGGCAAGTTACCCGATCCCCCAACCCGATTCAATACTGATCGCCCCCCCTGGAACCTACCTGACCTCCTCGCTTTCTCTCGATCATTCCGTAGGGAGGTCAGAAGCAGCGGATTTGACCACTTCGATCCGACCCTGCCCAGAGGTGAACGCGGCCACATCTTCTTGGAGGCGCACCAGACTCCCCCGCGGAATCTGCGCCACAACCTCGACTTCCGACCCGTATCGCTCCTCCCGCCCCCTGGCGTTCAGCTCGTCCAGGAGTCGGAACAGGGGGTCCATCGCCGAGAAGGTAACGGTCACCCGCACGGTGGCAAGTGAAATCCGCTGCCTAGTCGGAAGGGTATCGAGTGCTTGGCTCACGCCCCTTGAGTAGGCTCGACTGAGCCCACCCTTCCCCAACCTCACCCCGCCGAAGTAACGCGTCACCGCGGTAACAATCTCTCCAACCCCGGAGTCCAGAAGCACGTTGAGAATCGGGCGGCCCGCAGTTCCATGGGGCTCTCCGGCATCGCTCAGCCCAATGTGCACAGTGATTCCGGGTGGGCCGGCTACGAATGCCCAGCAGTGGTGGGTAGCGTCCGGAAACTCTTCACGTACGGAACGGACGCAGACGTGGGCCGCTTTGGGATCCGGGGCATGGATCACAGACGTGATGAAGAGACTGCGCTTGACGACTTCCTCAGTTCGATGGAGATCTCCCGAAGGGACGGAATAGGCGTCTGGGCCTTCGGAGTCGAGATGCTCGCGAATTGTCAGTTTGCCCTATCGACCCTGGGGCCCTCACCAAGGGAATCGGCTTTCCAGAAGTTGATCCCCCCCGGCTGATGTCGTAGCTGCACGGATGGCTACTTGTTCGAAGCTCCCGGGGCATTTGGTCGTCATCTTCATCCCACCCGTCCGAGTCTTCGTCCTCATCCTCCTCGTCATCACCCCAATTGTCCTTGTCGTCCCAGTCCTCATCATCCAGTTCGTCATCTTCATCCAGCACTATAAGATCAATACAGGAGCCCGGCTCTCCGTGAAGCCAGGCTAAACGGTCCACCATGGGAGTCTCCCTCCGGTGATGGGATGCGATCGCAACTCGGGGCAGCCTGATCCTTCCGGACCAGTAACTGTTGGCCTCAGTGGAAGCAATACTAGCAGGGGCAATTGGGAAATCACGTGCTACCTGCGGCTTCCTTATTGCCGTCGTGAAGAGGGTTGATGGTGGATTCAGGGATAGGACGAGCAGAAGCGAGACTTGCCTAGTTCTGGGAACGCCGAGCACTCTCTGGGGCTAACGCAAGTGTACCCGTCATGGCCAAATCGCACTCGAATCTGGGAATCATGAGTCATCGGATATTCTTACTGCTTGGACTCTGCATCATCCTGGCGGCACCGGGATGCGACCTGCCTCCGGCCCATGGGGACGCGAACGCCCTGATCGTCGCCGCTACTCCGGGACTTTGGACGGAGGTGGAAGATGTGTTCTTGGGTGCGATGGAGCCCACGGTCCAGACCGTCCGGAACGAGCGGCCTTTTCGGATTACTCATCAGGCCCCAACCGAGCCGGACTGGGGAGTTCTCCAACGATTCCGCCAAGTGCTTGTATTGGGTGTCGAGGGTGATCCCTGGATAGATGAGGCTCTGGCAGTGAGCGAGGAGGAAGTGCCACAGGCACCCGCGCTCGTTCAAATGCTGAACGTCTGGGCGAGGGGCCAACAGGTCTCCGTGCTCCTCCTGCCCAGAACGGGCCAAGTAGAGGCAGTTAAACAACTTGCGGAAACACTCCACGACGTCCTCGATGAGCAGTTCCGACAGTATGCTGTAACTCGGATGTTCATTTCGGGTGAAGACCTGGCCTTGGAGGACTCACTCGCGGCAAACGTCGGATTCTCGCTCCGGCTTCCGGTCGTGTACCGACACTCCACACAGGATTCCGTTTTTCGGTTCCGGAATGACAATCCCAGACCGGCCGAGTTGATTAGGGAGATCGTGGTCACCTGGAGATCGCCGGCACCCGAGACCAACCCAACCAAGGAGGAATTGAGGAGCTGGCGAGATGCTTTCTCCGCGCAGTACTACAATGACCCTCAGCTGGTCGACACCGTGCTTGTCTCCTACCGCAGCCTCGAGGTGGAAAGCGGCTCCGGCGTAGAGTATCAGGCAACATGGGTGAGTCTTCCCGACGCCTGGCCGGCCGGGGGACCGTTCATCACCCGGACTATCCACTGTCCCGACCAAGATCGACTCTATTTTGCAGATGCCTGGCTCTACGCCCCAAACCGGGAACAATACGAGTACATGATCCAGCTGCAGACCATCCTCAATTCCTTCCGCTGCCACTGAGTCTCGGGCGAAGCTGCCCCAAACACCCTGGTAGTCTTGACCGACAGGAATATTTCTACCGCGCACCCTCGCTCTCTACGCAAGGACGTGTAGAATAGTTAGAGGTAACCTCACCCTCAGCCCCAACCGTGTCCTTCGTCCACCTTCACACCCATTCGGAGTACTCCCTCCTAGACGGGGCCAATCGGCTCAGTGATCTAGTGAGCCGGGCGCTGCACTTCGAAATGCCCGCGCTGGCCCTTACCGACCACGGGTGTCTTTTCGGCGCTTGGGAATTTCAGAAACAGGCGCGCAACAAGGGGCTCAAGCCGATCATAGGGATGGAAGCCTACGTCGCACCTGGCGACCGTAGGGACCGTAGCCGCGGCGGGCCGGCGCATTTGGCTTACTACCATTTAGTGTTGCTGGCGCGGGACAGCCAAGGATACCGAAACCTGGTGAAGCTGTCGTCCCAGGGGTACACGGAGGGGTTCTATCACCGACCCCGAGTGGACCGGGAGCTTCTGCAACGCCATTCCGACGGCCTCATCGTGTCTTCTGCGTGCCTCGCCGGAGAGGTCGCGCGACACCTGATGTCCGGCAACGACGACGAGGCACGCGAGACGGCGGCATGGTACGCTGAGGTCTTCAAGGACCGGTACTACCTCGAGGTCCAGGCCCATGAGACCGAAGGTCAAGCCGAACTCAACCGTAAGATCTTTGCGCTATCGGAAGAGGTTGGGCTCCCCGTGATCTGCACGAACGACACTCACTTTTTGGAGGCGCGTGACCACGAAGCGCACGACACACTTCTCTGTATCGGTCTTCGGAAGGACAAGTCCGACTCTGACCGCATGCGCTATGATGGAGGGCTCTACTTCAAGGGACCGGATGAGATGCGGAGTGCATTTCCCGAGTATCCGGAGGTAGTAGAAAACACCCTCAAGATAGCTGACGAAGTGGATATCAGCTTCAAAAAAACATACCACGTCCCGGAGTTTCCACTCCCGGAGGGGCACTCCGACGAGGGCAAGTATCTGGTCCATTTGGCCACGCAGGGAGCCGCTAACCGGTATGGAGAACCCCTGCCTGAGGCCGTACGTGAGCGGCTTGACTACGAACTTGGCGTCATTCTCGAGACCGGCTATGCGGGATATTTTCTCATCACCTGGGACTTTATTCGGTGGGCCCGCGAGAACGGGATTCCGGTCGGGCCCGGACGCGGATCCGCTGCCGGATCACTTGTAAGTTATTCGCTGCAGATCACGAATCTGGACCCCCTCCGATTCGACCTCCTCTTTGAGCGCTTTCTGAACCCAGAGAGGATTTCGATGCCTGATATCGACATTGATTTCTGCTTTGAGAATCGTGGCAGGGTGATCGAATACGTCCGCCAGAAGTACGGGCAAGAGGCTGTGGGGCAAATTATCACATTCGGGACGATGAAATCACGGGCAGTAATCCGAGACGTGGGACGAGTTCTGGGTTTCGAGCCGTCGGAGACTGATCGGATCGCGAAGATGATCCCGAACCAGCCGGGAAGGAGCGTCACAGTAAAGGAAGCCGTGCGAAAGCTGCCAGAGGTAAAAAAGCTCTACGAACAGGACGAGCGACACCGGAAGCTCTTCGACTACTCGCAAACTCTCGAGGGTCTGTCGAGACACGCGTCTGTGCATGCGGCTGGGGTCGTGATTGCACCGGGTCCTCTGGACGAATACGTGCCTCTTTGCCTCCAACATACCCGTGGGGTAAGCTCGAACGGGGACTCAGACACTGTCGTCGTCACACAGTACGACATGAACTGCCTTGAGGACGTGGGGATGCTCAAGATGGACTTCCTGGGCCTCAGGACACTGACGGTTATTCAGAACGCTACGGACATGGTGAAGCGGAGAGAGGGAGCACTCCGACACCCCAGGTCAGGTCATATCTTCGAGACTATGGACGATGTGCCCCTCGACGATCCTGAGGTGTATGAGATGCTGGCGAAAGGCGAAACATCAGGCGTGTTCCAGTTCGAATCGAGACTTGGCTCCGAGAAGCTGCGGGCCATGAGTTGCGACCGGTTCGAAGACCTCATCGCCGGGAACGGACTAATCCGGCCCGGTCCGCTGGACTCGGGAATGACGGACGTCTACATCCGAAGGAGAACTGGACAGGAGGAGGTTCGATACCTGCACCCTGATCTCGAGAAGACTCTGTCCTCCACATACGGGGTCATCGTCTATCAGGAGCAGGTCATGCGGATCGCGAATCTCCTCGCCGGCTTTTCGCTCGCCGAGGCGGACGTGCTTCGAAAGGCCGTGGGCAAGAAGAACGCAAAGCTGATCCGGAAGGAACTCGGAAAGTTCGTCGAACGTGCCGTCGAGAGGGGGGTGGCACGTCGAGTGGCGGACCAGCTGGCTGAGCAGATCGAAACGTTCGGTCGATACGGATTCAACCGGAGTCACAGCGCAGCATACTCGCTTCTCTCATATCATACGGCTTGGCTCAAGGTCCACTATCCCGCCGAATTCATGGCGGCCCTCCTCTCTTCGGTGCTCGACAAGACCGATGACGTCGTCAAGTACATCGCGGAGTGCCGTGAACTGCCTCGCTATCTGCCTAGGATGGACCAAAGGCTTGAAGTTCTGCCTCCCGATGTCAACGAGTCGGACTGGAAATTCAGCGTCACCGAGGAGCGTCAGGTCCGGTTCGGTCTAGGCGCGGTTCGCGGGGTGGGCACTGGCGCGGTGCAATCAATTCTGAAGGCTCGCGAGAGTAGAGAATCATTCTCCAGCCTATTCGATTTCCTGGATCGCATTGATCTTCACGCTCTCAACAAGCGAGCGTGTGAAGCGCTGATCGCGGCTGGGGCACTGGACTCATTTGGCCACCGTGCGCAACTCTTGGCCGGACTGGACATCGCATATGCAGAGGTCCAGACCCGTGAGGCTGAAGTGGCAGCAGGGCAAGGCTCGCTCTTCGAAACGGATGGACCCAAGGCCAATGAATCTCACCCAATGCTGCCCGAAGTTCCTCCGTGGTCCGAAGCCGACCAACTCGCAAGGGAAAAAGAGGCCGTGGGGTTCTTCATCTCTGGCCACCCATTGGATCCTTTCCGTGAGATCTCACGCGCTTTCGGCCCGCTCAACACTGGCAACCTGACGGAATTTACCGGTCAGGACATCCAACTGCCATGCGTGGTGACCAAGGTGACTCGCCAGATTCTCAAGAAGGACAGCTCAGAATGGGGCCGGATCACAGTAGAAGACTTCAGCGGCACGGCCTCCGTGCTGGCATTTGGAGAAGCTTGGAAGCGTGCACGGGATGTACTCCAGCAGGATGCGGTGGTCCTTATTCGGGGAACTGTGTCGAATCGTGAGCGAGACGAGAATGACCCTCCGATCTTTCTCGATGAGGCGGAACTGCTGGCTGAACTTGGCGAGAGCGGCCTGGTCGCCGTGGCAATCGACATCCCCGCGGGCGAGGGCGACTGGAGGGAGAAGTTCAAGCGAGCCCGTGAGCTCCTCGCGGACCACCCGGGCCGGGCTCCCGTAGAGGTGCACCTGACGAACGGGTCCGCGGCAATCCCCAAGCTGAGATCGAGAAGTCTGAAGGTGAGACCCGACTCGGGCGCTCTCTCTGGGCTGCGTAAGATCTTTGGAGATAACCACGTCAACCTGGTAAGAGTGACCCGGTGACATTGAAACAAGAGGATGTGATAGCGGTTCTGGGAGGGGGTTGTTTCTGGTGCCTAGAGGCCGTGTTTCAGCAGTTGAAGGGTGTAAGAAAGGTGCAGCCCGGATATGCGGGTGGGGACCACGCTGAGCCCACTTACCATCTAGTGTGCGGTGGGGCCACAGGACATGCCGAGGTGGTGCAAATCTCCTTCGACCCGAAGGTGGTCTCGTTCCGGACCCTTCTCGACGTGTTCTTCACGATCCACGATCCGACCACTCGGGACCGGCAGGGAGCGGATGTGGGGCCACAGTACCGGTCGATCGTCCTATACACCGATTCTGATCAACGCCGGACCGCGGAAGAGACTATCCACGAACTTGAAGCGGAAGGTCGTTGGCCGGATCCAGTAGTGACTGAGGCTAAGCCCCTGCAGGACTTCTATCCTGCTGAGCTGGAGCATGACGACTACTACCGCCGAAACGCGGAGCGGCCCTATTGCCAGGCCGTGATCTCACCTAAGCTGGTCAAGGCACGTACCCATCTGGAGCACCTCTTTCTCAATTGATCGATCCTAAGTACCCTCGGATTCGACCCGAATGAACGAAACTGACAATCCCCTGCTCGACCTATCGTTTCCGATCCCGTTTCACCGAATACGGGCAGAGCATGTGGTGCCGGGAATCCACAGCCTTCTGGACGAAGCCCGGGCACGGGTGGAGGAGTTGGGTGCCAGAGAAGATCCTCCGACATGGGATTCCGTTCTCGCCCCACTCGATCAACTGATCGAATGGGTAGGTAGAGCTACAACTCCAATCCAGCACCTACTAGGAGTCGCAGAAACCCCGGAGCTCCGGAGAGCGTGGGGCGAAGTACTTCCAGAGCTCACGAAGTTTTGGTCATGGCTGCACCTCCATGAAGGCTTATGGCATCGTCTCAAGGGATTGGATCAAAGTTCTGAGGCAACTCAGCTAGACGATCTCCGGAGCCGACATCTAAAACATACGATCCGAGACTTCCGCCGGGCCGGTGCGGACCTAGCACCTACGGATCGGAAACGCTTGGAGACAATTGAGGTAGAGTTGGCTCGCCTACAGCAGACCTTCTCTGAAAACGTTCTCGATGCTACGGCTGCCTTTTCACTCCTGATTACTGATGAGGAGCGGCTAAGAGGAGTCCCGGATGACTCAATGAAACGCTTCCGCCAAAATGCTGCTGAAGCGGGGACAAAGGGGTGGCACCTGACGTTAGATCAACCCTCGTACGAAGCCATCGTGAGATACGCGGAGGACCGGGACCTTCGCGCTGAACTCCACAGTGGATATCACGCGCGGGGAAGTGAAGAGCCTACAAACAACCATCCTTTGATCCCGCGGATCCTGAAGCTGAGGCGAGATATGGCACAGCTCCTCGGGTACCCGGATTTCCCCGACTATCGGCTCGAAGAACAAATGGTGGGTTCTGGAATCAAGGCTCAGGAATTCATCAATGAGGTGACCGAGCGTACCCGTCCCTATTGGCGCAGAGACTTGAAGGAACTCGGGACCTATGCAGAGAGGCTCGGGATCCATCCGATTGAGCCCTGGGATGTACCGTTCCTTATTGAGCGCCTCTGCCGCGAGCGCTTTGACCTAGATCAAGAGGAACTTCGACCTTACTTCTCGCTCGAATCGGTTCAGGAAGGACTCTTCGAGATCGCTGGGCAGCTGTTCGGTCTACAGGTGAGGCCGAAAATGGTGGAAGAGATCTGGCACGAGGATGTTCATTACTTCGAGCTTTACGATGACCGAGGCACCCTTCTCGGGGGCTTCTACACCGATTTCTTCCCGAGGCGCGAAAAGCGCCAGGGAGCGTGGATGAATGATTTTGTCTACGGCGGCCCCATGCCGGACGGCTCTTTCTCCCCACATCTGGGCGTGATTTGCGCGAACTTCCCGCCCCCAAATGACGACCGACCTGCTCTCCTCAACCATCGGGATGTTGAAACCCTTTTTCACGAATTCGGCCACCTCTTACATCACCTCACATCGCAGGTACCTATCGCACGCAGGGGTGGGGTGAGCGTAGCACAGGACTGGGTAGAACTCCCGTCACAGCTACTACAGAATTGGGTCTGGGAGAGAGGACCACTCGACCTTTTCGCTCGTCATTGGAAAACCAAGAAGCCGCTGC
>CAUZHN010000047.1:0-16805 GCA_963579625.1 Gemmatimonadales bacterium UBA6960
ACTCGGTGGTGCCATCAACCCGCTTGCTCTCGTGCTTCACCTCCCTGGAAACAGGGCTTCGTGCGTCGATCACCCAGGGTGGGGACTCAACCTCTGGCGTGATGCCTAACTCCTCTAACAGCTCGATGTCCCCTGTGATCTGATCCAGTGCATCGCAGGCTGCTGCTAAGGTGACCGCCGCCGAAGCTGATCACTTCCGCACTGCCACCTTGGGCCAGCCCGGGTTATCGCTCCAACAGAAGCAATAGGAGAAGAATGATGAAGGGTCGGAGCCTCCATCTGATGATTCCGATTTTGGCGCTAGCAATCGGGATATCGGCACCGATACATGCTCAAGAAGCGACTGAGTACGGACCGCCGAACGGTACTCTGATCATTGTCGGCGGGGGTTCGACGAACGGCACCGGGATCATAGACCGCTTCATCGAACTCGGAGGCGGAACGGAGGAGGGTCGGTTCGTCATCGTGCCGACCGCAGGGGGGAACCACGACGAGGACGGTAACATCCGGGCCTACGATGAAGGTCGCGTCTTGAGATCCTGGCGGGACCGCGGACTCAAGAACCTCTCGATGCTCCATACGGAAAATCCCAGCATCGCCGACTCGGAGGAGTTCGTGGCTGAGCTCAAGCAGGCAACTGCGGTCTGGTTCAATGGGGGCCGCCAGTGGAACATTGTCGACTCATATGCGAGGACTCGCACCTACGACGAACTCCACAAGGTGCTTGAGCGCGGGGGCGTCATCGGGGGGAGCTCGGCTGGCGCTACGATCCAAGGTGAGTACCTGGTCAGGGGCGATACCGGAGGCTCGCAGATCGTCATGACCGCCGAGGAGAACCATCAGCTCGGCTTCGAGTTCCTTCGCAAATCTGCGATCGACCAGCACATCAACACACGGAATCGCTGGGACGACCTCATCCCGGTCATCAAACAATATCCGCAACTATTTGGCATTGGTCTCTCGGAAGGCACGGCGATCATTGTGACCGGTGACACCTTTGAAGTCATGGGCAAGTGGATGGTCGCGGTGCACGATAACAACCGGGCGTATCAGCCATGGGAAAAGCCGTACTTCGTGTTGTCACCTGGCGACGTCTACGACATGAAGGCTCGACGATTGATCCTGCCCGCTCCACTGGTTGACCGGCTCGAACCGGAACCTCGTTAGCTCATGCCTTTGAGGGTGAAGCTGTACGTCCTCGATCTCCACTCATCCAGTATTGATGCTAGAGGTTCGCGGCAGTCTCTACTCCAGCAAGGAACCATTCATCCTTTACGACCAACCGCTGACCGAAGACCCTCGCCCCCCCAAGCTCTCCTAGCATCCTGGCGTACACAGGACTTGACATATCCGTGGAGAGGAAAAGAACGACAAAACAGCACGGACACTACTGGATCTGATCTCAGTTATTCCTTGCGGTGGACTAGAATCAGACGAGCGGATCCTCCTGGAGCGGCGCACATCACCCATCGGTCACCGACGAGGAACTGAGTGCTCCACATCGCCATCGCTGTGGGACTTCTCCTCGGGTTAGGAACGGGCCTCCTCGCTGCCGCCGGTTCCGACTTCCTGATGACTGTGGCTTTGGCCTCGACGCCACTCGGTACAGTGTTTCTAAACGCGATTCGGATGGTCGTGATCCCTCTGGTGATGGCCGTGATCTTCACGGGCGTGGCGAATCTGGGGGATCCTCGAAAACTCGGTCGTCTCGGTGGCACTACTTTGGCGTTGTTCTGGATCACCGTGATCCCGGCGATTCTAATCGGGATGGGCTCCATGCGGATCGGTCTCGGCTTCGCACCTGAGATCGTCATCCCTGCCGCTGTGTCCCGCGAGGCACCGGACCTCCCAAGCGTGGTCGACTTCCTGGTGAACCTGATCCCAAACAATCCGTTCGCGGCCGCAAGCTCCGGATCGCTCCTCCCTCTGATCGTCTTCACCGCTCTCTTCGCCGCCGCGGCTAGCACCCTCAGAGAGGAGTCACGCACCCGACTCGTGGGATTCGCCGAGGCAGCTGGGGACGCCCTCATCAAGCTCGTCTGGTGGATCCTCTGGACTGCCCCCATCGGGATCTTTGGGCTCGCTGCACCCGTGACGGCTCAACTCGGGTGGGGGCTCATTCAAAGCCTGGCGGTTTTCGTCGTCTGCGTCATTCTCGGGCTCGGCGTATATATCACCGTCGTGTACTTGCCACTTCTGAAGCTCATCGGAGGGATTGGCCCGTTTCAATTCTTGCGTGGGACGTTCGGTGCGGCGTCACTCGCCTTCTCGACGACGAGCACAGCTGCCGCCCTGCCGGCGACGCTGAAAGAAGCCAAGGAGAAGCTTGGCGTTTCGGAGACGATCGCAGATCTGGTGCTACCCCTAGGCGCATCTATGTATCGCGCCGGGAGCGCGCTCTTTCAGGGGGCGGCGATCGTCTTTCTCGCGTACCTATTTGACACACCGCTGCCGGCCGCGGCGATCGGTGGGGCGGTCCTCGCGACCTTCCTCGTCTCGCTCACGGTTGCTCCAGTACCATCGTCCGGCGTCGTGACCCTCGCCCCCGCGCTCGACACGCTGGGGATCCCGCTCTCCGGTCTCGCGATCCTCCTGGGCATTGATCGGATTCCTGACATGTTCCGGAGTACAGTGAATTTATTTGGTCAGATCACAATATCAGTGGTGGTAGACGCATGGGTGGGAGCCGAGGCAGAGCCCGACTAAACTGGCTCCTCTCTTCTGCGGCGACAGTGGTGAGCGTCAGGATACTCTGCCAGGCCCAACCACACCCGAAGTCGATAGAGTGGCTCTGGCGGCACAGTACGGGCTCCACCTATTAGCACCACCTAATCCACGTCGCTCTTTCTCAAGTAGAGGGCCTCTACGGGACGCAATCTGCTCACCAGCAGCAGCTGCCAGACCTTGTATCAACGCCCGCTTTGACAGCTCGAGAATCTAGCGCAGCGAAGAGTCTGCGAGCCCGTTGAAGAGAGTGCCCATCAGGCCCGTGCGAAGCGTGCTACAACTCCGCCTATGCACTTCCGCTATCAGAATCGGATCGAGTACTGGAGCTTCACCGACGTTTTGCTGTCCTGTGCCCTGAACGCGCGGCTCCCCACCTCATCTTCGTGGATCCAGCCCTGATGGAAAGAGACGAAAAGATCGCTACCCGGCTGCAGCGTCCACCGGAAGCGGCTCTGCCATCCGAGATTCTTCGACCGATTGTCGAACTGGACGAGGTTAAAGAAGGATAGGGCCGGAGAAATGCTGAGGCTCGAGTTGATAGTGAAAATCCGTGCGGTAAAGTCCCCCTCCGGCAAGTGCGCAAAGGTCAAATTCGAAATCAGACCAATTGATAAGATCGGTGGAATCCGATAGGTCAACCGCGCGGTCACCTGGTCCGCGCTTCCGGACCAAAAGCTCCCCCAGCCAACTCCGACGTTTGCCGACAGGCGACGTCTGTTAGCGGTGGCCACCGTACTCCGAAAACGCGTAAAGCGATACCGACCAGCAGGCAGAATTACGCCCGGAGAGATTTCAAATGGCTCGAAAAGACGCTCGTAGGTTGGGTTGAAGTCGAGTAGGCTATGAAGGTTGTCCCCGGATAAGAAATGCCAGTCGATTGGAGTAACATAGATATCCCAGCTCTCCACTTCGCCGTCCTCGAGGCGTGTGAACTGCGTGTAGTACACATCGTGAAACATCTGCTGGATGCCGAGGAGGTCAGCGGGCCGAGGATTAAAACTAGCCCCCAACCGTAGGAGTCGGACGCCGGGGCGCTGAACGAATCCGAGTGAGGGCTCGAAGTTTTCCTGAATCTCTCGTAGAGCCACCTGGGCATCGAATCGGTCGTTCGGGTACCGCGCGGCGATGCCATACGACCAGTCCCGGCCCGGGAAGCCCTCGCGCTCGCTCCGAGCGGCGTATGCGTCGACATCCAGGTTGCGCGACCCACCGAAAAGGGTGGACGTCGCTAGGCGCATGTCCGCTCCGTAGGTCCGGCTGGTGCCGATCGACCCGGGATCGCCGCTGGTGAAGACCAGTCCCATATAAGACTGTTCCAGCAGATCCCACTTAACGCGCCCGACGAGCAGATCGGCGGCCTCCGCAACATTCTCCACGTCGCCCGTTCGCACGGCGAGCATCCCGAGCTCAGTCGGACCGAGCCGTCCCGCCACCTTCCCTCCCACATCGATCGGCACCTCCCGGCCATCCAGCAACCCAATACGGCGGCTGAAGAACGGATACACGTCGGCTCCGGCCGATGGGATCCCCCCGGGTGTGCCCGGGCCGGTGCCCGAGAAGCTGAACACGCCCGCGTCTTCGAGGAAGAACGCGCGCTTCTCCGGGAACAGCAGCGAAAAACGGGCGAGATTAATCTGCCGTGTGTCGACCTCAGTCTCTCCGAAATCAGTGTTTACGGTGCCGATCAGCCTGAGGCTTGGCGTGATCCGATACGACACGTCGAGGCCTGGCTCGGTGCTCAGATCTCTACGACCACGATCCTCATCCGTCTCATTGGCAAAGCGGATCGCACGACCACTAACGAAGGGACGGAACTCGAGACCAACCCCTTGGCTCAGCCCTTCGAATGGTCCAATCTCACCGGCCTCGGATACCTGGAGGAACTGCGTTTCGAGTCGGGCCCCTGACCAGCGAAGGTCTTCTAGCCTCCGGTAGATGTTGCGGGAGAAGTTAAAACCCCAGATACGCCCCTCGGCTGGGAAACTCAAGCTCTTGAATGGAATGGCGAACTCAGCCGTCCATCCCGTCTGCGTCCGACGAGTCTTCACGTCCCAGGTCGTATCCCAATCTGTATTCAGCTGCCCATTTGCGTACGTGAGCCCATCCACCAACGCTCCCGCCGGATTCGTCGCAAAATAGAAGGCATTCCTCTGGTCCCGGAACGTGTCGAGAAGGATCTCAATGCGATCGTCCGAGCCAAGATTACCGTCCCGCGCCATCTCGGCTCCAAGGACTGCCTCGGGCTCGGAGTCGTACGCAATCACACCAATGTAGAGGTTGTCCTGATCGCGCAGCAGCCTGACATCGGTTGGCTCCGTTGGGGACGCACCTGGCACCGGTTGGCGCTGTACCAGTTCGCCGATCGCCGGCGTGGACCTCCAAACCTCCTCGTCCAACACGCCGTCTACCACGATCGGCACCACGATCACCCTGACTTCAGCATTTCGACGGGGTCGGTCGGACGGCGGAGCCTGCTGACCGGCAATCGGACTCATCGACGCAAGCGTCATCACCACGATTATGATGGTGACTGAAGACGCAGTGCTGTGCAGGTGAGGCCCCCTCATGGATCCATGAGGGGGCCCAAGAAACGAATCAACGGAATTGCCCGGTCAGAAGGAAGCGGAGGATGCTGTACCAGCTAAGGGAAAACTATCTTACCGGCTAGCTACCTCCTAGCTTTCTCTCTGCTCGTCATTGCACTCCGCGGTAGCCTTCTCTACCCTCCATTCTGATCCGACAGACGCTCATCCGAGATGCGAACATGGCCATCACGAAGATCCGAAATGCCCCTGTACTCTCTCTGCTCCTCGTGGCTGCCACCTGCAGCCCGCTCATGAACCCCGCTTCGGACGCCATGAACCAGACGGCACCCGACGTTTTTCACGCACGCTTCGAGACGAACAAGGGAGCCTTCGTCATCGAGGTGCAGAGAGAATGGGCCCCCCAAGGCGCGGACCGGTTCTACAGTCTCGTCTCCAACGGATTCTACGACGGCGCGCACTTTTTCCGGGTTATCGACGGCTTCATGGCGCAATTTGGAATCCCCGGCAACCCCGCGGTAGCAGCGGCGTGGCAGGATACGGGCATCGCTGACGACCCTGTGACGCAGAGCAACTTACGCGGTTCGGTCACGTTTGCGATGACCGGTCAGCCGAACTCACGCTCGACCCAACTCTTTATCAACTTCGTGGACAATTCAAACCTCGACGGGATGGGTTTCGCGCCGTTCGGACGGGTGGTCGAGGGGATGGGCGTCGTGGATCAACTATACTCAGGGTACGGTGAGGGCGCGCCGAGCGGAGAAGGGCCGGACCAGTCTCGGATCTCGATGGAGGGCAGCCAATACCTGACCAGCGAATTCCCCGAGATGGACTGGATCGCTCAGGCGACGATCGACCAGGGATAGCTCGGAGAACGATGAAACGCCGTCGAATTAACTCACGAAGGTTCGCGTTTCAGATACTGATCTTGACCGCCACCTTCGCGGGCTGCGCCAAACCTCACCTCACCTACGCCCAGCAGCTTACCCCCGCTGACTCCGCATCGGTACTCCTGGACACAGCACGTGAGTTCGCGTCTGAGGGTCAATCGGAAGTGGCAACGGAGCTCTACCGCTACATCATCCAGCAATTTCCGGACACGCCGGCTGCTGATTCAGTACGAGCGTTACTGGAGGATGAGCCCTCGATTGCGCTGAGCCCAGGTGAAAACAGTGGTTCCACTGAGCTTCAAGTGTGGTCAGGGTTGGCTGGGTTGGTTGGTGGCATAGCAATTCCAGCCACGTTCTGCTCAGAAGAGTCATCCTTGATAGGCGTGGGACTCTTGGCAGGTGGCCCAATCGGATTCTTTGCTGGAAGGCGCTACTCTCGGTCGCGAAACCTCTCAATGGGTCAAGCGCGGACGATCACACTTGGCGGTACTTGGGGTGCAATAAACGGTCTGATGTGGACATCCGTAGCGGATCCGAGCGGGTGCGGGTGGCACGCGGGTATGGGTCTGTTAGGTGGAGCAGTAGGAACCATCGCCGGAGTCATGATTTCAGGCCGACCAATCACAGACGCTCAGGCTTCTGCCGCTAATTATGGCGGACTATTCGGGGCTTGGGTGGGCCTCTCAATTCCAATGATTCTGGACGCCGATGACAAGGTAGTAGTGAGTTCAATGATGGGCGTATCGGACCTAGGGCTACTCGTGGGAGGGCTGATGGCTCACAACCTCGACATTAGCTCCGACGGATGGAGCCGGGTGGGCCTCTGGACTGTTTTGGGCGCCACAACCGGATTTGGAATCAATCTCATTATGCAGGTGGATAATTCTCAGCTCGGCTTTGGCATTCCCTTAGCAACGAGCCTCGCAGGCGCATATTACGGCATCACAAGACAAACAGGACGTGATGAGGGCCCAACTTCCCAGCAGCAGAGCGCGAACACGGCACTTCTCCATCTCAGGGACGGTGACCTATCGCTCGGCTCGGCCACACCCTTCCCGGTGCTACACACCGTCTACAGACCTGGTGGGGCCTCGATCGAGTCCGCGCTCGGACTCTCGCTCTTCCGGGCTGTCTTCTAGACACTTGACAGGAGGACATTGTCAACGGGCGTGAGGCATTCAACAGGGGGATCTTCCGCTTAGCTCCCATAAGACACCTCCACCGACGACCCAGAAACCCCCCGGCAGATCTGGACTCAAGCCACCAGGAGAACTAGATGGGGTAACCGGGTAGCGCAGACAAGCCAACGGAAGGAGCAGATCATGAATCGCAGACAATTCCTTACAGGAACGGCGGGCACCATGGCAGGAATGCTCGTCGTGGATGCGGGTACCCGAAATGCAGCGGCAGCCTCCGTGCAGAACGGTCCCATTATCGACTTTCATGCGCACTGCTCAATCGCAGGTGTCGCGGAAATGATGGGGGGAACAAGCCAGACGGGTCCAACGACCATTGGTCCAGACCGTCTGGTAGCTATGGATGAACTGGGAATTGATATCGAGGTTCTCAGTATCAATCCGAACTTGTACGGGCTCGACGAGGGCCTGGCCGAAAGGGTGGGCAGGTTCCAGAACGAGGGCATTGCCGAAATCTGCGCTGGCTACAACGGTCGATTTGTGGGCCTTGCTACCCTTGCTTTACAGTACCCGGACCTCGCGGTGGAGCAGCTAGAGGAAGGCGTCAATGATCTGGGTCTCCGTGGTGGTTCCATCGGGTCAAGCGTCGGGAGTGAGCAGCTGGGCGACCCAAAGTTCGAACCATTCTGGGCCAAGGCCGAGGAGTTGGACGTGCCCATCTGGCTCCATCCGACAAGTATTCCGGAACTGCAGACCCGGCTGCAAGGAAACGGCATGTTGGGCAACACGATTGGAAATGAGGTGGCGACAGCGATTGGGCTTGGGCACCTGATCTTCGAGGGAGTCCTAGATCGGTATCCGGAACTAAAAATTATTTCGGCCCATGGTGGGGGCTACCTACCGGCGTATGCCCCCCGGACGGACTACGGGTGCGGCACCCGTGAGTGCGGACCAGTGCCCGAAAGGCTTCCCTCGGAGTATATACAGGACCGACTCTTCTTCGATTCTGCGGTGTTCACAAGCGAAGCGTTGCGCCACCTCATCGCCGTGTCGGGCTCAAGCCAGATCGTGATCGGGACTGACTACCCGTTTTCATGGACGTTTCCCACCCGTGATCCCAGGCTTCCCCGCTTTACCCCGGTAGAGCACATCCTTGGAACGCCAGGGCTGAGCGATGCCGACCGAGCAGCCATGCTCGGTGGTAATGCAGCCAGGCTACTCAAGATTCCGTCGTAGGGTGCCGAACATTATCCCGTTGAAGAACGTCCACCGAGTTGCTGCGGAACGGAGTGCCCGACGTAAGGATTACCGAGATTTGAACAGAGGTAAGTCAGGTTCCAACCTGACGAGAAAACCGAACACGGTGAAGCGACTCACCGCGAAGCTCTTCCACTAGATTTTCTTATGCTCCTCTTTCATTGAGACCGAGAATGAGACACTCAGCCTTTATTATCGCATCTCTCCTCGTCCTGCCGACAGGAGTGGCAGGCCAGGACTTCGACGACGTCCAGATCTCGACCATCCAGGTCACTCCATCCATCTACATGATGCAGGGAAGCGGGGGTAACATCGGGGTCCTGATCGGGGAGGACGGGACCTTGATTGTGGATGATCAGTTCGCTCCTTTGACCGATAAGATCATGGCCGCGATCGCCGAACTGACCGACGAACCGGTGGAGTACGTAGTCAACACACACTTCCACTACGATCACACGGATGGGAACGAGAACTTCGGCCGCCTCGGTGCTGCCATCGTCGCTCACGAGAATAGCCGCGTCCGGATGCTAACAGACCAGTACGTGCGCACCCGCCCACAGCCGGCATACTCGCCTGAGGGCCTACCCGAGATCACCTTCGATCAGTCGATTCGCGTGCACTTCAACGGCCAAACCATCGATATCTTCCACCTCGGAAGGGCCCACACGGATGGTGACGTAGTGGTCTATTTCCAGGAGGCCAATGTAATCCATACAGGTGACGTATTCGTCCGGTACGGCCTACCATTCATCGACGAAGGGAACGGCGGCACAATAAACGGCATGATCCGGTTCGTGGACGCTGTGACGCACGTGATTGATGAGGATACGGTCGTGATCCCGGGGCACGGTTCCCTTGCAACGCGACAAGACATTGTGGAGTATGGGGTTATGCTCCGTACGATCCGGGACCGTGTTCGAGCCGAAATCGATCAGGGCCGCTCGCTCGAGCAGATCCTTCAGTCGAACCCGACGGAAGGCTTCGGTCCCGGGGACGCGGACGAGTTCATGACGAACGTATACAACAACCTAGTCCCTTAGCAGGGGAATTGGGCTAGAACGTCTGCAGATTGCTAGCATCGGCAGTGAGCCAGAAGTCGTCCATCACGTCCTCGTCCAGAACTTCTTCGATGAGTTGATGTGGGTGATGCCGCAGTAGTGATTTCATAGACCAACAGGAGGCTGATTCTCGGTGGGCAGCCCATGAAGCTTTCTCCGGTATCTACCGCCAGAACACCGTCCCGCATGGGAGCACCCACCAGACTCATCGCGGCTATCATACTGGTCATTGGTCTCGGAATATTCTTGCTCTGCTTACGTAGCTCCGAGAACGACGTTGACCCGAGAGGGACCGAGGCTTCTTCCTCAGCTGATGCCACGGAACGACGCGCACCAGGCTCGAACCTCCCCGTGACAATAGCGGTGTGCCGGAGAAGCGCTGACTCCCTTCGAACGGAGGGCTACGTTCTCAACGAAGGAGGGGTCGTCGTGCGATACGTACAGGTCGAGCTCACCTGGAGCGACGCATCTGGAAATCCTTTGGACACCCACATCACCTATGCCATAAGTGGTGAAGTCTTCACCCCCGGAGATTCCATCGCCTTCAGGGCAGCCACGGGGGAGGACCTGGCGACCGACTGCGAGGCCGATCTTTTCGACTACGAACCCCTCTAGCTCTGCTTTCCTCGTGGGGATCACCTCAGCCATCCGGCCTACCCTAAGCCCGCGGATGCCCCCGGGGGCGACAAGGAGGTTTGGTGTTCTGGAGAATGACTTGCTGCACCGGGGCAATCTCGTGAAGCTGACTCTGGTCCGGGGTCCTTCGTTGTCCCGGGTCGAAGCAACTTCTGCCCCACGATTGGCCCACAGCTAGATGGGGCAACATTCTCCGGTCCAGAACTTCTTCTCGGAGCTGAACCGATTGGTGCAACCCGATTGAAACCCGCAGCCCGGTGAGATTCGTCGGCGCTCGCATCTACGTCGTGCTAGCGGCCCTGCTCTTCTCGACCGGGGGTGCCGCGATCAAGCTCTCCTTGCTCTCGAGTTGGCAGATCGCGGGGCTGCGCTCTGGAATCGCAGCAACTGTATTAGTTGCGCTGATTCCGGCGTGGCGTGGCTTCGATCTACGGGCACTCCTGGTAGGTGTGGCGTTCGCCGTGACCATGATCCTCTTCGTCACGGCTAACACACTCACCACCGCCACGAATGCAATCTTCCTGCAGACGACGGCTCCCCTTTACGTTCTGTTGCTTGGGCCGCTGCTGCTTCGGGAGCACCTGCGCCGAACCGACCTCCCGGTGGTAGCGCTACTCGGTGCTGGAGCGGCGCTCTTCTTCGTCATGGCGGAGCCTCAACTCGCCACGGCGCCGAGCCCGGTTGCAGGTAACATCACCGCGGCGGCAAGCGGTGTAACCTGGGCACTCACAGTCGTGGGACTCCGCTGGCTCGGTAAGATATCGAGCGCCCCGGGCCGTGACCTAGCCGGTATCGCGATCGTGCTGGGAAACGCACTGGCGTTCATATTCTGCCTACCATTTGCGGGGCCACTGGTTAGCACCACGCCGATCGACTGGGCGATCGTCGGATATCTGGGGGTGTTCCAAATTGGGCTCGCCTACATGTGTCTGGTGCGGGGCGTCCGTGGAACTCGCGCGTTCGATGTGACATTGCTTCTTATGCTCGAGCCAATTCTGAGCACGTTCCTGGCCTGGGTGGTGCACGGTGAGGTGCCGAGCACATGGGCTAGACTGGGCTCCGTTGTAATCATTCTAGGGCTCCTCCTTCACACGGTGAAAGCCGCGGAGGCAGACTAGCCACCGGTATCCCACCACCCCTTTACCCCTGGCTATTGTAGGCGCGAGCGGTGAGTAAACCAGCAGCAAGTAGATGAAAACTTCTGGTCACCATATCCACCTCTTGTTACCAGTTTCTGTCGATCTTGATCGCAACAGTAATGTCCGTGACTGTGCTGTCGATGAAGTCCGACGGTGGAGACTCACCGCGAAGATTGCACAGATAATGTGGTGCGAGGAAATATTTACTGGAACAAGATCACACCCACGGTCCCCACCATCAGTTCCATGGTCGGTGACAAACCAGGGGAAAGTCCAAGCCATGCCACGGTCCCACCATTAAGGAAGCGTCTCCTAAACACAGCCGCCCCCGCAAAACTCTATAGTCTTCGATTCTCAGTGGTAGCATCGGCGCGGTCACAGCACCTCTACACTCAATCAAGTTCCGGATTCACGTAGCCCGCCGGAAGGACCTGATCGGGATCGCCCCGGATGCTCAGGTATGTCACTTCATCGGGAATCTCTAGCCAGCTGTGTAATACTCCGGCAGGGATTACCACAATGTCACCCGCGGAGATCTCCCGGACCTGACCGTTGCGCGATTCTGCCGAGAAACTTGGCCCAATCACGATCCCTCCGTCAGATGGCTCTCCCGGGTTCATGATTTCCCCTCCCGTGAGAAGCGTCCCACCACCCTCGAGAACGACATAGGTTTCACTTATGTGCATGTGGACGAGGCCCCGATGTTCCCCGTCGGTATCGTTATCACTGTCTCTGTGGAGGATTCCCACCGCAACGTTGTCTCCTCCCACATCCACGACCTTTAGCTGCCGGTCGATTGATTCGCCCATACCCTCCAGCACGACCTGGACTTGCTCACGGGTAATATCGGTGGCCGACGTTAGGGTAACTTGCCCCTGGCCCATAGCCGGGAAGAATACCACCATAATTGTCAGTAAAATGGAAATTTTCATTTGCATATTCTTTTCTCCAAAAGGGATGTCGGACACGTGGCTAGGGCCGTTCTCCTTCTAGTTCAGTCACTAATCTCCACCAGGGCAACCCGATTGACGCCGCTGCAGGCCAGCACCAGGTTTCCGTCCGCCGTCGCCATCATATTGCGGATAACGCCTCCACCCGATGGGATCAGCCACGTCTGAAACTCTTCAGTTTCAGAGTCGAAACGAACGAGTGTATCATCTCGTACTCCCGATTCGCTATACCAGATGATGTTGTCAATTGTGGCAATTCCGTAGGGTAGGGACCGAGGCCCACCGGGGGACGGCCATTCCTTCACCTCGCCGGTTACGGGGTCAAACCGGCCGAGATAACCACGTGCGTAGTCGGTGTACCAAACGGCGTCGTCCGGCGTCAGTGCGATGCGCCTGGGGCGCGCATCCGGACTGGGCAGTGTGTGTTCCATGATCTCCATCGTTTCGGGATCAATACTGCCTATCCGGTTACCCCGAAAATCAACATACCACGGCACCCCCCTGGAGTTGACCTGGATCCCGTAGGGATACGTACCGGAAGTCGGTGTTGCCACGACTCTCATCTCGCCCGTCCTCGGAATTAATCGGCCTACCATACCTGACTGAAGCGTGAACCACAGTGTACCGTTCTGATCAAAGATGGGCGTGTGCGGACCGCGAGCGCCCTCAGGCACGACGGCGGCTTCAGGTATGGAGTACTGCGTCACCTCACCCGTATTTGGATCGAGTTTGCCGACGTGGTTCTGATTGATACCGGTGTACCAGATGTTACCGTCACCGTCCTCCGCAAGACCATGCGGACCCACATCATCGCCTAGGGGGAACTCCCGGATCATACTCGTCGCGGGATTCACCTGTCCCAGAACGCTAACCCACTGCCCGGTCCACCAAATTGAGCCGTCCCTCGCCGCAAGTGGGTCATGCGGCCGTGAGCCGAGCGATGGCGCCATCCATTCCCGAATAGTGACTTCCACAGGGCCTGAAATAATGACTGCTTCGGGCGCTGGTCTCTCTGGGAAGCTCGACGCCAGGTACTGAACGACCACTCCAACTTCGTTCTCAGGCAATACCACCATCGAGCCGATCAGCGCCTGCCAGCCGTCTTTAGTGTATCCCGGCGAGTTGGCTATCTGGTTGAGTCCATGGCACTGTGTGCAGCGGTTCTGGACCAGTTCCTGGCCTGCCCCCGCTGGCAGCTGGACCGCTTGACCCCTGCCTCGCTGGGCTTTCGCAGGCGCGGGAAGAATCACACAGAGAATTAGTGCCAGCATTGAGACGGAGAACGCTTTGCTTCGCATGCTTTTCTACCTCGAGCTCAAGAGATAACTCGGTCAGAGTGGCTCCAACTGCTCCCAAAATGACAACCCGAGAAAGATGCTGGCCATTCAGAGGGCCGGCAAGGAAACCGACTGGGTTGACGAGGGATCACCAAGGGAAGCGAAGGTGGCTCTAGCTGATGCCCCCTTAGCTAGACAGGAAACACGATGACCTCCCGCCGGCGGGCGGCACCCCCGGGGGTCCCGCCGACCCTCCGTCACTGCGGCGTCCCTATGCCTCTGAAGCGATATCTGTAATACCGCTGTCCATCGTTTACTTCACCGAGGAAGATGTTGCCCCTTGAATCGACGGCAAAACTGTGTATGTGAAAGAACTCCCGTGCATTGTGTCCCGCATGGCCGCCAATTTGATGGACGATCTCAAGGGTCTCTCGATTCAGGACATGGACCAACTTGTTGGTGCCATCAACGACATATAGTAAAGTCTGCTCCGGGTCTGGCGACATCGCGAACTCGTGAACAGTTCCATTGGGGCCTAGGGTGTTCGGCTTGATGAATACCTCTCGGATGAAAGTACCATCAAGATCAAACACCTGAAGACGCAGATGCCCCCGGTCAGCCACATAGACAAGGCCGTCGTTTGTTACGTAAACGGCATGCACCGGATTGTTGAACTGTCGCGGTGGTGCTTCTCCCGCACTGAGTTGCTGAATGTACTCCTCCCTGCTGGGTAACTCGATGCTGTCGTCTGGCTGGTTGCCGTAGGCGCCCCAATGGCGCTTGTACTCGCCTGTCTCCCCGTCGAAGACAACGATGCGGCGGTTGCCGTATCCGTCCGCCACGAACAACTCATTCGTCGGTTCGTAGAGGAATAAATCAGCTGGCCCTCCCACGTTTTCGGTGTCGTTGCTACCTCCGTTCATACCAGCGCGTCCAATCTGCAAAAGAAATTCGCCCGAACTAGTGAACTTAAGGATGTGGTTGTCTGAGTCTCCACTGCCACTCAGCCAAACATTGTCCTCGTGGTCCACGAAAATGCCATGTTCATTGGTGAACCACTCATAGCCTTCACCAGGCCCACCCCAGGCCTGAGCGAATTGTCCGTCGGCGTCAAACTGCATCACTGGAGGTGCCGGATAGCAGCACTCGGCCTGAGGAGGGTCGAGCGAGGCAGCCTTCTCTCCATCCGGGATCGTCGCAGGACGCTGGAACACCCAGACATTGTCGTGTAAATCGACGGCAAGTCCGCCCACCGCTCCACTCACCCACTGGTTAGGAATCACCGAGAAGAACAACGGATCCGGATCAAACATCGGCACCTGATTCCCATCCACCTGCTGGAATGAAATGTCGTCACCTCTCTGCTCGCTCTGAGTATCGTCACCTCCAGCGCACGCGGTAGTAATCGCGACAATGACAGTAAGCAGCACTTCCTTTGTTGACCTCTTTATTTTCATGTCACACCTTTACGCGTTGATATCGCTTGCTAACGGCCTCCCGCGGGTTCCTTGACCACCATACCACATTCGGAAAGTCCACGGAACATATCACCTGGCTTTTGAGCAGCTTCACTACCGGGTGAGCGTGGTGACCCGCGAAAGGGATAATCTTTCGACGGAGGCGACCATCAAGCTGAGGGTCCGCGGCCGAATGCGGCATGTGGTAGCCAAGGGCGATGGGCCTGTGAACGCACTTGATACCGCCCAGCGGAGCGTGCTAAGTGCGGCGTATCCCAACCTGGCCGATATACACCTGGTCGATTATACGGCGCGAGTGCTCAACTCGCGTGAAGGGACTGCAAGATCAGGTTCGCGTTGTGATTGGCAGTGCAGAGGAAGTCGACGTCTGGAGCACAGTCGGGGTCAGCGAGACCCTCATTGAGGCAAGCTGGCCCACGCTCGTGGATACCGTTGAGGACAAGTTCGAACTAGGCCCCGGAAGGAATCCCGCGCCTGACGCTTACCGCTTCTTTCGCCTAAGAGGATTCCGGCCCTTGCGGGTTGCCAGGTCCACTTCGTGCGATGCTTCCCCGTTAACCGTCAGAGTGGCAAACTGTGTCCCGTCAAAAGTGATCACCACCGTTCGCTCTCGGCTCTCATCGCCGTTGCGGCCATTCGTGATCGTAACTTGGATGTTTCTCGTAATAGTTCCTGAAAGCGGCCAGGGATGGGCCTTTCGGTCAACGGATCGGACGACATCCTCGGTGAGTGAAGTCGATTTGACATCGCGGACCCGCTCTCCGAACTCGTCACTGACTCGTGCCCGATGGCGCTCTCCCGATCCATCTCCGTTCCAGGTTCGAGTCTCTTCTTCACCTTCGAGACCGGTCACCCACATGTCCCGATGACGTTTGATGGAGGCTGAGAAGTTATCCCTCGATTTCTCCTTTTCGACTGTCACCACGACATGGACTGAGGCTGTGGTGATTGGATCGAACACTTCCTGCTCCAATCCATTCCCATCGAAGAAGGTCTTCACCTTCGAACGATTTTTGCTTTTTTGGGAATCTTTTTGAGCTTGTATCTCCGCGCCTCCCGGCACCACATCGCTCATCTGGTACAGGTCCTCGAGGACGGCATCTGCCGCAGCGGCAGCCGCGGCCGCCCCCACTGCTCCTCCGACCTCCAGCGGACCGGGTTCCGTCCCCAGCTCGCTGCAAGAACTGATGCCGAAAACGGCAAGAACAATCACCAGATTTCGGGACGAGTACAAACTCATGGTCAGACTCCTTTCCACCATTAACAGTTGAAGGGCACTCTTCCCTTCAGACACCTTTGCCCGGGGTTTCGTTAGGCCGACCTAAAACGGAGAGCCATGATCGGGACCGGCCTCGGCACCAGCACCCCAGCTCTTGTGACCCCGTAAAGCTTCTCAGGATACCTCTGAGTCATACCCTCGGGCAAGGCCAAACCATATGTATGAGAGGCACAACACGCACATGCTACAACTAATAAAATAGAATAAAACTGCCTGGTCTATCTGAAATAGAAATATCCTCTTTCGGATTTTCGACGCTGAAATTGAATAAACCCTTGCGTTGTCTGAGGTGCAAACCCCCACCATACCCCGCCTAAGATCTCAGGCCCTTCTGCTACTGCGCCTAGGACTCAGCTCTCAGGCTCGAAAAAACCGAAATGCTCCAGCATGAAGAAACGGATCGCTGACGCTAGCCGCACCGCGTACACTTGCCGA
>CAUZHN010000048.1:0-16742 GCA_963579625.1 Gemmatimonadales bacterium UBA6960
GTCCGGCCACTGCGAATATCCGGTCAACAAAGCTTCATCGTCCTCCAACGAGCGGCTCGTTCTGGTTCATCAGTCTCTTCCCTTTTTCAGCCCTGGAGCACCTCGGTCATGAGGCGGCTCGCCCCACTGCTCAACTCTAGCGCCAGTGCTGCTGCGTGCCCTCGCTCGCTCATCTTCACCCACACCTTGCGCAGGATCCCAACCAGCTTGTCGTGATCATGGTCTTTGGCGAAATCATCGAAGTAGTGCTCGAGGAAGACGAGGCACACCACATCCTCGAGTATCTGGACCTCAGGATTGCGTTTCAGGCCCTGCTTCCGCAGAAGGTGGGCGACAGTGTCAATGGTTGTAGTGTCGTAGTCTATCTCGGCGAGGAGGTCACTGGCCAGTTTGGCGTGGTGCTGCATGAGCTGAGTCCGCCACTGCCTATAACCCGTACGGCCCTCGGGGTACTCGGAACGGGCTATCTGCCACCGGGCGATGTGCTGGGCGCGGGCCGCCAGCTGCAGTGCTTCCGATGCGCCCGGTTCGAATCGGTCGAGCTGTTCTGACATCCGACGGGCATACACTAATTCCTTCGGCTCACTGACATCTGATACAACTTCGGTACGTGGATCTCCCGCGTTGATCTGATCAAAACGCTCGAAGGCCCTAGCGAGCCGAGAGGCCGGTTGGTTCATCGTGTCGCTGAAACGGACGCATCGAAAATAGAACGCATCTGTTCCTCCTTTCCTGAGTTGCTGAGTGGGAATGGAGCAGGTTAGAGACGATCCCGAAACAGGTCAAGAACAGGGCAGGGAGAGGATTGCGGTATTGGAACCCTCTCCTGATGGAGAAGGTATGCCCGAGGTCGATCGGACTTCTTCCTGTTCTCAAAGAGAGCAAAGAACCCACGTGGCCGTATCCTCAAAGACGCTCACTGAAGTTGCAGAACGATGTTTGGAGTCGTCATCGTTTGCCTTGCCTGCTTTTCTTGTTCTGCTCCTGCTGCCGCTAAGTGTCCGAGCTCAGGTGGTGGATCCTCGTGAGGGAAGAACCCAATCAGCTGCGCAGAGCGAAGGCATATCCCAATTTGTCTACGACCATGAGTTGGCTCCTCGAGTGCAGGCTGTCCGTACCAACATTGCCATCGATCTGAATGGTCGTCTTGATGAGGCGGTGTGGGCTGAGACACCTCCGGTAACGGTTTTCATCCAGGAGGACCCCGCTGAAGGAGAGCTCGGAACCCAGAACACTGAGTTCCGAGTGGTCTACGATGATGGCGCGATCTATATCGGGGCGATGCTCTACGACACTCATCCCATTACGACCCGGCTCGCGCGACGTGATGCCAGGCGGGGCGACTTCGATTTCATCGTGGTTAGTTTGGATAGCTTTCACGATCATGAAACAGTTTATCGGTTCAATGTTAACCCGTCCGGTACGAGGAATGACGCTGTTTCCGCGGGCGGTGGTGGCGGAGGCAGAGGGGATTCTTCCTGGGATCCAGTCTGGGATGTGGCCACAGAGATCACTGATGTGGGGTGGTCAGCGGAGATGCGGATCCCGTTTAGTCAGCTTCGCTTCAGGCCCGATGAGGAGCAGGTGTGGGGCATCGAACTCAAGAGGAACATCCACCGAAACCAGGAGCAAGTAGCATTTCCCTTCATACCGACATTGGAGCGGGGAGGGGCATCCCGGTTCGCACATCTCGATGGGATCGAGGGAATCGAGCCCGGTCAAAGGTTAGAACTCCTGCCCTACATGGCCGGTCGTGGTGAGTATCTCCAGCTGGCAGATCCAGCTGGCATCGATTTCGGCAACCCATTTCAGACTGGGTCAGACTATTTTGCAGCCACCGGTCTGGACCTCAAATACCGGCTGGCCCCTAACGTCACGCTAGATGCTACTGTGAACCCGGATTTCGGCCAGATTGAGCTGGATCCCTCGGTGATCAACCTTACGGCATTCGAGACCCGGTACCAGGAGCGGCGGCCGTTCTTTGTCGAAGGTGCGGACATCTTTCGCTTTGGGGAAGGTGGCCCGGGGGGAAGCACGGGTCGTGCACCCCAGTTGCTGTACTCTCGTCGAATCGGCCGATCGCCTTCCGGCTCGGTACCGTCCGAGGCGGTGTTCTCGAATGTAGCTCCTGCAACGACAATTCTTGGCGCTGGAAAGGTCACCGGGAGAGTGGGAGATGGTTGGTCGCTTGGAATCCTCGAAACCGTCACTGCCCGGGAGATTGCGGATTACGTAGATGTCGAGCAGACACGGGATGAAGCCGTGGTCGAACCTGCGGCGAATTACCTGGTTGGGAGGATCCGTAGACAGATCAGGGGTGGAGAAACGCGATTTGGACTTCTAGGAACAGCTGTGAACCGGGATCTTCCGGGGACGGATATGGGTGGCCGTCTTCACTCGGCAGCGTACTCGGGGGGCGCGGATTTTGCCCATGAGTGGTCAAATCGCACCTACTTTATTAGCAGTACGTTTGCGGTGAGCCATGTGGAAGGGGATGCCGCTGCCATCACACGTACACAAAAGTCCTCCACTCGTTACTATCACCGTCCCGATGCGGACCACCTGAATCTGGACCCGAGTGCTACTTCGTTATCTGGATACTACGGGGCATTCACCGTTACGAAACAGGCTGGGGCTTTTGGCGCGAGGTTCGCGACGGCTGCTGCAAGCCCAGGATACGAAGTCAACGACCTCGGATTCCAGTCTGCCTCGGACCGCCTCATTGTGGACACGAACTTCAGCTACAATCAGCCGAATCCGGGTCGGATCCTGAGGCAATGGAGTACCCGAGGTAGCCCAGACGCCGTGTGGAATTATGCTGGTGATCGTATCTGGACCGAGGTGAACTACAATCTCACTTGGGAGTTCTTGAACTACTGGGGTGCAGGCTTCAGGCTCGCCTACAATCCTCCGCATGACGACGATCGGTTGACTCGTGGGGGACCAATAGCCCGGACCCCGCGCCGCTTCGGAGGAATCGTAAACTTCCACTCAGATAGCAGGCGAGTGGCGGTCGGCCGATTTAATTACCAGTGGGCTAAAGACGATGCGGGCGGGCGGAATAATAGTATCAGGTTCAATCTCACGGCGAGCCCCAGCGAAGCTCTCGAAATACGCCTTGGGCCTGCGCTCAATTGGCGTCACGAATTAGCACAGTATATCACCTCAGTAGATGACCCTCTCGCGACCGAAACCTATGGCCGTCGCTACATCTTCGGCGGACTTGATCAGACGACCGTCTCGATTGATGCGAGGGTGAACATGACGTTCACGCCCAATCTCTCATTCCAACTCTACGCCGAGCCCTTCATTTCTACTGGCGACTACAGGGGGCTGAAGGAGTTCGAGCAGCCGGGGACGTTCAGTTTTCTTGAGTACGGGACAGATATCGGCACTGTTTTACCTGGACCGGAGGGAGGCTCCATCACCGATCCGGATGGAGATGGACCGGCTCGGCCCTTCGTCTTGTCAGACCAGGATTTCAGTTACCGCAGCCTTTTCGGGAATGCTGTGCTGCGGTGGGAATGGAGGCAAGGGTCGACCCTGTTCTTTGTCTGGCAGCAGAGACGCATCAATTCTCTCACTGGGCATGGTCTCAATGACGCTGATGAGTGGGTGGGTGACTTCGATCTGAACCGTGACGTGGGTGACATGTTTAGCGCCCGTCCAGACAACATCTTCATGCTCAAAGTCAGCTACTGGCTGAATCCCTGATTCCCTCTCTCAAGGCTGGGGTTATCATCTCGCCCTGCCGGGCAGGAAGGGTGGAGACACAAGCGTTCCAGTACGCGCTTGCCCAGCTCTCGGCCATCAACTGACAGAGGCTAGTTGTTCCCCTGGGGGGAACAGGGTTGAGGGTCTGCATCGACAACCGCCTAGACGTCCAGCAACGCCATTACCAACCCACTCCGGACCTTTGGCTCGAACCAGGTCGATTTGGGCGGCATCAGTCGGTTCTGGCGGCACACCTTGATGAACTCGTCCATGGTGACCGCCGGAAGTGTCACGGCGTATGTCTCCCTCCCTTCGTCCACCTCCATTTGCAGCCATGCCGTGTCCTTGTTGGCACCGACGAAGGTAAGCCGGTCGTCGCCGGCGTCGGAAATCCCAAAGACGTGCGCGAAGAGGTTTTTGTGGACGATGCCGTAGTCGATGGCCTCTGCCGCGTCGTCCGGATCGAACGTGCCCGGAAGCGGTTTTAAGCGCAGCCATCCGATGTCAGGAGCATAGAGACCGATCTCATGGGTCTTGGTAGGTTGATAAAAGTCCGCTGCGGTGGGTGTATCGAGGTCGAACCTTTCCCGTATGGCAGCCGTCAGTCGATCCGTAGGAAGTGGTGAAATCCGTACGAGTCGGTTGTACGGCTGGATGCCCAACGTACGAGCGGGAAAGAAGACGCTCAGGAAATGTTCGTTACCGAGCATAGCGGCGGCCGCGCTCCTGTGGTTCCCGTCGGCCACATACGCCTGCGGCTCTTCTAGGAGGAGTTCTTGCAACCGCTGGATGGCCTGCTCGTCAGTGACGATCCACACACGGTGCTGGTTGCCATGTTGATCGAGCACCTCAAAGTCCGGCGGAGCGCCGTCGGCGTGGGCCTCCAAGTGGCTCTGGAATTCGCCCGATGCGTCATCGACGCAATTATTCACCATGCCGATGATTGCTTGGGTGGCCTCTATCAAGTCTGCTCGGCCCCGTGCCTTCGGCTCACGAATGCCCTCGTTCCGGATGATGGTCCCCTGCGGGGTCGCGTCAGTCCGAAGTTCGTCGGTACGAGCCATGCCGCCGAGACCGATTTGGCGCACTTCCGGTCGGTTGGGGTCTTCGATCTCATAGACCCAGAGGATGTCACGCACCTCCTCCGTTAGCTCGCTTGTCTTGAGGTCCTCCATCTGGGTGCTCGCATTGGCCAATGCAGCCTGGGAATCGCGAACACCGATGGTTTCAAGCGAGCGCGCGTGGCAATGAGCCATTGTCACGCGCAGCACACTCATGGGATTATCCTGAAGGAGTGTCCAAATTTCGTGATCGCCCTGGAATTCGTCGTAGTTCGGGGCGCTAACACGGGCGGCTGAAGCCGCATCGATTGGGACGAGGGCGCGGTGGACCGGAGTGATCGTGATCATAAGATTGGTGACAGATTCCCGGGGCCTTCTTCTATAACGGGACGGGCCTTGTCTTCCATTTCAAAGCGATGGGCTGAAAACTGGCTTAGCCAAAGCCCTATTTGGCCGAGGGTCGGATAGATTGTTTTGTCGAACTCCCCCGAGAGCACTGTCGAAGTCAAATACGACCATGGATATGTGCCTGCCATTCATCTTTTGAAAGGTGCAGCAACCAACATCGTTCTAGGTCTTTGCCAACCTCTCCAGATCAGGGGGTCTATAGAGCATTAGATTATGACTCCACCGGAGACGAGCCCAGACTACTTGGCCACTTCGCCAACAGCACATAAAATTGATACCCCCGACAGATACCCATCTCCCTCCTTTCCGGACCACTTAATGTCGCAAAAGCTGAATCGGTTCAGCTCCCGAATCACTGAGCCTCGATCCCAAGGTGCATCACAGGCAATGCTCTACGGTACGGGTCTGACGGCGGAAGCGATGGCAAAACCGCAGATCGGAATAGCCAGTGTTTGGTGGGAGGGCAATACCTGCAATATGCATCTCAATGACCTTTCTGCCGAAGTGAAGAAGGGTGTGATCCAGGCTGGTATGGTGGGCATGCGTTTCAACACCATCGGTGTATCCGACGGGATCTCGATGGGCACCGAAGGAATGAGCTTTTCACTTCAGTCTCGAGATCTGATTGCGGATTCCATCGAGACGGTGATGGGTGCACAGTGGTACGATGCGAATATTTCGATCCCTGGTTGTGACAAAAACATGCCCGGTTGCGTGATCGCGATGGGCAGGTTGAACCGTCCCTCTCTAATGATCTATGGAGGAACGATCCGGGCCGGTCATAGCCGGGGTCGGACGCTCGACATTGTCTCAGCATTTCAGAGCTATGGTGAGTTCCTCTCCCACGGAATCGACGACGAGACCCGCCAAGACATTGTTAGGCACTCGTGCCCTGGTGCGGGGGCATGTGGGGGAATGTACACGGCCAACACGATGGCTTGTGCCATTGAGGCGCTCGGGATGTCACTTCCATACAGTTCGTCGACACCCGCGGACGATCCAATCAAAAAGCAAGAATGCGTGCGGGCTGGAGAGGCAATCCGCCAGCTCCTCGAGCTAGATTTGAAGCCCCGAGATATCATGACCCGGGAGGCGTTCGAGAACGCGATGGTTGTTGTTATGGCGCTCGGTGGCTCTACGAATGCTGTCCTGCATCTCATCGCGATGGCCCGTGCTGTCGAAGTTCCGCTCTCGCTAGATGACTTCCAGGCAGTAAGTGATCGAATCCCGCTCCTGGGCGATCTGAAGCCATCTGGACGCTATGTGATGGAGGATCTCCACCGTGTTGGTGGGACCCCGGGGTTGATGAAGCTTCTTCTTTCCGAGGGCCTCATCGAGGGGGACTGTAGGACCGTCACTGGACGTACAATCGCAGAGAATCAGGCCGGAGTTCAATGGCTCACCGAAGGACAAGACGTAATCCGCCCGATCTCTGATCCGATCAAGTCCACGGGTCATATCACTATCCTACGGGGCAACCTCGCGCCTGGAGGTGCCGTTGCGAAGATCACGGGGAAGGAAGGACTACGTTTCGAGGGTCCAGCGAGAATCTTCGACTCAGAAGAGGAGATGCTATCGGCACTCGAAAGGGAAGAGATTCAGAAAGGAGACGTCATTGTCATCCGTTACGAGGGACCGAAGGGTGGGCCGGGAATGCCGGAAATGTTAACCCCCACTTCCGCGATCGTCGGGGCCGGACTTGGGGAGCATGTGGCGCTTCTGACTGACGGACGGTTCTCGGGAGGATCTCACGGGTTTCTCATTGGCCATGTTGTTCCAGAAGCCCAAGAAGGTGGTCCCCTCGCGTTCATCCGGAACGGTGACCGGATTGAGATCGACGCTGAAGCCAAGACACTCTCGGTGGATCTGACCCCCGAAGAGTTAGATCAGCGGAAATCTGAGTGGTTGATGCCGGAATACAAAGTGAGGCGGGGTACTCTGGCTCGGTACATCCACACGGTGAAAGATGCCTCGCACGGTTGCGTGACTGACGAGTGAGATGCCGCTCGCAGTTCAGTGGGAACAATTCCACCAGCCAAGAATTATTTTTGCCACGAAAAAGAGTCGACTCTTTCTACGGAACGGAACTATTGTAGACTCAAGAGGTCACTGGTGCCCCAAAGAAAAAGCCCTCTAGGCGTGTCAACGCTTGGAGGGCCTCATCTTATGAAGTGCGCCCGACAGAATTCGAACCTGTGACCTCGTGCCCCGGAGGCATTCGGTGGCCCTGCCCTGATCCTAGGACGTAGTTACGCCACGGCGACGAAGTCTCGGCCCTCTTCCCACCCGAAACCGAGGAGTGTACTACGAATCTCATCTCGTGCGCCCGGTTTTCCAACTGCTGCAAGGATGAGTGATTCGCGAAGTCGATAGGCTGCCTTAGGCGATAGAACCGGCACACCGTGAATCTCCTGTCCGAGCTTTCTCGGGTCCAGGTCTACGAACGCACGAACTGGTATCCCTCGGCTCAATGCGGCCCTTGCGAATGCCTTCCCCAGGGGCCCGGATCCCCAAACTACGATACCGTTACGATCACGAAGGAGCGTCTGCGAAAGGAACTGGAGCTTAATCTCTCGAAAAGCGCTGGGCTCATATCGAGGATGGGTCCGGGAAAGCCGACCTGCGTCTTCCCTCCAGTGGTGTAGGATCTCTGGAACCACTCCAAGTTTGAGGCCTGCGGACCAAAAGCGAAGGACTAGATCATAGTCCTCGGGCCACCCGCAATCTCGGTATCCACCGATTCCCTCAATCGCTCTCGTCCTCATCGCAAAGGAGGGATGTGCCAGGGGGCACTCGATCCAAAGATTTCGGTTTAGGTCTTCCGGTGTTCGGAGTGAGTTGAGCCAAGCCTCGTACCTTCGGGCTCCCTTCCGGACCTTTGCCCTCGGAAAATACCGCACATGCGTCCCGCAGAGAGCGAATTTCGGATTCTCCTCGAGGAAGGATACCTGCTTTCGGAGGCGGTCGCGATCCGCCCGGTCATCTGCATCCATTCGTGCAAGTAATGGTGCCTGACAATGCCTGCGGCCTGCCTCCAACGCGGGCACGATTCCCTTCCGAGGCCTCGAGACGACCCGGATGCGCCAATCCTCCGAAGCATGTCGGTGGAGGATCTGCAGCGATTGGTCTTTCGAGCCATCATCGACCGCTATCATCTCCCATGATTCCAGTGACTGAGCACGAATCGACTGAACTGCTTCGTCCAGGGTCACAGCGGCATCCCGCACAGGAAGCAGGATAGAGATCGTGGGCCTCAAGTTAATCTGACCGGATCGGTGGCTTGTACCTGACTTGATGAGGTTGGGTCGTTTCGGTTCCCAGGAGGCGGCTCCTTCCCTCCTGGTTGGGGTTTGTGCTTCTGTGAATCACCCAGTCTCTGCGCCCGCGCGTCCACGTGTGGCTGCAAGTACCAAGAGCATGGAGACTCCAAGTATGCCCATCAAAGCGGAGAAGATTTGAGAGAGCGTCAGGTTCCCCCAGACAGAGGCCTCGTTTCGCAGGTACATGAGTCCAAACCGAATCCAGCCATAGAGAGCCACGAAGCTCCAGGCGATGACCCCGCGGGGGGGACTTAGCCGTGAACGGACTGCGAACAAGAACCCTGCAATACCTAGATTCTTGGCCGACTCGTAAAGTTGGGTTGGGTGACGGCATCCATCGGGAGGCTGCGCCATATATTCATTCTGCGAGTAGTCTACACAGAATGGTCCGTCGTATGGTGTGCCGTACATCTCAGCATTGATGAAGTTGGCGATCCGTCCGAGGCTGAGAGCGAGCGCGACGGGAATCGCGATCCGATCCAATAGATCGTAGATGCGGAAATCGTGCCGGTGAGAGAACCACACGACCGCGAGAAGAACACCCACAAGTCCCCCATGGAATGCAAGTCCCCCCCTCCATACCGCAATCCACGCTATCGGATCGATGCCGTACCGGTTGAACTCGAAGACAAACACGTGAAAAAACCGTGCTCCTATCAGAGCGCAAATGATGGCACTGAGAACGAAATTCTCCGCACTCTCATCCGTGAGGTTATCGATATGCTTCTCGCGACCGGCTTTTCGGAGGGAGAGGTAGACGAAGAGCATTCCCAGCATGTAGGGGAAGGAATACCAGCGGATCCCGAACCCCTCGGTGAACTGAACGAGGAAGGGATCGATGTTATGGACGATGGGATTCAAAGGTCTTGAGGTGAGAGAAGACGAGTTGGCGGTAGATCGATTCCAGCTGCCTTACTAAACACCGACGGCCATAATAGCTCATGGAATCTATCGCTTCTCGGTCGTGTCGTCTGGGAGTGGCATCTTTGCCATCCTGAGGATCCCGTCGCAGAGAAGGTATTGCGGCTCAACAGATCCAAGATTGAGAGAGGTAGTATGAGCGTGGAGGTGGTCGCCTGGTTTTCATAGTGAATGGGTCATGCATCGCTTATGCCCCCGCCGCACCGGCTCTCTTCCTGCCGTGGTCGGTCGGTTTCCCGCGCTGCTCATCCAGTACCACGCTCCGTCCGCAATCGCTACACATCCACCAGGTTCGGCTTCGCACATAGCTCACCCCTGAGCTCTGGGGAACGTGGGAGGAACTGAGCGGATGGTTGCAGCGAGGACAAATCAGCGCCAGGCCGTCGTGGGCAGACGCTTTCAGATGTGTCAACTCCTCGCGCGAATAGACTCGACCTTCGTCCACCGGGTCGCCGTTTCAGGATGAAGAATTTCCGATCTGTCCCAAATTGTTCTCTGTCCGCACTCTTACTGTCAAGCTGGCCGGATGGGACGCACAGTCGGACGCGGCGTATCACGATCCTAAATCCTTGTCGGTATTAGCATTGAGGAGATTGTAGAGGTGTTCGATATCCAACGTGACTTGGTGGTACACCCCCAATGACTTCAAACGTTTGCCCTCAGGTCTCCAAAAACCCAGTATTCAAGCGGGTTTTCTCGGGGTCATGTCTCTTGACGGTTGTCCGGGTGCCACTTACCGTTTATTTAGCCTCCGACTGAGTTCCTGATTTCCCGCCCTTAAGCATCTGAGGAGTCGACGGCATCTCAGCGGTCGTTCCCCTTGATTCTAGGGGCAGTTGAACTCAGCGGCTCCTTTGAGCGGTCGGAGACCACTGAGTCCACATACCATCTTGCATGAGGAGTGACCTTGATGAACAAATCCGACCTCGTGGACGCACTCGCGAACGCTACTGGAGGGACAAAGGCCGATGCGGGAGCTGCTGTTGACGCATTATTCGGAGCTGGCGGCGTGATTGCCGGGGCACTCAGCAGTGGACAGAGGGTGCAGATCACCGGCTTTGGAACGTTCGAGACGAAGCATCGTAAGGAGCGCACGGGGCGGAATCCCCGCACGGGACAGACGATCCGGATTGCAGCCACAAAGACACCGGGATTTCGGGCCGGAAAGGGTCTGAAGGATGCGGTGAAGTAGACCTGCGGATGCCGGTTGCTCCCTCATCATGAGGGCTGGGGAGAAGGCGGTGCGCTATACCCGTAGGGGAGGCGCCGCCTTCTCCCTTATTTGCGTTTACCGCCACTATCTCTTCGGACTGTCTTTTTCCGAAGAGAAGACTTTCTCTGAGTCCGCGTGTCTCCACGGTCGTAGTCAACACGAATGCTGCGGCTGCGCATTGAAGTTCCATTCAAGGAGCGGATCACCAGCTCCGCGATAGAGTCATGAACCTCGACTCGTGAGAAGCTCTCCTTCACGTCGATTCGCCCGACCTGACTTCCTTCGATTCCGGCTTCTCCTGTAATCGCTCCCAGAAGGTCTCCCGCAGCTATGCCATCGCGTCGCCCAACGCTCAAAAAGAGCCGAGCCCAAGCGGGAGGACGCGTCGCTGGGGATATGCCGCCTGGCTGCTCTGGAGAAGCGGATCCTTTTAGCACAGGTTGGTTGTGGGCACGACTGTTTGTTCGGAGAAGGGCCGCAAGAGCAGCGGCGACCTCGGCGGCACCCCGCCGCCGGATAAGAGGCTCCAGGAGTGCCAGGTAGGGCACCAGATCCTCCTCCTCCAAAGCGGCTTCCAGCTGCGCGATGAAGCGTGACGCACCATCACCGGACTGCAACGCGGAGACCCATGGCTTGAGGGTGTACCCGGCCTCGCGTGCCGCTCGTCTGAAATGCGGGAGTTCGTGGGGACAGACTGTCACGATATTCTTGCCGAGGACTCCGTGTCGGTGATGTAACTCATCCGCATCTGCAGGGATATCTGCGGAGACCGTTGCGACATTCGAAACTGTTTTCGCCAGCTCTGAGAGAGCAGTGCGCGCCTCCAACGGGTCGACTCCGAGCCAGACACTAGTCTGAGGGTCTCCCGGACGGCCTACGCTGAATCCATGGAGAGCGAGCAGGTCCCCCAGGTCCGCGGCTCTATCCTCCGACCTAGAGAAAATCAAAATGTGTGTGCACTCCTGATCTAAGAGCTTCGACACAACCAGTGGCAGCGCCAGCTCGATGTCATTCTCGACAGTGTAGACCTGGATTGTTCCCCGGTGGGCCGGAGTCTCGGGGTTACGGTCCCCAGCTGCTTCTGGTGGAAGAAAGACTCCCCGCCGGAGATGCTCTCCCACCCATCGCCGCACGGCCGGAGTCAATCGGTCGCTTAGCACCATGATCTGGAGCTTCTCTTTCGTGAGTGCTTGAAGAGCAGTGCTCAACGATTCCTCCTCTGCGTCCTCCAACAAAAATGCGGCCCCATCGAGGACCAGACTCGTCACCTGGTCGGTCTTAACGCTCGACGAACTGATCGCCTGGTATAGATCGTCCAGGGTAGAGAACAGAATATCCGATTGTTCGGGTTGTGCCCACGGGACTCCCAGTGCGCCGATATGGTGGCCCGTGTGGAGGGCAAGTCTGGCGAGCGAAAGGGCGAGGAAGCGAGCCCTCTCCCTTTCCGGGGTAAGAACGATGGCAGTCGGCTGACCGCCCTCGGGTTGGATCCGATGCAAGAGGGAAACTCCGTAGGCGACTAGGAGGCCAGCTCCTGGGGCTGCCTGGAGAACGGCCGAGGTGCCACGTTGAAGCACCGGGATCGTTAGTTCTTGAAGAGCGGTCGGTGTCTCAATGCCCTCGAAGGCCAGCGCCTCAACCAGGTGCGGGGCTACGCCTAATTCCTCAAACGAGCTCATTTGAAGTTCTGGTTCGAGTCGTAGTTGGATCGCCTGAACCGGGACCGCCAAGGTCTCCAACCTCGTACGGGAGGCGGTTGAGGAACGTCTGAATTTCGTAGTCAAGACGCGATGTCCGTAAGCGGTCCGTCTCCGCGCCGACCTCGGTATAAAGCGAGTGACAGTGGGCTGAGAGGGTTACTGTGCCTTCATCCCCCGTGTAAGTCGCAGTGTGTCCCGACCCCTTCGATCGCGAAAGCCCTATGCGGGCCGGAAGAATCTCGGAGGCTTGGTCTAAAACCTCAGCTGGGGAGAGAACCGTCTTTCTTATGTACCCGGCCATGTTCGTTGTGTCTCACCTTTTGGGGGCTGTGCACCCGCACTCAGCTCCGCACCTGAAAGGTCCGCCAGGAACGCCCTGAAGGACCTCGGGCTGCGGAAGCCCTGAAACTTGCGGTGAGGGACATCGAGGGTCGGCACCCCGCGAATCCCACTGGCAAGCACAGTTCGTCTATTTGCCTCCACCCTGGACCGGAATTGATCGATGCCCAGAACCGTTCGGGTCTCGGCCATGTCCAGACCGTGTTCGGCCCCAATCGCGACTAGGACATCAATGCGACCAATGTCACGTGCTCCTGTGAAATGGGCCTCGAAGAGTGCCGCGTGTACGGGATCGAAGCAACCCTCTTCCCGCGCGTGAAACGCCAGCTCGTGAGCCTTCCGAGTCCAAGGGATGCGGGTGGGTATTAAGAACGGCACCTTTTCACAGCGCGCATGATCTTTGATTTCTCGAGTCATCTCTGACCAGCCCGAGTCCACGGGATCAGGAGGTGGGGTGGGTGGTGTCCGAAGCTCGAGGGGTCTCCAACTCACCAAAATGGCTTCGTCAACCTGGTCGATCCAGCGGGCAAGGAGTCTGCTTGCCAAGTAAGAGCCCGGGTCGATGTAATCGAAGGCGAATTGGATCTCGATTTGTCTCATAATTGCGTTGCCTGGACCGTTAGCAGCACGGAAGGTTCCTGGGCTGCTCCCTTGTTCGTCACTGTCTGGCTGCTGCTCCCACCGGTTGCTCGTATTCGGGGAGGATTTGATATTCCGAAACTCACTATCGTAGGCCCACTCCTCTCGTCTCCCATGCTGCTCGATCGGGATCCGAGATCTACCCGCTAATTGCCCATACGTCCATGACCTACAGCAAAAACATCTCCAGGCTTAAGCCGTCGGCTACCATGGCGGTCAGTTCACTTGCGAAGAGACTAATGGCAGAGGGGCGGGACATCATCAATCTTAGCGCGGGCGAGCCCGACTTCGACACTCCCGATTGGATTGTGGACGCGGCGATTGAAGGAATCCGGGCCGGCCAGACCCGGTACACACCGGCAGCGGGTCTTCCCGAGCTGAGAAGTGCCGTGGCCGGGCGTGTCCAAGCGATGTCCGGTCCGGGTTGGGAATTCAAGGCGGAGAACGTTGTGATCACTGCGGGAGCGAAGCAGTCCCTTTTCAACGCTTGCTTCGCGCTGTTTGGCCCTGGAGACGAAGTTTTGGTCGCGGGGCCATACTGGACGAGTTATCCGGAGATCATTGGACTTGCGGGAGCCGAGCCAGTTTTCGTTACAGGTCCCGAAGAACGCGATTTCCGACTGTCGCGGGACAACCTGGAGATCTCGCGGACACGGCGAACAAAGGGACTCATCATCTGTTCGCCATCGAATCCCACGGGCACCGTGTATTCTCTTGAGGAGCTGAGGACTGTTACCCGCTGGGCCAAGGAGCACGGTATTTGTCTGATCAGCGACGAAATCTATAGACAAATCTGCTTCTTGGACGAGAGTCCGATTGCTCCCGGAGTCCTGGATCTGGTCCCGGACGACGTGGGTCACTTTGTTGTCGTGGATGGGGTGTCGAAGACATTCGCGATGACCGGATGGCGGATCGGTTATATGATGACGGACAGTGGGTTGGCCTCGAAAGTTGGGGCGCTCCAGAGCCAGACGACGTCCAACGCGGCGACACCTTCGCAAGTGGCAGCTTTGGCCGCACTTACCGAATCCGAGAAGGCGGAAACGGCTGTTGCCGAGATGGTTGATGCGTTTCGTCGTCGCCGCAACCTCGTCGTCCAACTCGTCCAGGAAAAGCTTCCACATTTCTCATTCGTGCGGCCAGAGGGCGCTTTTTATCTCTTTCTGCGGGTGGATGCTGAGTATGGCAAGGAGGTATCAAACTCAGGGGACTGGTGTTCCCGTGTCTTGGAAGAGAGGGGTGTCGCGCTGGTTCCGGGAGCCGCCTTCGGCGATGATCGTTTCGTACGGCTGAGTTTCGCGACCTCGGATGACCTTCTGGAGGAGGCTATCGAGCGGCTCGCCTCGAAATGAGCACGGATCAAGGCGGAGTTCTCCTTACGTGAGCTTCTTCAAAAGCCTTTGCACGCGATCTCTTACCCTCGCCACGTATCCTGTGCCAAAGAGGTTGACGTGCACGAGCAGGGGGTAGAGTTGGTAAAGGTCTCTTCGGGATTCCTTATAGCCTCTGACTAGCGGGGCCTCCAGCTGGTACTGCTCCATCACGCCGGAGTTGAAACCACCGAAGAGCTCCATCATTGCGAGATCGACTTCGCGGTGTCCCCGATACCCCGCTGGATCCACGAGGACCGGCTCTCCCGCCCAGCCTGTGAGCACGTTTCCGCTCCAGAGATCCCCATGAACTAGAGACAACCCGTCCTCTTCCCAGACCGCAAGTGGCGGTTCAATTCTTTCAATGAGCCGATCCCAGGCTAGCCGTGTCTCATCGTCGAAATAGGGCTCTGCTAATGCCCACTGGGGTTGGAGGCGTTTCTTCTGCCAGAACTCGGGCCATGTGGCTTGGTCGGCCCCATTGGACTGGGCCAAGGACCCGATGAAGCCGTCTTCTTCCCAACCCGGACGAGACTCATTGAGGCGACGGTGTAGACGGGCGAGTCCGCTCCCAAGGAGTCTTGGCGTTCGAGGTGTCGGCAGCCCCGATTCGATGAACTCCAGCAGGATCCAGCCCCTCAGTTCCGGTCCACCGGCTTCATGCGCCAGAACCTCCGGCACCCGGGGACCGCCGGTTCGAGAGATGGCAGCCAAACCCGCTGCCTCGACGCCGAATCCTCCCCTCCCGGGTGTTGGCCCCCACTTGAGGAATACGCGGCTTCCGGACCTAGTGCAGATCCGTGCAGACGGGTGTGTGCATCCGCCGGCGATGATGTCAACTTGGGCGAAGGCCCTGTCTAAATTGGTTTCGCCCAGAGCTTCCGCCACGCGGGTGGTGATCTCGGGCGGGATGACCAATTGCGAGCTGTCCCCCAGCCCTCCACTCATCTGTCGTGGGCCTCTAGGAGTTTCCGCAAGAGGGCTGTGCACGATCGATGGATGATGTCGAACATCCGATCGAACCCATCGGCTCCCCCGTAGTACGGATCGGGGACACTGAGATCACCGTCTGATTCGGGATCAAACTCCCTGAAAAGCATCACCCTGGCTCGCGTGGTATCGGTTTTGGGCAGTCGCTCGAGATTTCGAATGTTATCAGAATCCATGCCGAGAATCAGATCAAAAGTTGCGAAATCTGCGGCTTGTACGCTGCGGGCTCGACCCCTCAGCTTAACCCCGTGCTGGATGGCAACCTCTGCGGATCTCGGATCTGGAGCTTCGCCCACGTGCCACGCGCCGGTACCTGCCGAGTCTACCTCGAATAAACCCTCGACGCCTGCTTCACGGGCCAGATGAAGAAAGACTCCTTCCGCTAACGGAGAACGACAAATGTTGCCAAGGCAGACAAAGAGTAGGCGAACTGGACGATTAGATTCCACGGGAACGCTTTTGATGAATGATAAAGAACCTGGGGATCGAGACCAGATGTGGGAGGAAACAGCGAAATGTAGCCCACATCAGGATGTTGCGTGATTGACCGGCAGTCTTGAATCTGGCAGCACGCACCTCAAGAGCGGGAGGGTATGCGGATGAGTCAGCTTGGCTGTGATCTCGTTGCTTGCCAGGAATCTTTTCTCACCTACGACAGGGGTTAGTTGAGGTCTTGGATCCTCAGCGACGCAGAGAACAGCTGTCCCGCCCTCGCAATTGACATGGTTGTGGCTATCAGGGGCAGCGTTCAGGTAGGTAATGGGGTCGATGATTGTGGTGGTCCAGTATCTATCAGATGCTACCAACATCCCATGTGCTCCGAAGCGAGCGCAAGCGGTCACCATCTGAGTACGGTCCCTCTTGCAATAGCTTGACAGGAGGGAGCAGGAGGAACAGCAATAGCGATATGCCATGGGCGATTGAGGCCGGTGCTCTTGAGGCGCCAGATTTCTCGAACGGACCCGCCGCGGAGGTGTCGCTTTCGCCCACAGTTCCCACGGGGACAAACGGCCAAAAGTGTTTATCATTCGAAGGAATAAGAAATTGCGGGAGAGCCCAGTCGAGGA
>CAUZHN010000049.1:0-16706 GCA_963579625.1 Gemmatimonadales bacterium UBA6960
TGGGATCCCGCTTAGCCAGCTCTTATCGATGGATCGTATCGAAGCCCTCATTGATCGTACGCGGAAGGGCGGTGCGGAGATCGTGAGCTATTTGAAGACCGGTAGCGCCTACTACGCCCCCTCCTCCTCCGCGGTTCAGATGGCGGAGGCGATCGCGAGGGACACGAACCGCATCCTCCCGTGCGCAGTCTACCTCGAAGGGGAATACGGGGAGGAGGGGATTTTCCTCGGAGTTCCCTGCAAGCTTGGCGACGGCGGGCTGAAAGCCATCATTGAGGTCGAGCTTTCCGAGAAGGAGAGGTCAGATCTCGCAAGCAGCGCGGAGTCCGTCCGGTCTACCATGGCCGCCTTGGACTGAAACCCTAATTGATCCGCAGAGCAAAGGCCACGGTCTAGCTACAGCTTCGGTAGGGTTACCCCTATCTGATTCTGATACTTACCCTTCCGGTCTGCGTATGCGGTCTCCGGCTCCTCATCGCCCTGGAAGAAGATAAGCTGCGCGATCCCCTCGTTCGCGTAGATCTTGGCGGGGAGTGGTGTCGTGTTCGATATTTCCAGCGTCAGGAAGCCCTGCCAGGTGGGCTCCAGTGGTGTGACGTTGACGATGATGCCACAGCGTGCGTAGGTGCTCTTTCCGACGCAAAGAACCAGCGTGTCGCGTGGGATGCGGAAGAACTCGACGGTGCGGGCGAGTGCGAAGGAGTTCGGTGGAATGATACAATTCTCCCCATTTACGTCCACAAAAGAACGTCCGTCAAACTCCTTGGGGTCGACGACAACGTTGTGCACATTCGTGAAGACCTTGAACTCGGGAGCTACGCGAATGTCGTATCCGTAGGACGACACCCCGTACGAGATGGTCCTGCCGCGAACCTGATCCGATTCGAAGGGTTCAATCATCCGGTGCTCTTTGGCCATTCTTCGGATCCAACGGTCGTTTCGGATCGACATTGATTCTCGCGTATGAAGCAGGTGAATACCGCGGGTGCGGCGAGTTTAGTCACCCTCCCAGGGATGTAACGCGCCGATAAGCCTACTGTGGCGCCGGGAGTATAGGACGGTAGAACACACCCACGAAAGGGGCCGATCGGAAGCACTTGGTACGAGCAAGTCGGATAGGACGATTGCTTGTGCTCCTTGATTCCCGAAATCTCTTGAATAATGGGGACAATGGCTCCGTTATCGGGTTGACACTTATTCCAGTGCTCGGGTAAATTTCTGTCATCGTAAGTGAATGATTCCACAAAGTCTTCCAACGGATCGTCATGGCGCCTAGCTATCTGCCGATCCTGATCCTTCTGGGTGTATCGGTGCTGAATGCGGTTGGGATGTTAGCAGCATCCCATATCCTGAATCCGCGTCGGATCACGCCGGAGAAGGAAATGCCTTATGAGTCGGGGATGATCCCGCTCGGCGACACACGGGGCCGGTTCTCGGTCAAGTTCTACATGGTCGCTATCAGCTTCATTATCTTCGACCTTGAGGCCATCTTCCTCATCCCTTGGGCGGTGGAGATGCGGAGCCTGGGTTGGGCGGGATTCCTGGCGGTCTCCATCTTTACTGCGGTGCTCGTAGTCGGCCTGATCTATGAGTGGCGGAAAGGCGGGCTCGAGTGGGAATGAGTGAAAAACTGAGGTCTTCGACGGGCATAACCGGGGGTCTCTTCGGATCGGAGACGCCCACTTTCCTTACTACGAAGGTGGACTTCGTGGTGAACTGGGCTCGACGCAATTCTCTCTGGCCTATGCCCTTTGGAACGGCGTGCTGCGCGATCGAGATGATGGCGTCCGCTGCGTCCAACCAGGATCTTGCCCGCTTCGGTATGGAGCGCATGGCCTTCTCTCCCAGACAGGCGGACGTCTTGATTTGTGCTGGTCGGGTTCCCTACAAACTAGCTCCTGTACTAAGGCGAATCTGGGATCAAATGCCGCAGCCAAAGTGGTGCGTGTCCATGGGCGCTTGTGCCTCGTCGGGTGGCGTCTTCGATGTGTACTCCATGGTGCAGGGCATCGACACCATTATCCCCGTTGATGTATACGTTCCCGGATGTCCTCCTCGGCCTGAGGGGCTGATCTACGGGCTGATGATGATCCAGGAGAAAATTCGGGGTGAATCATTGGCCCGGCATGCCGAGCACCGGTTCGAGGATCCCGATCAGGCGGGGCACCCCCAGGCAGACGAAAAGGAGGTCCGAGCACTCTCGGGACCGTTCGGAAACTCCACCCGACAAGACCGGACCAGTGGTCTGATAACCGAGGTAGGTTGCCGACCCTCTGATCAAGTCATTCCGTGAGTCAGACAGGGAAGTCAAATGCAGCCGATTTGTCTGTCGAGGTACATCCGTCCGTTCAAGCTCTTCATGATTGGTTCGGGGTTGCCATTATTCGGGACGAAATCGTCGCGGGTGATGAGCACGTGGTTTATGTAGACGCATCGCGGATCACGGAGGTCCTCGGATGGCTCAAAGAGGTTCCCGAACACCTGTATGACTACCTCTCGGATATCACAGCCGTCGACTATGGGGGGGGGCGTCCGATCCAAGTAGTCTATCAGCTCTTTTCCATCTCTCACCGACGATCCCTCAGAGTTAAGGCGGAGCTCCCGTTGTCGGCTCTTGAGATTGACTCTGCCGTTCCGCTTTGGGCTTCCGCGAATTGGCTCGAGCGGGAGGTTTACGACATGTTTGGGATTTCATTTAAAGGCCATCCCGATCTTCGGCGAATCCTAATGCCGGAGAACTATGCTGAGGGATATCCACTCAGGAAGGACTTTCCCCTGAGGGGTAGGTTCACGAGGGCCGAGCAAACGCAGCGTGCCCTGTCACAAGAGCCTGAAGACTACTACATCCCCGCAGATTTCGAGTGCGGTCGCAAGCCACAGTTGGTTCAGTGGCAGGAGACGGGTGGGGAGCCCGAACCGGATGGGGACCCATCGGACCACTGATGTCGAAGCGAACCGTGGAATACGAGGTCTCCCGCACTCCAGAGCTAGGGATGGATTTCCGCCCGCGGGAAGGGTTGATGTCGCCGGCAGAGCTGCCCGAACCCGACTTTGGGTCGGACAATATGCTGATCAACATTGGCCCTCAGCACCCCGCGACCCATGGCGTCCTACGGTTAGTTCTGGAGCTGGATGGGGAAACTGTAGTCCGCTGCATCCCGCACATTGGCTATCTGCACTCTTCGTTCGAGAAGCTCGGGGAATACCGGGACTGGAACCAGATTGTCACTCTTACGGACCGGATAGACTATCTGGCCCCCCTGATCTACAACTGCGCCTACGTGATGGCCGTGGAGAAGATGATGGGGGTTCAGGTCACTGAGCGCTGCAAGGTGGTCCGAGTGATCTGCATGGAGCTGGATAGAATCTTCTCGCATTTGCTCTGGTTGGGGACCTGGGCAATCGATGTTGGTGCGTTTACCCCGTTCCTGTACGCGTTCCAAGAGCGAGAGAGGGTTTATCACCTACACGATGCCTTCACGGGAGCTCGAATCACGACTTCGGCCACCCGAGTGGGCGGTATGATGGCGGACATCCCCGAGGGATGGGATCAAGGGGTGCGAGAGTTCGCGAACACCCTCCCAGATACGCTGGATGAGATCGAGGCTCTGCTTACGACGAACGGAATTCACCTGGGCCGTAGTCAGGGAGTGGGTGTGATTTCGGGAGGAGAGGCGATCAACTCCGGTTTGTCCGGACCGAATCTCCGAGCCTCAGGCGTTCCCTACGACCTGCGAAAAGACAAGCCGTACTACGACTACGAGACATACGATTTCGAGGTCCCTGTCGGTGAGCATGGAGACTGCTACGACCGGTACATGGTACGCATAGAAGAGATGCGTCAGAGCTGTCTCCTCCTCCTTCAGGCACTCGATCGTCTTCCAGACGGGCCGATCAACGTGAACGATCCCAGAGTCGTGTTGCCCCGGAAGACGGACTGTATGAACGACATGGAGTCGATGATCCACCACTTCAAATTGGTTATGGACGGCCTAAAGACACCCCCGGGTGAGTCCTACTTCGCGGTCGAGGGGTCTAAGGGGGAACTCGGCATGTATGTGGTCAGCGATGGTGGCTCTAAGCCCGTTCGATGGAGAATCAGGCCCCCGTCGTTCATCAACCTGTCTGTGATATCCAAGCTCGTGGAGGGCGGGCTGCTTGCCGACGTGGTCATCGTGAACGCTAGTCTCGATATCGTCCTAGGGGAGATCGATCGGTGAGCGAGTCGGGAGTGGAAGCCCAAACCGGGGAGATCCCTTTCCGTAATCCTGGGTGGGCTGGGAACACTGGTGAATTCGATCTTACCGAAGCGCAGGTACGTGGGAGTGACTATGTGGGGGTGACCCCAGCCGATGGTGGGCATCCCTGTGCTGCCTCCGCCCATCCCTACCTTCTTCCTGACAAGGATCCTTCCGCTCCCCTTTTCGAAGGTCCGTACGAAAAGCGGCTGAAGAAGATCCTCTCGCGCTATCCGGATTTGCGTGCTGCCCTCATCCCTGTCCTCAATCTGGCCCACGAGCTCCGTGGCCACATTTCGGAAGAGACGATGGGCGAGGTTGGGGAGGTGTTGGGACTCTCGTACGCCTATGTCCGTGGAGTAGTGTCATTCTACACCATGTACAACAAGCGGCCCGTCGGCCGCTTCTTGATTCAGGTGTGCACAAATATTTCCTGCAACCTCTGCGGAGGAGAAGATGTCCTGTCCGCCTTCCTCGAACAGATCGGGACGCAGCTAGGAGAGACCTCTGAGGACGGTTTGTTCACGGTCATGGAAGTGGAGTGCCTGGCTGCATGCGGTTTTCCGACGGCGGTGCAGATCAATTCTCTCTACTTTGAAAACGTCTCGTCGGCGGATGTCCCGGGGGTTCTCGCCCGGCTCAGAGCGGAGGCGGAGTAGTGGCATATCCCTACACTCATGAGAAGGAAGTGCGGATTCTCAGCAGTGGCTGGGGAGATCCCCGGTCCCGAACGCTCGAGGGATGGAGAGCTTTAGGGGGATACAAGGGGTTGGTGAAAGGGTTCGAAATGGGGCGGGATGAGGTTATCGAAACAGTCAAGCAGTCCGGTCTACGGGGTCGGGGGGGCGCGGGCTTCCCAACAGGTATGAAGTGGTCGTTCATGCCGAAGGAAAAGAACGGCCTTCACTACCTTTGTTGTAATGCAGATGAGGCTGAGCCGGGGACCTTCAAGGACCGAGAGTTGATTCGCTGGACTCCTCATCAGGTCATCGAAGGGTGTCTGATTGCTGCCTATGCCATTCAGGCCGATCACGTCTACATCTATTGCAGGGGAGAGTTCTTCGAGGCCAATCAGGTCTTGGCACGTGCGGTGGAGGAGGCGTACGAGGCGGGCATCGCGGGAGAGGACATCCAGGGCTCGGGAGTCTCGATCGACCTGACGGTGCACCAGGGGGCGGGCGCCTATATCTGCGGGGAAGAAACCGCACTCATGGAGTCTCTCGAGGGTCGGCGAGGCCTTCCTAGGATCAAGCCGCCTTTTCCCGCGGCAGTCGGGGTCTTCGGTCAGCCCACCACGATCAACAATGTGGAGACCCTTTGCGCGATTCCTCACATCATCAGGCATGGCGGAGAGTGGTACCGCCAGTGGGGAACCGAGAAGAGCCCTGGGACCAAGCTCTTCTGTGTTAGTGGGCACGTGTGTCGGCCGGGAAACTACGAGCTTCCCATGGGCTTTCCAATGAACGACCTGATCCACGAGGTGTGCGGAGGTATCCGGGACGGCAGGCAGCTGAAGGCGGTGATCCCAGGGGGGGCCTCAGTGCCCATCATGGATGCCGAGGAGTGCGACGGATGTGAGCTTTGCTACGAGGGTGTAATTGAAAGGGGGTCGATGCTGGGCTGTGCTTCCGTCATCGTCATGGATGACACGACCAACATCGTAAGGCAGGTTCGTCGGATGGTCGACTTCTTCGCACATGAGTCATGCGGTCAGTGCACCCCCTGCAGAGAGGGGACGACCTGGCTATCGCGGATCCTGCGTAGGATCGAGGAAGGGAAGGGGACCGAGCAGGATCTGGACACCCTTCTCGATCTGGGAGAAAAGATGACTGGAACGACCATCTGCGTTCTCTCGGACTCCGCTGCTGCCCCGGTCGCCTCGTCGATCCAGAAGTTCAAGGAGGACTACCTTGCCCTGATCCGAAGAGGTGAGGCGGTGGGGGCCGTCTGAGGTATGAGTGATAACGGACTTGAGCAGCAAACGGTAACAGTCACGATCGATGGTCAAGAGGTCACCGTTCCCACCGGCACCACCATCTTACAGGCCGCTGAGGCAGTAGGGACCCGTGTTCCCCATTACTGCTTTCACGCAGGGCTCTCGGCTCCGGCTCAGTGTCGGCTTTGCCTCGTCGAAGTCGAAGGGGCACCCAAACTCATGCCCTCGTGCGTGACTACTGTCCAGGAGGGCCAGGTCGTCCTCACTGAGAGCGAACAGGCGAGGGCGATGCGAGAAGGCGTGCTCGAATTCTATCTGGCCAACCATCCTCTTGATTGTCCGATCTGTGATCAGTCCGGTGAGTGTGAGTTGCAGAATTACGTGTTTGCAGAGGGGCGCAAGCACGGACGGAGCCGAGAGCCGAAGAGGGTTTTCGGACGAGATGATTTCGGTGGAGACGTTTTGTTCTACGGAGACCGATGCGTGATGTGCACACGGTGCGTCCGATTCATGAACGAGGTGGCGGAGGAGCCGCTTCTCACTGTTGTCGAGCGGGGCGACCGATCGGTGATTGACACCTTCTTCGAAGAGGGTGTAGCAGGATCCCCCTACGCCGGAAACATCGTAGACATCTGTCCGGTTGGGGCTTTGGTATCGAAGGACTTTCTTCACAAGGCTAGGGCGTGGGACCTAGAGCACACGCCATCGGTCTGTCCTGGATGCTCCCAGGGCTGCAACATCGAATTGCACACGCGAGACAACATCGTGCAGAGACTGAAGCCTCGTCTGAACTTGGACGTGAACGGCTTCTGGATGTGCGACTACGGCCGGCACCGGTACGAGTGGTTGAATCGAACGGACCGGATCGACGAGCCCCTTTTGGTTGGCCCAGATGGTCGGCGTGCCTCTGCTTGGTCCAATGCGACTGAGGAGGTGTTGAGCCGGCTCCGGCTATCCCTCGGGGGAGAAGGTGCCGTGCTGGCAGTAGCCTCACCCTATGCTTCGAACGAGGACCTGGCCGAACTCCGGGCGCTCGTCACCGTTCTGGGGGGGAAGGAGATTGTGTACCGCTCCCCGAGGGCTGACGAAGAGATCCCGCTTCCCGGGTTCCCTCAGTTGTCCCGTCGGCATGATCTGACCCCGAATTCCGGGGGGGCAGACCGACTTGGAATGCACCGAGTGGGCGGTGATGACGGGACCGGAGGGCTCCAACATGCCGAGGAGCATGAGGGGGTCCTGATCGTCATGGGTGACGAACTCCGGGATGTCACCGAGAGCTTCGGAAGTCGGGCCTCCTTCTATCTCTATCTCGGAAGCTACCCTACCCATGGCGCAAAGGCCGCAGAGGCGATTCTTCCGATCACGACTTTTGTCGAGCAGGAGGGTTCCTTCACGAATTGTGAGGGTCGAGTCCAGCGGTTTTGGCCGGGTCTCCAGGCGCCGGGGTTGGCCCTTTCCGCCTGGAGGATTCTAGGCACTCTCGCCGCCACCCTGTCTGAAGAGGAAGAGGCACCAAGCGGCGCCGATCAAGCCTTCGGCCGCTTTGCAGAGCTGGCTCCGGAGTTCAGCGGTCTCAACTTCGGATCGATAGGAACCCTGGGAGCCAAGGCTAGTGGGTCAGCGACTTCTGCGGGAGGCTGAAGCGATGCAGGAGCTTACCCCGATCGTCTTCGTCATCTTTGCCGTGATCAAGGTTGTGACGGTGTTCACCTTGATTCTGCTGGCGGTGGCTTACATGACGCTCGCAGAGCGACGGGTGTCCGCATTTATCCAAGACCGGTTAGGACCGAATCGTGTGGGCCCTTTCGGACTCTTACAGCCGATCGCTGACGGGATCAAGAACGTACTTAAGGAGGAGACGCTCCCCGCGACCGCGAACCAGTTCTTCTTTGTTCTCGCCCCGGCTCTCTCGATCATACCCGCCCTGATTATTTTTGCAGTCGTACCGTTTGCGGCTCCCTTACCCACGCCTTGGGGTGTCGTTGACATGATCGTGGCGGATCTGCCTATCGGTCTCCTTTACGTTCTTGCCCTGTCTTCTCTCGGCGTATACGGACTCTTTCTCGCTGGCTGGTCGTCCAATAACAAGTACGCGTTCCTTGGCGGGGTACGGTCTTCCGCTCAGATGATTAGCTATGAGGTGGCCCTCGGCCTTTCTCTGATTCCCGTAATCATTCTGGCGGGGAATGTGACGCTGACTGAGATCGTCTGGCAGCAGCAGCAGATGGGACTCTGGTTTGTTCTCCCACTCTCACTGGCGTTTCTCCTGTTCGTTATCTCCTCCTTTGCTGAGACGAATCGACTTCCTTTCGACCTCCCAGAAGCGGAGTCCGAGCTCATCACCGGGTACCACACTGAGTATTCGGCCATGAAATTTTCGATGTTCTTCATTGCGGAGTACGCGCACATCCTGACCGCCTCTGCGCTGATGGCCACACTTTTCCTCGGGGGATGGAGCATCCCATTCTGGGATGGCGATCACATGTTCTGGCATGAGGGAGCGTTGATCTCTGGGTTTTCTGTGACAGGTGAGCCAATCGCGGCGTCGCCGTCCTGGTGGAAGACGCTGTTAACCTTCATAGCGTTCTCGATCAAGACATCCTTCTTCGTCCTGGTCTTCATCTGGGTACGTTGGACGCTTCCGAGATTCCGTTATGACCAAGTGATGCACCTGGGTTGGAAGGTCATGCTACCCACCGCCCTGATCTATGTCATGCTGATTGCTGGGACGGTCCTGACATTGGATCAGATGAGGATAGAGGGTCTCCTGTTCGGGGCGGTGCTGACTGGCGTCAGCGCCTTGGCCACTTTGGCATTCATCTTCGTAGTTGACCGGGACCGGATCATCACAGGCGCGGCTGGCGGCAATCCATCGGCCAGGGGTGGGAGGGTAAAGATCGGGGCGACCGATGCCCTCACCTCACCCCCTCGAACTACCCAGTTAAAGGGAGGATGACGACTTGGCTGCAACTGTGAAGGTGATGCGGAGACCTGACCGTGGAACGACGTCTTATCTTCGTTCTACACTTAAAGGTATGTCTGTCACGTTCAAGCATATGATTAACCCAAAAAATGTCACCCTACAGTACCCTGAGGAGCGTCCGGAGATCTCGCCACGATGGCGTGGAACCCATGTGATGGAGAGACACGCTGACGGCCGCCCCAAGTGCGTAGCGTGTGGGCTCTGTCCCACTGTCTGTCCAGCGAATTGCATCCGTCTTGTCGGGGGAGAGGATGACATGGGGAACCGATATCCCATCGTTTATGAGATCGACGAGTTTCGATGCATTTTTTGTGGAATGTGCCAGGAAGTTTGCCCCGTAGAGGCGATCCACGTCGGTGTTCACTTCGAAAATGCCGAGTACACTCGGGATCAGTTTGTCTACGATCTGGATCGACTCATGGAGCAGGATCACCCCAGTACGCTCCTGTGGGATCCCTCCGACCCGACCTCGGAATGACGCCCGCTCTATTTCTCCAGTATTTGTCTGATGGTTGAGATCTTTTTTTTCATCCTGGCCACCATAGCAGTGGGCGGCGCGCTTGGGGTGGTGATCCAGAAGAACCCAGTAGGGAGCCTCCTGTTCATGGTGGGGACGTTGGCCGCGCTGGCCGGCATCTTCGTCCTACTGGAGGCTCACTTCCTGGCGGCGATTCAAGTGTTGGTCTACGCCGGCGCGATTATGGTCCTCTTTCTTTTCGTGATCATGCTCCTCAACCTGGGCCACGACTATAAGGCAGATGTGAGGCGAGGTCTCGGTGCATTTCTGGCGTTCGGAGTCACGGGGGCGTTGGCCGGCCTGCTGGCGAGTCAGCTTCGAGGAGCTGAGGAGAACCCAATCTACCAGTACTTTCCAGGGCCGGAAGGAATGGACCTCCTCCTGGAAGAGCAGGGGGTTGTGGGAGCGATCGCCCGCCCGCTATTCACGGAGTACGTGATTGCCTTCGAATTGGTCGGGGTCCTTCTCCTGGTTGCGTTGGTCGGAGCGGTTGCATTGGCGAAGAAGAGGGCCTGAAGAATGCTCGCAGAGGCTTTGGTTCTGAGTGCCCTACTCTTCATGATCGGGGCCTTCGGCGTACTGATCCGGAGGAATGCGATCATCGTGTTTCTCTGTATCGAGCTTCAACTGAACGCGGTCAACCTCTCGTTCGTCGCTTTCTCAAGGTACCTGGGAATTGAGGGACAACTCTTCGTGTTCTTCGTGATGACCGTCGCAGCAGCAGAGGCTGCGGTTGGGCTAGCAATCATCATCTCCATCTTCCGTCATTACGAAACGGTGAATGTGGAGAACTTCAACCTGCTGAAGTGGTGAGAAAATGACCGGCCTGGCACTTCTACTGACGGGTCTTGCTCAGGTAGGGCAGCCTGGGGTGGGTGAGGTCTTTGAGCCGTTCCTTCCCGGGATGATTTTGATCCTACCGCTCGCTGGGTTCGTGGCAAATGGGGTTCTTGCCCTTGTTAGCGGATGCCGGAATGCGCGGATGATCCGGACGGGCATGGCCGCAGAAATCGGGAGCGTAACGCACTCTCTGTCCTCCTGGATCGGTCCGGGTGCAGTAGGTGCCGCCTTCGTCCTCACGGTGGTCAACTTCGTTGGGATGCTGGGGGCTCAGCCGCACGAACCGTTTGTCCAAGGCTACTGGACCTGGATAGCAAGTGGGAATCTGAGTGTGGAGGCTGCTATCCAGCTTGATCAGCTCTCCCTGATCATGATGATGGTAATCACAGGCGTCGGCTTCCTGATCCACCTGTTCAGCGTTGCGTACATGCGGGATGATCCGGGCTACTCCCGGTATTTCTGTTACTTAAACCTCTTCATCTTCTTCATGCTGGTGCTGGTGATGGGAGCGAGCTTCCCACTGATGTTCGTTGGGTGGGAGGGGGTGGGACTCTGCTCATATCTCCTCATCGGGTTTTGGTTCGAGGACCCAGAGAAGGCTGACGCGGGAAAGAAAGCCTTCATTGTCAATCGTATCGGCGACCTGGGGTTCCTGCTGGCGATCTTCCTCCTGTTCACGCATCTGGGTGCCTTGGACTATGTCGGTGTCTTCGAGGCGGCGCCGGAGTCTCTTCCTTATGGGGGAACGGTGGTGACTGCGGTAGCTCTTCTCCTGCTCCTCGGTGCGATTGGGAAGAGCGCTCAGGTTCCGCTTTACGTCTGGCTTCCGGACGCAATGGCGGGACCGACTCCGGTCTCAGCCCTCATTCATGCGGCGACCATGGTTACTGCCGGCGTCTACCTTATCGCTCGGGCAGGTGTGCTGTTCGCCCTGGCACCGATCGGTTCGGCCACGGTGGCAACTGTGGGAGCTGTCACGGCCCTGTTCTCTGCGACGATTGCGCTGCAGCAGTACGACATCAAGAAGGTCTTGGCCTACTCCACGATATCCCAGCTTGGCTTCATGTTCCTGGGTGTCGGGGCTGGGGCATATGCCGCCGGGGTCTTCCACCTGATGACGCATGCCTTCTTCAAGGCACTCCTTTTCCTCGGTGCCGGGGCAGTGATCCACTCAATGCACCACGCGCTTCACTCTACCCACAGTGATTGGGATGCCCAGGACATGCGAAACATGGGTGGATTGAAACGATTCATGCCCCTCACATGGGCGACGATGGTGATCGCCACCGTCGCCATTGCCGGAATCTGGCCTTTTGCTGGGTTTTTCTCCAAAGACGAGATCATCTGGTATGCTGGAGCAGCAGCCGGAAATGGTTACGGAGTACTTTTCACGGTTCTCTGGGGCATGGCGCTGCTCGCCGCCGCTCTCACGGCCGTCTACATGACACGTTTGATAGTCATGACCTTCCACGGAATCAACCGAACCGGTCCGGAGGAAGCGAAGCTCTTACACGAAGCCCCGCTCACAATGACGGTGCCTCTCACAATCCTGGGAATTCTCTCCGTCTTCTCGGGATGGATCAACGTGCCCGACTCAGTCCAAGATTCGATTTTCGGGGGATTTGGGATCCTGCCGATGTCGGAGTGGCTACACCATTGGCTCGATCCGGTCACCGAGTCGGCAGACGCCATCCGTCTGAGCGGACTTGGGCCCTACGCTGAGTCGGCTCCGCTCGGTGGAGGGCCCGTCGCCTGGGCTGCAATCGCGACGGGAGCGGCGCTCGTGATAGTGATCCTTACGGCCAGGGTCGTATCACGTCAGCAGATCCTTCCGGCATCGGAGTCTGAACAGCCCGCCGACGGCATCCGAAAGATCCTCTACAACAAGTGGTATGTGGACGAAATCTATGATCGGGTGGTCGTGCGTCCCATTATCGCCGCATCTCGGTTTGGATCCCGATGGCTCGATCAGGTCTTGATAGATGGAACGGTGAACGCAGTGGGATCCCTGACTCGCAGCTTGGGCTGGTTCGGCTCGCTTTTCCAGACCGGACAGGTGACAACCTATGCTGTGGTATTCACTCTCGGCGCCCTGACGATCCTGGGCGTCCTCATCCTCTGAGCAGGTGAGATGATATCGTTTTTGGAGGGGATTGCCTACGAAGCCTGGGTGCTCCACGCGCTGGTCTGGCTTCCGCTTATCGGCCTTGTCATGGTCCTGAGCGTTCCGGTCCGGCGTGCGAAGCATATGGCGTTCGGCTGGACCGCAGGCCTGTTCGTTCTGAGTCTTGGACTTTGGTGGGCGTTCGATCCGAGTGGAGACCTCTTTCAGTTCACGAGTCGCACCGAGTGGGTCGGCATGTGGGGGATGAGCTACTCGCTGGGCATTGACGGGATCTCGATATTCATGGTCCTCCTCACGACCCTGACGATGCCGTTGGCGATTTTAGGATCATTCCGCTACATCCGCGAGCGGGAGAAGGCGTTCTACGCACTAATGCTTCTCCTACAGACGGGCATCGTGGGCGTGTTCGTCTCGATGGATATACTCCTCTTCTACATCTTCTTCGAACTTACGCTCGTACCTCTGTACTTCATTGTGGGGGTGTGGGGAGGAGAGCGGCGTATCTATGCTGCGGTGAAATTCTTCCTGTACACGGCCTTGGGATCGCTCCTGATGCTCTTGGGCATCCTTTATCTCCATGCTCAGGCTCGAGCGACCCTGGGGGAGCCTTCGTTCCACCTGCTGGACCTACTCGGGACCCCGCTCTCGCTCGCGGAACAACTCGTCCTTTTCGGTGCGTTCGGCCTCGCATTTGCTATCAAGGTTCCCCTCTTTCCCCTGCACACATGGCTCCCCGACGCACACGTCGAGGCTCCTACCCCCGGCTCGGTGGTGCTGGCTGCCGTCCTATTGAAGATGGGTGCATACGGGTTCCTTCGATTCGGACTACCTCTGTTTCCTGAGGCGGCTACGCATCCCTCCGTCGTGGGACTGATGTTGACGCTCGGGGTTGTGGGCATCATTTACGCGGCATGGGTAGCCGCGGTGCAGCCCGACGCAAAGAAGCTTGTCGCCTACACGTCCGTGGCACATATGGGGTTCGTGATCATCGGGATATTTGCTCTGACGGTAAATGGCCTTCAAGGCGGGCTCATGGTGATGATCTCCCACGGCCTGTCCACGTCTGCTCTGTTCCTGTTGTTGGGCATGCTCTATGAGCGGAGACACACCCGACAGATTTCTGATTTTGGGGGCCTAGCAAGAGTCGCGCCATTGATGGCCACCGCCTTCGTTATTACCGCATTGACCTCGGTCGGGCTCCCGGGAACGAGTGGGTTCGTGGGTGAGTTTCTCGCTCTCTTGGGGACATTCCAGCGCTTCCCTCTCTTCACTGTTTTCGCGACCACAGGTGTGATCTTCGCGGCGTACTACATGCTTCCAATGGTGCAGAGAATTCTCTTCAACCGGCTGGATGACCCCGAGAACCAGTCCATTCCGGACCTGAGCCGGAGAGAGATGGCCGTGCTGGGCCCACTCATTTTTCTCATGATCGCACTTGGTGTGAGTCCGACACCTGTTCTAGAAAGGATGGAGCCGAGTGTGCGTGCGCTGGTCGAGTATCTGGATGAGGACCCGCGTGACTCCAGGGTAGAAGTGCTTCTGCGGCCTGCGGAGGAGTTTCCGTTTCCGGAGGTGGTGCAGTGACTCTCGACTTCACCTCACCGGTAGACTTCGTGTGGGCTCTCCTCCCGGAAATCGTCCTGTCCGCGTGGGCAATGGCAGTGCTCCTGGCCGGGGTGTGGGGAAAAGAGGGGACAGAAATGTCGCTGGAGAGTACCTCGGCGCTCAGATGGCTTGCGGTGGTCGGGCTGTTGGCCGCGGCCGTGTTGAATGGCTGGCTTTATCAGGTCACGGTCCTAGGGGAACCCGGAATGATCACCGTCGACCGGTTCCGGCTCTTTGCTAACTGGATCCTCCTCCTCGGAGCGACACTGACGATCCTGATCTCCGTGCCCTATGTGGTGAGGCAGCGACTGCAAGCCGGGGAGTTCTACACGCTGGTTCTGCTGGCTACGGTCGGAATGATGATCATGACCGGCACCCGAAACCTGATTCTCCTTTTCTTGGCGATCGAGACCATGTCGGTGGCAGCCTATGTGCTCGCTGGTTTTAACCGGGGGGATCGAAAATCTGCCGAAGCTAGCCTGAAATACTTCATTCTCGGGGCGTTCTCTTCCGGGTTTCTCCTTTATGGCATCGCGCTTGTCTGGGGTGCGACTGGGAGTGTGACCCTCCCACAGATAGCCGAGACGATTGAGGCCGGAGCGGGATTTAGGGGGATGCTCCTTTCGGGGATGGGCCTCTTGGGGATCGGCTTTGCGTTTAAGGTTGGGGCGGTCCCATTTCACATGTGGACTCCGGACGTGTACCAGGGAGCCCCGACTCCATCGACTACCTTCATGGCAGTCGCCGTAAAGACGGCGTCGATTGTCGTCTTCGTCAGGGTCTTTCTAGAGGCGTTCTGGAACCTGTACGCCTCATGGTATATGATCGTCTGGTGGCTGGCCGCCCTCACAATCGTCGTCGCGAATCTTGTCGCGCTCGCACAGAGCAATGTGAAACGAATGCTCGCCTACTCGTCAATTGCTCATGGCGGGTACCTTCTAGTGGGATTAGCGGCCGGCAATGAGATTTCGACTGCCGCTATCCTTTTCTACCTGCTCGTCTATACGGTGATGAACGTAGGCGCGTTCGGGATCCTCATGATCGTTGGAAACCAAGGAGAGGACCGAATGGAGGTGGAAGACTACGCGGGGTTCGGATGGGCTGAACCCCTGTATGGTATCATGTTCACCATCTTTCTCCTCTCATTGGCCGGGTTTCCGGGTACCGGCGGATTCATCGCCAAGATTTACCTACTTCAGGGAGCTGTTGGCAGTCAACTCTGGACCCTTGCCGTTCTCCTGGCTCTGGGAACGGTTGTATCGTATTACTACTACCTGAAGGTGGCATGGTACATGTGGATGAAGCCGGCTTCGGAGGGTGAAGTGGTGGAAAGGGCCTGCGTGCCCATCCCAATGCGGTTCACGCTAGTGGGGGCGGCCGGGCTAATCTTGTATTTGGGAGTGTTTCCGAGTGGATTGTTGGATGCTGCCCTCAGCTCGGCTGAAGGCCTCGGACTCTTCACCTCGGATGGATTCCTAGGGCTCACGCGCTGACGGAAAGCGCCCTCCCCCGCCTGATAGCGGCCGGGCCTTTCCTGGAGGCTAGACGGACAAGCATCGGGTATATGAAAGTTCCAGAGCATATTTTTCGGGAGTATGACATCCGAGGCATCGTAGGAAGTGATCTCAATCCGGAAGTCACTGAAGCAGTGGGACGAGCCTATGGGACGGTCCTTCGCCGATCGCTGTCGGGAATCGGGGAGGCTGAAGTTACACCCGTCGTCGCAGTTGGCGCTGATAACCGCCCATCATCCCCGGAGCTAGCTGAGGCCCTGATCTCGGGATTGCTGTTCGCTGGGATTGACGTTTGTGGGCTTGGCACCGTCCCTACGCCGGTGACCTATTGGGCGGAGAAGAAGCTCCGAACTGATGGTGCGATTCAGATAACCGGGTCGCACAATCCCCCGGAGTGGAATGGCATCAAGATGACCTTCCGTGGGAGACCCTATTATGGGGACAATGTGGCCTCCCTCCGGAATCGTATTCTGGTAGAGGATTTTGATAACGGAAGTGGAGAGCACAAGGGCATAGATGTTCTTGACGACTACGTGGAGGATGTTTCGGGGCGCTTTCGGCTGACCCGCCCCATAAAGGTCGCCGTGGACTGTGGAAATGGAACTGGATCTTTGGTTGCGGAGCGGCTTCTCCAGTCCGTGGGCGGACAGGTTGTGCCAATCTATTGCGAGTCCGACGGCACCTTCCCGAACCACCATCCGGACCCTACTGTAGAGGAGAACCTAGTGGATCTCATCCGGGTCGTTCTGGATGCTGGGGCCGACCTTGGCATTGCCTTCGATGGCGACGCAGACCGAATCGGGGTCGTGGATGGACAGGGGCGAATTATCCGAGGAGACATACTCCTTCTTCTGTTCGGTCTGGACCTTCTCAAGAGCCACGGCCCGAACCAGCTTCTCATATACGACGTGAAATGCTCGCAAGTGCTGCCGGAAGTGTACGAAGCTG